>CAZDUM010000019.1:2982-14391 GCA_964508645.1 uncultured Oscillospiraceae bacterium | reverse complement strand
GCGCTGCCCGGCGCCGGCGTTTCGGGGCGGCTCGATGGCCGCGAGGCGCTCGGCGGCAACGATGCCCTGCTGCGCGCGGCCGGACTTCTCTCCCCAGAGATGGAGGCGGCGGGCCGCAGGCTGGCCGCACAGGGCAAGACACCCCTGTACTTCGCACTGGATGGCAGATTGCTCGGCCTCATCGCCGTGGCCGATGTGGTGAAGGAGGACAGCCGCGAGGCCGTGCACACGCTGCGCGATATGGGCGTGGAGGTGGTGATGCTCACCGGCGACAACCGGCGGACGGCGACGGCGATCGCATCCGGCGTGGATGTGGATATCGTGGTATCCGATGTTTTGCCCCAGCAAAAGGAGGCGGTCGTGGCTGCGCTTTCGGCACGCGGCCGGACGGCGATGGTCGGCGACGGGATCAACGATGCGCCGGCCCTGACGCGGGCCGATGTGGGCATCGCCATCGGCGCGGGTGCGGATGTGGCCCTGGAGGCCGCGGATGTGGTGCTCATGCGCTCCACGCTGATGGATGTGGTGAAGGGCATCCGCATCTCCCGCCAGACGATCCGCAACATTCACCAGAATCTCTTCTGGGCCTTTATCTACAATGTCATCGGCATTCCGCTGGCGGCCGGACTCTGGTACATCTTCGGCGGCCCGCTGCTGAACCCCATGTTCGGCGCGGCGGCCATGAGCCTCTCCAGCGTCTGCGTCTGCCTGAACGCCCTGCGGCTGAACTTTTTCCACCCGGAGAAGGGGAGGACCGACGCCGCCTGGCGCCGCAAGTGGCAGCGCGAACCGCTCGGCCCCCTGCCGCCGCTGCAGAGCGAAGAAGGCGATGCTGCCGCCACGCGGGACGGGCAAAAGGAGCCGCAAACCCATGCCGATGAGGGCGCCGCGGCCATATCTGCATCCGCCGGCACCGAGATGAACGGACGGCATGAGGAGCGGACAGGCAGCGCGGTTTCCACCGCGGCCCCGTCAAATGAGCAGAGGGAACGGCGCGGGCGCGACGATGAGAGCGGTGCGGCTGCATCTGCATCCGCCGCGGCCGAGCGAAGAGAAGAGAACGAGCAAGGAGGACATACGATGAAGAAACTATTGAAAATCGAGGGCATGATGTGCCAGAACTGCCGCAAGCATGTGGAGAAGGCCCTGAACGGCATCGAGGGCGTGTCGGCCACCGTCGACCTGGAGGCGGGCACCGCGACCGTGGAGTGCGGCGCCGGCGTCACCGATGCGATGCTGCGGGATGCCGTGGCGGAGGCGGGATACGAGGTCAAGGAGATCGCCTGAGACCATGGAAGACGATGAACTGTGGGATGTCTATGACCGGGACCGGAAGCTGACGGGTCGCCTGCACAGACGCGGAGACCCGTTGGCGGAGGGGGAGCTGCACCTGGCCGTCCACGTGTGGCTGCGCGACAGCCGCGGCCTGTTCCTGCTGACGAGACGCTGGCCCCAAAAGCCCTATGCGGGGTACTGGGAGACGACGGGCGGCGCGGCCGTGGCCGGGGAGGACAGCCTGCAGACGGCGCTGCGCGAGGTGCGGGAGGAGACGGGCATCGTGCTCGAACCGGAACGCGGCCGACTCCTGCGAACATTCCGACGCGAACACCTTTTCCTGGATGTGTGGCTCTTCCGGCAGGATACGCCGCTGGCCGATGTGGTCCTGCAGGAGGGGGAGACCTGCGAGGCCCGCTATACGAACCTCGCCGCCATCCGGGCACTCGACCGCGCGGGACGGCTCGTGCCGTACAGCTACCTGCCCGATTTTCTCAGCGAGATGGCGAATAAACCCGCGACCTGAGAGGGCGGTTTTCCCCGCGCCGGATTGCCAAAATGAACGAAAGAGAGGTTTACCATGTTAAAGCTGGATGCCATAAAGACCCAGCTCCCGGGTTGCAGGGAGACTCTGATGGAAGTCGGTGACTGTCTTTGACCTCGCGAAACTGAGAAGCGAGGTGGAGCGGGCCGACCGGGAGATCGAGCAGGACGGCTTCTGGAATGATCCGGACTATGCCCAGAAGGTCATGCGCCGCAAAAAATCCATGGAGCAGTCGCTCGACGCCTGTGCCTCCCTCGAGAAGGCGCTCGACGATGTCGAGGAACTGATCGAGCTGGCCGAGATGGAGGAGGAGAGCGGCGCCCCGCCGCAGGAGCTCGCCGAGACGGCCGACAGCATAGAGAGCCTGTTCCGCGAGACACGGGAGCGGCTCGATGACATGCGCCTAAGCACCCTTTTGACGGGAAAATACGACCATAACGGCGCCATCGTCTCCATCCACGCCGGCACCGGCGGTGTAGACGCGCAGGACTGGGCTGAGATGCTGCTGCGCATGTACACCCGCTGGTGCGAGAAGAAAGGGTACGATGTCCGCCTCACCGACCTGCAGGACGACACGGAGGCCGGCATCAAGAGCGCCACCTTCCTGGTGGACGGTGAGAACGCCTACGGCTACCTGAAGGCCGAAAAGGGCGTGCACAGGCTCGTGCGCATCTCCCCCTTCAACGCGGCCGGCAAGCGCCAGACCTCCTTTGCGCTGGTGGAGGTGACGCCCCAGATCGACGACACGGTCAGCGTGCAGATCGACCCGGAGGACCTGCGCATAGACACCTACCGCAGCAGCGGCGCCGGCGGCCAGCATGTAAACAAGACGGACTCCGCCATCCGCATCACGCACCTGCCGACCAACATCGTCGTCACCTGCCAGAACGAGCGCAGCCAGCACCAGAACAAGGAGATGGCCATGAAGATTCTGACGGCGCGCCTGATGGAGCTGGCCGAGCAGGAGCACAAGGAGAACCTGAAGGAGCTGAAGGGAGACTACTCCATGAACACCTGGGGTTCCCAGATTCGGTCCTACGTGTTCCAGCCCTACACCATGGTCAAGGATCACCGCACCGGCGAGGAGACGGCCAACGTGCAGGCCGTGATGGACGGCGACCTCGACGCCTTTATCAGCGCCAAACTGCGCGCGCAGAGCGGGGAGAGAGACCCGAACGCCCCGGACGCGCCGCGCACGCCGCGCGCATAGGAGGAGATATGATCCGCTGCGTTTTATTCGACCTCGACGGGACGCTGGTCAATACCAACGACGTCATCATCGCCTCCTGGCAGTACACCTACCGGAGATTTCTCGGACACGAGGCGCCGGTGGCACACATCACCGCCTGCTTCGGCGAACCGCTTCTGACCACCATGGCCCGCGAGTTTCCCATGGTGGAGCCGGAGACGGCGGCGGAGATATACCGCGACTACCAGCAGGCGCACACCGAGCATCTGTTGAAGCCCTTTCCCGGCATCGACGAGCTCCTGCAGGCTTTGCAAAAGGACGGCTTCTCGATGGGGATCGTCACGTCGCGGGTGCGCGATTCCACCCTGCGCTATCTTCGGCGGGTCGGCATCGACGCCTATTTCCCGGACGAGTCCATCGTCACCTGCGAGGACACCGAGGCGCATAAGCCAGATCCCGCCCCTGCCAGACTGGCGCTCGCGCGCCTCGCCGCCTCGCCCGCCGAGGCGGTGCTCGTGGGCGACAGTCCATTCGACATGAAATGCGCGAGGAACGCCGGCGTGAAGGCCGTGCTCGTGGAGTGGCGCGTGACGAAGGCGTCGGACCCGGACGGCGAGGCAGGCGCCGATGCCCTGATCCGGACGCCGGCGGAGCTGCTGCCGCTCCTGCGGACCTGGAACGAGGCGTAGGCGGCCCGCGCCGCCCCGAAAGCCAGAAAGGAGACCCCATGCTGCACATCCATTATGGCCGCGCCGACATCGACAAGGAGGCCTTCCTCTTCGGACAGATTCGCCGCATGGACGTGAGCGGAGAGCCGCGCGCGCTCATCCTGGTGCCCGACCAGTACACGCTGGAGGCCGAGCAGCAGGCTTTTTCGCATCTGCACGCCCAGTGCCTGATGGATGTGGAGGTCCTGTCGTTCTCCCGGCTCGGCAGCCGCCTCCTGTCGGAACTCGGCGGCAGCCGGCAGGCCTTCCTGGACAAGTACGGCCGCCACATGCTGCTGACGCGCATCGTCTCGCAGCGAAATGAGGACCTGCAGGTCTTTCGGGGACTGTCCACCCGCAGCAGCTTCATCGAGCTGCTCAGCGATTTCATCGCCCAGCTCAAGCAGTACAACGGAGGCGAAGCGACGCTCGACGCCGTGACGGACGACCTGGCGGCGGACAGCTACCTGCGGCGCAAGCTGCACGACCTGCGGCTCCTCTACCACGACTACGAGGAGGCCATCCGCGGGCACTACACGGACAGCGAGGACTATATCGCCTTCTACCAGCAAAAGATCGGCCGCTCGGCGCTCATTCACGGCAATCATATATGGATATACGGGTTTGACAGCTTCACCCCCCGGATGATCGGCGTCATCGGGCAGCTGATGGCCCATGCGGCCGAGGTGCACGTGCTCCTCACCTGGGATGCCGGAGGCCGGGACGCCTCCCTCTTTGCGCTGACGGAGCTGGTGATGGAGGCCCTGGAGCGGGAGGCGGCGGCCGTAGGCGTGGCATCACGCCGCGAGGCCCTGCCTCGCGAGCCGGCGGACGCCGGCACGGCCGCCGCCGCCCGCAATCCCGCCATCGCCCACATCGAGCGCGAGCTCTACGCCCTGCCGGCCCGGCCCTACCCGCACGACGCCCACTGCCGGGACATCCACCTCGTGGCGGCGGCGGACGCCTATCGCGAGGCGGAGAGCGCCGCCGCCTTCGTGCTGGAGCTGGTGCGCGAGCGGGGCTTCCGCTATCGCGACATCGGCCTCGTCTGCAACGACCAGAGCGTGCGCGGCCCCATCCTGGAGCGCATCTTCACCGAGTACGGCATCCCCCTGCGCGCGGACCGCAAGCGCGACATCCTCACCAGCCCCGTGGTGCAGTACCTCCTGGCACTGATGGACATCGTGACGGAGGGCTATCGAAGCGAGGATGTGTTTCGCATGCTCAAGTCCGGCTTCGGCCCGCTTGAACGCCGTGAGGTCACGGACCTCGAAAACTACGCCATCAAATACCGCATCCGCTTCACGATGTGGACCCGACCCTTCCGGAAGGGCGCGGCGGAGTACGGCGACGAGGAACTGGCGAGGCTCGAAACACTCAGGCAGCGCGCCGTGGCACCGGCGCAGCGGCTGGCGGAGCTGGCAGCCGCGGCCGGAACGACGGGCGACTTCATCGACAGCCTGTACCTCTTCCTGTACGAGGAGGCGGCCCTGCCGGATCGGATCGCCGACTTCATAGAGACGCAGGAGGCGGCGGGCCGCCTCGACCTGGGGGAGGAAACCAGCCAGATCTGGGGCCAGGTGGTGCGCATCCTCGACCAGATGCGCGAGATCATCGGCGAGACAGCGCTGGACCTGCCGTCCTTTTCCGAGCTCCTCACCGTGGGTCTGTCGCAGGTCGAGATCGGGCTCCTGCCGCCCACGCAGGACGGACTGCTCATGGGCACCCTGCAGCGCAGCCGTTTTTCGGGCCTGCACGCCCTGCTCGTGGTGGGCGCCAACGAGGGCGTCCTGCCCCAGGAGCATGCGGAGAGCGGGCTTTTGGACCGGGAGGAGCGGGACCTGTTCGCGGCGCGCGGCGCGGCCCTCTGCAAGGTGGACAGCATCCTGTTCATGGAGGAAAAGCTGGCCGTCTACCGGCTGCTTTCGAGCCCCCGCGATGTGCTGTGGGTCAGCTATGCCGCCACCGGGGAGGACGGAAAGGAGCGGCGTCCCTCCTCCGTCTACACGAGACTCCGCGCGCTGTTTCCGGATCTGCAGGAGGAAAGAGATGTCCTGAGCCGCACGGATGCGGGCGCCGACCTGCCGCTTCTCAGCGCGGGTGTCGGCACGCTCCGGCATCTCACGGAGGCCCTGCAGGATGTGGCAGAGGGAGCGCGAGGCACCCTTTCCCCCGTCTGGCAGGCGACGCTCGGCTGGTACCGGCAGCATGCCCCCGCATCGCTCGCGCCCATTCGGCACGGCTTCGCCTTCACCAACATCCAGAAGCCGCTCGGCGAGGCCGCCGCGCGGGAGCTGTTTCGCCGCGATCCGGCTGCCGCCCTGTCCGTCAGTCCCTCCCGCCTGGAGCGCTTTTCACGCTGCCCGTTCGCGCACTTCATCGCCTACGGTCTTAGACCGGAGGAGAGACGCGTCTACGAGGTGGCGCCGCGAGAGATCGGCGACCTGTACCACGCCTGTCTCATGGATGTGTCGCGCCGCCTGACGCGGCCCGATCTGGCCGTCACGGACCCCGGTTCTCCCTGGATGACGATCACACACGGCCAGTGCGACGAGATGGTGCTCGCCGCGGTGGAGGCGCAGATGGCGGCATACAAGGAGGGCGTCTTCCAGTTCGGCGATACGGAGCGTTACCGCAGCGGCCGCCTGCTGCGCGCATGCCAGCAGACCTGCTGGGCGATGGTGGAGCAGGTGCGGGCCGGCCGGATCGAACGCAGCGTCTTCGAGGCGGCGTTCGGACGCGGGCGGTCCATCCCCCCCGTGACCGTCGACCTGCCATCGGGCGAGACGGTCTATGTGGAGGGCATCATCGACCGCGTGGATTATCTGCCCGGCGATCGCGTCAAGATCATCGACTACAAGACGGGGAAAGACAACTTTAAGCCCGACGAGGCCCGGCAGGGCTACCGCCTGCAGCTCATGCTGTACCTCAAGGCGGCCTGTCAGCAGACCCGAAAACCCGCCGGCGTCTTTTACTTCAATATCAGCGAACCGCGCGTGGAACTGTCTGACAGGCATGTGGATGCCACGTCCCTGCAAAAAGGGATTCGCAAGGCCTTCCGGCTGAACGGCATCCTGGTGGACGAGCCGCAGGTCATCGAGGACATCGCCGGTGAGTTCAGCGACTATTCGGAGGTCGTGCAGATCGAGGCCACGAAGGGCGGCATACAGGGAAACAGCCCGGATAGACTCCTCAGCAGCGAGGCGTTCGATGCGCTCATGCGGGAGGTGGAGGATCGGGTCCTGGAGGCCTGCGAAGGTCTCCAGGAGGGCAGGATCGACATCCATCCCATGCGGTCCAAAGACAGATCCGCCTGTTCCCTCTGCCAGTATCAGGGCCTCTGCCGCTTCAACACGGCCTTTGAGGGCTGCAGCTACAACCGCATCAGCTGATTCACCTCGATTCACGGTTCACCTGATTCGCATCACCTGATTCTTGTCGGTATTCTGTCGGTGTCTTGACGCCCGCCGTTTCCTTGGGTACAATAGCAGGAGGAGGCGGCGATTTCATGGAAATACCGAAACTCATATCGGACCTTGCGATCATGCTGCTGACGGCCGGCGTCATCACCATCGTCTTTCGGCGCATCAGACAGCCGCTCGTGCTCGGCTACATCCTGGCGGGCTTCCTGATGAGCCCGTATTTTCCCCTGTTTATGACGGTGGAGGATACGGAGGGCATCCACACCTGGAGCGAGATCGGCATCATCTTCCTCATGTTCCACCTGGGGCTGGAATTCAACCTGCACAAGCTGGCCCAGGTCGGCAGCACGGCCATCGTCACCACCATCGTCGAGGTGGCCGGCATGCTGGGCCTCGGCTACGTGGCGGGACAGGCGCTGGGCTTCACGGCGGCCGACAGCATCTGCCTGGGTGGCATGCTCTCCATGAGCTCGACGACGATCATCATCAAGGTCTTCGACGAGATGGGTCTCAAGGGGAAACCGTTCACGGAGAGCGTGTTCGGCACGCTGGTCATCCAGGACATCGTGGGCATCTTCATGATGGTCATCCTCTCCACGGTCGCCGTCGGGCAGGGCATCTCCGGCAGGGAGGTGGCGAGCAGCCTGGCCCTGATGCTCCTCTACCTGATCGTCTGGCTCGTCCTGGGCATCTACCTCATCCCCACCTTCTTCAACCGCACCATCGGCCTGATGAACGACGAGATGCTCCTCGTGGTCTCCCTCGGCCTCTGCTTCGGGATGGTGCTCCTGGCCAACTGGCTGGGTTTCTCCACCGCCCTCGGCGCCTTTCTCGCCGGCTCCCTCGTGGCGGGCACCCTGCACGCGGAGCGCGTGGAGACCCTGACGCGCGGCGTCAAGGACATGTTCGGCGCCGTCTTCTTCCTCTCCGTGGGCATGATGGTCGACCCGGCCATGATCGTCCGCTACGCGCTCCCCATCCTGGTCATCACCGTCGTCACGATCCTCGGCAAGCTCCTCTTCTCGGCGCTGGGCATGCTGCTGTCCGGGCAGACGCTCGAAACGGCCGTCTCCGGCGGTTTCGCGCTGGCGCAGATCGGCGAGTTCGCCTTCATCATCGCCTCTCTGGGACAGAGCCTCGGCCTGACCGGCGCGTACCTGTACCCGATCGTGGTCGCCGTGTCGGTGATCACGACCTTCACGACGCCGTTCTGCATCCGCGCCGCCGGGCCGACCTGCCGCTTCCTGAAGAAGCACCTGCCCGCCTCCGTCCTGGAAAAGCTGAACCGCTACACCTCGACCCGCCAGCAGGAAGAGGTGAAGGACAGCGAGTGGTACGCCTACCTCAAGATGTACTTCTTCCGCCTGGTCGTCTACGGCGGCATCATGCTCGGCGGCGTCATTCTCGGCATCCGCGTGGTGCAGCCGGCCCTGGTCGGCCTGATGCCCCTCGTCGGCAGCCAGATCGTCGCCTGCGCGGTCTCCTTCCTCATCATCGGCCTCTTCCTGCGGCCCATGCTGAATCCACACGACAACCAGTTCACCTCGCTGTGGCTCAAGCAGAGCTCGTTCCAGCTGCCGCTTCTGGTACTCAACGTCCTGAAGATCGCGGTTGCCGGCATCATCGCCATGCTTCCGCTCAACTACTTTTTCCATATGCCGCCCGTGTGGATCGCCGTCATCCTGACCATCCTTCTGCTGGCGCTCTCCCGCACCGGCTTCATGGCCTCGTGGTACCTGCAGCTCGAGACCCGCTTCCTGCGGAACTTCAACGAGCGCATCATCGAGAGGGAGGAAAAGGCGGGCCGCCGGCAGGTGTGGCTGGACGAAACCCTGCGCATCATCACTTTTATCGCGCCGCCGGAGGCACCCTACCTGCAAAAAACGCTGGAAAGCCTGAACTGGGGTGCGCACTACAATGTCTATGTCGTGAAGATTCGCCGGGGCGATAAGCACTTCATTCTGCCGGACAGGGATATGATGCTGGAGGCGGGGGACAAGGTGTTCGTCGTGGGTGAGGAGATCGCGCTCCAGAACTTCTACGCCCTGACCGGTCTGCAGCAGACGAAGCCCATGCGCACGCTGAAGCAGTTCATGGAGAGCGATTACCCGGATGTGGACAACGCGCTGTCGATCATCGCCATCAAGCTCAGAGGGGACGAGAGCTTCATCAACCGGCCCATCCGCCAGGGCCGCCTCCGGGAGACCTGGAAGTGCCTGATTCTGGGGCTGCAAAAGGACGGCTATCCCATCGTTATGCCCGATCCGAACCTTTTGCTGCGTCGCGGGGATATTCTCTGGGTCATGGGCTCCAACAACAATGTCGGCCGCCTGGCTGCCCACTATGCGCAGGATGATGAAGAAGAGGTGTGAGGACATCATGAATGAAAAGACGAGACGGCCGGGCGGTCTGCACGCTCTGCGCCGCTACCGGAGAGCGCCGCAGAGTCCGGAGGAGAGACGCAGGTCCCTGCGCCGCAGCTGGCTGCTGTTCGCCCTCGTGTTTCTGGCGGCCACGGTCGGCGCCTTCTTCTTCGACCGCACGGCCTCCGACCCCTCGCTGAACATCGCCATGCTCTACATGCTCGGCCTCTTCATCGTGGCGCGCTACACCGACGGCTACCTGTTCGGCCTGCTGTTCGCGGTGCTGAGCATGGTGAGCGTCAACTTCTTCTTCACCGTGCCCTACGGCAGCCTGAATTTCACCATGGAGGGCTATCAGGTGACCTTTACGGGCATGCTCATCGTCGCCTTCATCACCTCGACCATGACCACGAACATGAAGGCGCAGGCGCGGGAGCTGGCCGCCCAGGAAAAGGCGCTGATGGAGGCGCAAAAGGAGAAGATGCGGGCCAATCTGCTGCGGGCCGTGTCGCACGACATCCGCACGCCCCTGACCGGCATCATCGGCAACACGAACTCCTATCTGGAGATGGAGGAGACGCTGACGGCGGCGGAAAAGCGGGCGCTGGTCTCCAACATCCGCGACGATGCCAACTGGCTGCTGAACATGGTGGAAAACCTCCTGACGGTGACGCGCATCGACAGCGAGAACGAGGGCGCGCAGGTCAAGATGTCCCTAGAGGCGGTGGACGAGGTGGTCGCCTCCTCGGTCGCGAGGTTTCGCCGACGCAACCCCGGCGCCGAGGTCAGGGTGCAGGTGCCGTCGGAGGTGGTCATGGTGATGATGGACGCCATGCTCATCGAGCAGGTGCTGCTCAATATCCTCCAGAACGCCTTCGACCACGCGCACAGCGACAGGCCGGCCGAGCTGACGGTGGAGGAGGAGACGGACCGGGTGCTGTTTCGGGTGCGGGACTACGGCGTCGGCATCGATCCGGACCGTCTGAAGACGATCTTCGACGGAGAGGGATACCAGCCGCCCGGCTGGCAGGAGGACGAGCCGCCGGACGCCCACAAAGGGATGGGCATCGGACTGTCCATCTGCAAGACCATCGTCACGGCCCACAAGGGCGAGATATGGGCCGAGAATCACGGGGACGGCGCGGAGTTCATCTTCACGCTTCCGAAGACAGAGGAGGCTTACGTATATGACGCAGAGCGCGACACACGCGACGCAGAAGATATCGGTTCTGATCGTTGAGGATGAGAGGAGCATCTGCGACTTCATGGCCAAAACGCTGCAGGCGCACGGGTACAGGGTGACCGCCACGCGCAGCGGCCGGGAGGCCATGACCTTCCTGACATCCGCCCCGCCAGACCTGGTGCTGCTGGACCTGGGGCTGCCGGACATGGACGGGATGGAGATCATCCGCAAGACGCGCGCCTGGTCGAGCATCCCCATCATCGTCATCTCCGCGCGCACGCGGGAGGAGGAAAAGGTCGAAGCGCTGGATACCGGTGCCGATGACTACATCACCAAGCCCTTCGGGACCAGCGAGCTTCTGGCGCGCATCCGCACGGCGATGCGGCACAGCAACAAGCTGAAGAACGACCCCGTCGACGCCAGCCGGCCCTACAGCGCCGCCGGCCTGAAGATCGACTTCGAGAAGCGCCTGGTGACGCTGCACGGCGCAGAGGTGCATCTGACGCGCGTGGAGTACAAGATCGTCTCCCTGCTCGCGCAGAACTCCGGCAAGGTCATGACCTACGACAGCCTGATCAATGCCGTCTGGGGGCCCTACGCCGACGACAACAACCGCATCCTGCGGGTCAACATGGCCAACATCCGGCGCAAGCTGGAGAAGAACCCAGGCGAACCGGCCTACATCTTCACGGAGCTCGGCGTGGGGTACAGGATGCTGGAGGACGA
>CAZDUM010000019.1:1304-2882 GCA_964508645.1 uncultured Oscillospiraceae bacterium | reverse complement strand
GGCTGGATACATGTATGGACGAATGGAGGATCGTATGCAGGAACAAGAGGGGACGCGGGAAAAGAATATGACTCTGGAGCAGGCCCGCGCCGTCATCAATGAAGAGGATGAGATCATTTTGCAGGCGTTCGTGCGCCGCATGGAGGCGGCCCGCCAGATCGGCCTCTACAAGGCCGATCACGGCATGCCGATCCGCATGCCCGCGCGCGAGGAGGAGATTTACGCGCGCGTGCGGGCCGCCGTCCCACCCGCCCTGGCAGACTACGCCGCGCGCCTTTTCGAGACGCTGATCGATGTGAGCAGCGAGTACCAGAACGAGGGCCGCACCTTCGGCCTTCTGGGCCGCAGGCTTTCCCACAGCTTTTCTCCCGCCATCCACGCGGCCCTGGGCGCCTGGTGCGAGCCCTACCGCTACCACCTGTTCGAGAAAGAGCCGCAGGAGGTGGAGGACTTCGTGCGCCACGGCGACTGGACGGGCCTCAATGTGACCATCCCGTACAAGGAGACGGTGATCCCCTTCTGCGACGAGCTGACGGAGACGGCGCGCCGCGTCGGCGCCGTCAATACCCTGGTGAAACGCGGCGGCCGCATCTGCGGCGACAATACGGACTACGAAGGCTTTCGCGATACGGTCGTGCAGGCTGGCGCGCCCGTCGCCGGCGCGAAATGCGTGGTCTTGGGCAGCGGCGGCGCTTCCAAGACCGTCACCTGCGTGCTGCAGGACCTGGGCGCTAAGTCCGTGGTGGTGGTCAGCCGCGACGGCAGGACGGGATGCGACTACGCGGGACTGCAGGCGCACCGGGATGCGACGATCCTGGTCAACGCCACCCCCGTGGGCATGTATCCCGATACGGGCAGGGCCGCCGTCAACCCAGGCATGTTCCCGCAGCTGCGCTGGGCGTGCGACCTGATCTTTAACCCCCTGCGCACGAACCTCCTCCTCCAGGCGGAGCGCTCCTTCGTGGAGATCAGCGACGGGCTGCACATGCTCGTGGTGCAGGCCAAGGCCAGCGCCGAGCGCTTCCTCGGCACGGCCATCGAGACGGCGGCGGTCCCGGCCATCGAAGGCGCGCTGCGCGCTGAGAAGCAGAACCTCGTGCTCATCGGCATGCCCGGCTGCGGCAAATCGACCATCGGACGCGCGCTGGCGGCGCGGACCGGCAGGCCCTTCATCGACACGGATGAAAAGATCGTCGAGCGGACGGGCAGCTCCATCCCCGACATCTTCGCAGGCGGCGGCGAGCCAGAATTTCGGCGCATAGAGGGCGAGGTCATCGAGAGCCTGCGGCATACGACCGGCGCCGTCATAGCCTGCGGCGGCGGTGTGGTGACGAGGGAGGAGAACTACTACGCGCTGGCCGAGAACGGATACCTGATCTTCCTCGACCGGCGGCTCTCCGATCTGCCCACGGACGGGCGGCCCATCAGCCAGACGACCCCGCTGTCCAGGCTGCGCGCCGCGCGCCTGCCCCTGTACCGGAGCTGGTGCGATGCGGAGATCGTAAACGACGATAAAACCGTAGAAGCCGTGGTGGATGAGATTTTGCTCGGCACCGGCCTTGCGATGTGACATCTCCG
>CAZDUM010000019.1:0-1204 GCA_964508645.1 uncultured Oscillospiraceae bacterium | reverse complement strand
CGGCCGGCAGAGGATTCGCGAATTCCTGTGAATCCCGTTGAAAACATCGCGGATTTTCGATATAATGAAGGACGGGCGGCAGCAAGACGACCGCCGAGAAAAGGAGAAGATCATGGCATTTGCGACAGAAGTGGGTATAGATCTGGGAACGGCCAATGTGCTGGTATATATCAAGGGCAAGGGCATCGTGCTCAACGAGCCGTCGGTGGTGGCCCTGAACAAGGACACGGACGAAATTCTGGCCGTGGGCGAGGATGCGCGGCAGATGCTGGGGCGGACACCATCGAACATCGTGGCTGTGCGCCCGCTCAGGGATGGCGTGGTCTCCGACTACGACATCACCGAACGGATGCTGAAGTATTTTATCAAGAAAACATGCGGGTCCGGGCGCTTTTTCAAACCCCGGATTATGATCTGCGTGCCCAGCGGCGTCACGGATGTGGAAAAGCGCGCCGTGCGCGAGGCGGCACAGCAGGCGGGCGGCAAGGATGTCTACCTGATGGAGGAGCCGGTGGCGGCGGCGATCGGCGCGGGCATCGACATCAGCAAACCGGACGGCGTGATGGTCATCGACATCGGCGGCGGCACGACGGATATCGCCGTCATCTCGCTGGGTGGCATCGTGGCCAGCACCTCGGTGAAGATGGCCGGCGACAAGTTCGATGAAGCCATCATTAAATACATGCGCCGCGAGCACAAGCTCTACATCGGCGAGCGGACGGCGGAGGAGCTGAAGCTGACCATCGGCACGGCATTTCCCCGTGAGGAGGTTCTCACGCGGGAATGCCGCGGTCGGGACCTCGTGACCGGCCTGCCGAAGATCGTGGATGTGACATCCGAGGAGATGATGGAGGCACTGGAAGAGGCCATGATCACCATCACGGAGGCTGTCCACAATGTGCTGGAGCGCACGCCCCCGGAACTCGCGGCGGACATCAGCAACTCCGGCATCGTGCTCACGGGCGGCGGCGCGCTGCTGTACGGCATCGACCAGCGCATCGCCGACAGGACCGGGATTCAGGTTCGCATCGCGGACGACCCGATGTCCTGCGTCGCCGTCGGCACCGGGCAGGCCCTCAACGAGCTGGATTCCCTGGACAGCAGCGCCGGCCGGAAGAACCAGTACCTCTAAGCCGACACGCGGCTTCCGAGCGCGGGCGGACATCAGCTGAGACGAAGGCGCTCCCTAGGCGCATACCGTTTC
>CAZDUM010000018.1:17903-20872 GCA_964508645.1 uncultured Oscillospiraceae bacterium | reverse complement strand
TTTGCTGACCTCTATTTTCGTCCCCCAAAAACTCCACAACTATTTTACACTAACACGGGAACAGAAGGCAGCATGGAAGAAGCCTGTTTCGGGGCGGCGAATTATGAGAAAAAAAAGAATCTCACAAAGTCGACTGTGGAGATGGTGAAGGGTAGAAGATCTCGGCCATTCTAAAGAAAACTGGCGAATTGCTCAGCAGACTTGGAATTGACCTATTACGTAAAAATTAACGTTTCGCTGTATCAATTTGTCGCTTGCTATGCGACCAACCAGAGTAGCAGTTTTTCTAAAATGTAGCTGTAAGGCGAAACCGGACAGCTGCATTTGTTTCCGGTTTCATGGCGCCTGACCGGAAAAAGTTGATTGATACAGATCGCCATGACAGAAAGGACGGTAGATGACAATGGAAAAAACGATCACGGTAAAAGGCATCGGAACGGCAAAGGTAAAACCAGACTATGTGACGCTTTCTCTCGCTATCGATGGCAAGGATAAGGACTACAACGGAGCCGTGGCAGCAGCTTCCCGGAAGATTGAACTGTTACAGGCGGCTATTTGCGACATAGGCTATGAGAAATCTGACCTGAAGACGACCAGTTATGATGTAAGTGCAGATTATAGAAGCGAGAAGGACGAAAGAGGGAATTACAACAGTGTATTTGATGGCTATGTCTGCTCCTATTCCCTCTCCCTCTCTTTCGATTTTGACAATCAGCGTCTGAGTGAAACGCTCGCGACCATTTCCGCTTGTGCAGTGAATCCGGAGCTGAATATATTTTTCACGGTAAAAAACCCGGCGGAGGTTAGCGACGTTCTCCTGCAGCGTGCAGCTGAAAATGCCAGGAAGAAAGCTGAAATCCTTTGCGCCGCCTCAAACGTGAAATTGGGTGAGCTTATCCATATCGACTATAATTGGGGCGAGATTACTCTGCGTTCATCTACACGCTATGACGGGGAGATTCTCTTTGCGGCGATGGCGGAGGAAAAAACCAGCATTCCGGCAATCGAGCCGGATGACATCCGTGCAAAAGACACGGTTACTTTCGTCTGGGAGATACTGTGATGAGCGTGCGATAGCATTCGGAACAAGCAGCATAGCAGTCTTCGTGAAAGCGGATGAAGGAAATCATCCTCCTTGCAAAGCGGAAGCTCTGATGCGCTATAACGATCGTCAGAATCGTCCGACGGGAGATCTACATCGTCTGTTTGCCGGGGTAAGCAGCCTTGCAATGAGGCCGCGTACAAAACGACGTTGAAAAACCGAAAACGACACGGTATAATGTCGCTGACACGACAATTATCTGCGTCGCTACGACAAGGAGGCGGGAGAATGAATATCGGCGAGGAAAATGAATATATCGAATTTAAGAAGTCCACCGCGGAAACAGAAAAAGCGATCATATCGATGTCTGCGATGCTGAATAAGCACGGGAAAGGGACGGTGTTTTTTTGGCGTTAGGAACGATGGGACCGTGACGGGGCAGAAGATCGACGATACAACGCTGACGGAATTATCGAGAGATATTGCGAGAGATCTTAGGCCTTCCTGCGTCTATACTGTTGATAAGAAGAAATCTGTCGATGGTGAAGATTTCATAGAGGTCAGCTTTCATGGGAACAGGGCCCCTTATTCCGCCAAGGGCAGGTATTATCTCCGCTTTCATGACGAGGATCGTCAGATGGATAATGAGATGCTGAGGCAGTTCTATCTTTCCCAGAGACAGGATTACACGGAGTGGGAAAATGCGGATTCCAAAGCATCTGTAACAGAAATCGACGAGAATCTGTTGAAAGAATATATAGCCAGAGGGCGTGAAAAAGGACGCATCTCCATGGAATATTCCGATTCCGTAACGGTTCTCGGTAAGCTGGGATTGCTGTATGACGAAAGCCATGTAAATAATGCCGGGAATGTTCTTTTCTCCAGCAGAGGGCCGATACGCCTGAAACTGGCAAAATTTGCTGCAGAAACAAGACTGACGGTTCTGGATCTTCAACTCTTTGAGGGCAATGTCTATGCGTGTATCGATAAATGCATGGACTACGCCGCTTCGAATATAAACTGGAAAATAACTTTTGATGGCAAGACGCGACGGGAGGAAATCCCGGAGATACCCATGCAGGCTATACGCGAGATCGTTGTGAATGCATTCAGCCACGGTGAATATGATTCCGCGACGGATTTTGAACTGGATATATACAGCAACCGACTCTGCATCTATTCTCCGGGCGTATTTCCGAAGCCCTATAAGCCGGAGGATTTTGCAAGGGGAAATCTGGAACCGATACCGATGAACCGGAAAATCTCGGACATTCTTTTCCGTGATGGCACTATAGAGCAGATATCCACAGGATTTGAACGCACATTCAGAGAATGCGAGAGGTCTGCTGTCAGATATGAGTATATGCAGACCGCTACCGGATTCCGATTCACCTTCTTCAGAGGAGGGGATTCCGCCAGGCTAAAGCTCTCGGATACAGAAAGAAAGGTATTGGAGATGATCGAGGAGGATACCGGCATCACGACTAAAGAAATAGCGGCATCCCTTGGTGTAACCGAGAGGACGATACAGCGGTCTGTTAAGAAACTGCGGGAAGGAGGCATGATCAAAGCAGGGACCTCAAATAAATGGGAAACCATGTAAAGCTTTCTGACGTGTGTTGAGACACTGTCGATCAAAACGCCTTTTTTCCATGACGCTATTGCACGCACCGGGACAACGAATCTGCCATGCAGGGATGTATTAGCATCGGGATAAAAGGGCCATTTTCTATCGGGTGATTTGGTCCAAATAGTATCGGGATAAAGGGGTCATGCGCGACCCCTCTGTCATCCTTGTCCATCTCTCCACTTTCTTCACCTTCTCCACTCTCTCCACTCTCTACGCTCCCTCCACCCTCTGGCCCTCCTGGCCCTCTTAGGGCACTCTTAGTACGGCCACCCGCAGGCATGTTATTGAAAAGGCGAA
>CAZDUM010000018.1:0-17803 GCA_964508645.1 uncultured Oscillospiraceae bacterium | reverse complement strand
GCAGCAAAAGACTTCTCCGGCGGCAGAGAATGACTTCTCGAACGAAAATGACTTCTCTGACGGCGGGGGATAGTTCGCCGTGTGGCGATAGCTGAGTTGCCGGGCGGCAGCAAAAGACTTCTCCGGCGGCAGAGGATGGCTCGTCGTACATAGCGATATGCCAGGCAGGCGCATGGTCCGCCGACCGGCATGGCTCGCCGAATAGCTCGCCGGGCGGCAGAAGATCGACTGGCGCCGGTACGCGGTGGATCGCCGGCGTGTAGCGGGGATACATGTTTTCAGGCACAGGCGGTCTGCGTGCCGCCTCGTCGCCGCATGCAGAAAGGAAGAGGGTATGGTGATGGATGGAGAAAGATACACCGAGGGTGAAAAGATTCGCGTGGGGATACTGGGTGCGACCGGCATGGTGGGACAGCGTTTCGTCACACTGCTCGCCGATCACCCGTATTTTCGGATCACGGCGCTGGCGGCCAGCGAGAAGAGCGAGGGGCTGCCGTATCGGGAGGCCGTCAGGGATCGCTGGAAGCTGGACATCCCGATGCCGGAGAGCGTGGCCGACATGCGCGTCATGCTCGTCGATGATGTGGAAAAGATTTCCGATGCCACGGATATGGTCTTCAGCGCCGTGGACATGAAGAAGGACGAGATTCGCGCCATCGAGGAGGCGTATGCCAGGGCGGAGACGCCCGTCGTCTCCAACAACAGCGCACATCGCTGGACGCCCGATGTCCCCATGGTCATCCCCGAGATCAACGCCTCGCATTTCGATGTCATTCCGTATCAGCGGAAGCGCCTGGGCACGCGGCGCGGTTTCATCGCCGTCAAGCCCAACTGCTCGATCCAGAGCTATGCGCCCGCTCTCTACGCCTGGCGGGAGTTCGAGCCCTATGCGTGCGTCGTGACCACCTATCAGGCCATCTCCGGGGCGGGCCGGAATTTCGCGACCTGGCCGGAGATGGTGGGCAATGTCATCCCGTATATCAGCGGGGAGGAGGAAAAGAGCGAGCAGGAGCCTCTGCGCATCTTCGGCCATGTCGACCCGGAGGCGGGCGTCATCGTCCAGGCCCAGGAGCCGCGCATCACCTGCCAGTGCCTGCGGGTGCCGGTGCTAAACGGACACACGGCGGCCTGCTTCGTGAACTTCCGCAAGAAGCCCACCAAGGCGCAGCTCATCGAGGCGCTCAGGGCCTGCCGTGGTCTGCCGCAGGAGGCGGGTCTGCCCACAGCGCCGGCGCAGTTCATCCGCTATCTCGAGGAGGAGGACAGACCGCAGGTGCGCATGGATGTGGATGCGGACAAGGGGATGAGCGTCTCCATCGGGCGCCTGCGCGAGGACAGCCTGTTCGACTACAAGTTCATCGGGCTTTCGCATAACACCCTGCGCGGGGCGGCCGGCGGCGCGGTGCTTTGCGCCGAATCCCTGGTGCATCTGGGCTATATCGAGCGAAGAGCGGGAGGCAGGCCATGACATATCTGCAAGCGGCGATCCTGGGACTGGTGCAGGGACTGACCGAGTTTCTGCCCGTGAGCAGCTCCGGCCATCTGGCACTGCTGGAGCAATGGTTCGAGATCGATGAGGAACAGGTCCTGCTGTTCGCCGTGCTGCTGCATGTGGGCACGCTGCTCTCGGTGCTGGTGGTCTACTGGCGGGACATCCGTGATCTGGTCCTGGAGCTGGTGCAGACGGTCCGTGACCTGATCGGCAGGCAGGGGCTCAGACTGGAGGAAAGGCCGGTCCGCAAGCTGGGGGTGCTGATCATCGCCTCGACCATTCCCACCGGTCTGATCGGTGTGCTGTTTAACGACTTCTTCGACAGCCTGTACACCTCGGTCACGCCCATCGGTATTGGGCTGATCCTCACCGGTGTGATGCTCTACTTCGCCGAGCGGATGCGTCCCGGCCACCGCACGCTCGAAAATATGAACATCCGCAATGCCGTCTTCATCGGCGCCATGCAGGGCGTGGCCATCTGCCCCGGCATATCCCGCTCGGGCACCACGCTGTTCGCAAGCCTGCTCTGCCGGCTGGAACGATCTTTTGCGGTGAAATATGTTTTCCTGCTCTCGATTCCGCCCATACTCGGCTCGGCACTGCTGGAACTGCCGGCGGCTCTCAAGGCCGGGACGGGCGATATGACCTGGGGCCCCATCCTCCTGGGGATGCTGGTTGCGGCGGTCTCGGGCCTCATCGCGATCAAGACCATGATACGGGTGGTATCGAAGGAGAAGCTGAGCGTATTTTCCTACTATGTGTGGATTTTGGGTGCTGTCGTCGTGCTGTACGGCGTCTTCGGCGCCCGGTAGGGGCCAGAACCCGACAGGGCCAGACAGAGTAGGCAGGACGAACAGGACCGACAGGATAGATAAGACCATAGGATAGACAGGCCAGACAGGACAGGCAAGACAGACAGGACCGAAGGATACGGGGGTATAGGTATGGCAGATGCCAAGAAAAAGCAGGAAAAGGGCGGCCGTGTGACGGGCGGCGGCAAGACCAGCCCCGCGGCGGAGACGCGCGCGCGTGAGAGGGTGAAGGAGATTCAGGCGGAGCGAAAGGCGGACCGCCGCGTCATCGACGAGATATGGGCCATCATCTCCATCGCCGTGGGCGTGTTCCTCATCATCGCCACGCTGACGAACGGCGCCGGCGCATTCGGCAAGGTGGTGGGGGACGGGCTGAAGGGTGTCTTCGGCTTCATCGCCTACGTGCTGCCCTTCTATCTCATCGTATACGGCATCCTTCTTTTCGCCCGCAAAGCGGCCCATATCTCCCTGAAATCCGGGCTTTTGCTCCTGCTCACCCTCCTGATGCTCACGATGATGAACTCGATCCGCTTCATCAACCCCACGACGCTGGACCTCTCATGGGATGCCATCAAGGGTTTCTACTCGAGCGGCGTGACGCTGAAGAGCGGCGGCTTCCTGGGCATGCTCCTTTCCTCCCTGCTGATCAAATGGCTGGGGAAGGCCGGCTGCTGGATCTTCACGATCGCCGTGACGGTCGCCGCGCTGCTGCTTCTGGTCAATACGCCGGTATCTCGATTCTTCGCCCGGATGGGGGAAAAGATCGAGGAGAGGCGCCTCCTGAGGGAGCAGCGACTGGAGGAGATGGCCCGCGAGGAGGAGGAGGCGAAGGCGACGCTGCGGCAGGAGATGGAGACGCAGCCCCCCGCCAAGCGTTCGAGGAAGCAGGGCAAGGTCTTTAACAGCAGCGTGCTCGAGGAGGGTGACCCCGCAAAAGGTGGTTCCGGCGCGGCTGGCGCATCGGGATCGTCCGGGGCATCCGGCGCAACAGGCGTATCCGGGGCAACCGGCGCGGCGGCGCTGCCCGCTGGGAGCGGCGGTGCGACGGCGGCGCAGGCGAATCCCGGCGCGGCGGGCGATGCGGCCCGCACAGCTGCTGACGGCGCGGCGCAGACCGCAGAGGCCGCCGGGAAAAAGAGAGGTCTGGCCGGTGCGAACAGGCAGACGGGTCCTTCCATCGTGCGGATCAGCGGCCCCGGCCTTGACGAGGCTGCAGCGGGAAGCGATGTGAACGCGAACGCGGATGCGGAGAGGGCAGAGACAGCGCAGGCGACCCAGGGCCAGGGCGCGGAGAACGCCCGGACGGGGTACGGGCTGCCGGCGGACGACCCCTATTCGCAGGCGCAGGGTGGGGCCCGCGCCGGGGAGGCGGCGGACGGCAGCGCGGATGCGGATGCGGTGGGCGTCCATACGCCGCCGTATATCCCGTTGAGCCAGCGGCAGGCCATGGAGCAGAGCGAGAAGAAGGACAGCGTGCTTCGCTACATGCAGGACGACACGCTCTTTGACAGGCCGCCGGAGGATTCCATCGGGCTGGAGGAGCGGCGGACCTACGGGGCGGGCTATGGCCTGGACGGCGGTCCGGCACCCGCCGATGACGGTATGGGCATTCCGTCTTCACCGTCCGCGTCGGCTGCGCATGGCGCCGGCGTATCCAGCTTCGATGCCGCCGGCCTCAGCGGTTTTGGCGCCGGTCTGGCGGAGAACGCAGCCGGCCCCGAAGGGCAGGGTACAGGCGTGCATGGGTCCGGCGCCGCCCCCATCGGAGATGCCACGCAGGCAGGCGGCGCGAGCCTGCCTGCGGGAAGCGCCGGTGACGGCGCCCCCGTGTCGGCGAACCGTTTCATCGACCGCAGCGGCGCTGCGATCGTCCCCGGTGCCGTGAAGACGCCGGGCGCCTCGAATCCCGCGGGACCCGGAAACGCCGCCGGAAGCCCCGCCGCGAGCGTCCAGACGGGCGCCGCGATGCCCGCAGCGCCCGTGCCAGCCCCTCCGCCCGTCTACCGGATGCCGCCCGTCGATCTCCTCACGCCCGCCACGGGCAGGAGCGCCACCGATGCCGAGGCGCTCAGGAAGAAGGCCGAAAAGCTGGAGGAGACCCTCCGCAACTTCCATGTCGACGCCTCCGTCGTCCAGGTGACGCAGGGCCCCGCCGTGACGCGCTATGAGATTCAGCCCGCCGTCGGCGTCAAGGTCAGCAGTATCGTGCGCCTCGCCGACGACATCGCCCTGAACCTGGAGGCGCGGAGCATCCGCATCGAGGCCCCGATCCCCGGCAAACCCGCCGTGGGCATCGAGGTCGAGAACGACCAGGTGACGATGGTCAGGCTGCGGGAGATCATCGAATCGAGCGCCTTCCGCGGCGCCAAATCGAAGATCACCTTTGCGGTGGGCAAGGACATCGGCGGCAACGCCATCGTGGGGAATCTGAAGTCGATGCCGCATCTCCTCATCGCGGGCTCCACCGGCTCCGGCAAATCGGTGTGCATCAACAGCATCATCCTGAGCCTCCTGTACAAGGCGCGGCCGGAGGAGGTCAAGCTGATTCTGATCGACCCGAAGGTCGTGGAACTGGGCAACTACAACGGCATCCCGCATCTGCTCATTCCCGTGGTGACCGACCCCTCGAAGGCGGCTGCCGCCCTCAACTGGGCGGTGACGGAGATGACGGACCGCTACAAGAAGTTCGCGGAGGCGGGCGTGCGCGACCTGGAGGCCTACAACGAGGCGGCCCGTGCCGACGAGGAGGAGGACAGGGTCATGCCGCAGGTGGTGATCATCATCGACGAGCTCGCGGACCTGATGATGGCCGCGCCGTCGCAGATCGAGGAGTCCATCTGCCGTCTGGCGCAGATGGCCAGGGCGGCCGGCATGCACCTGATCGTGGCGACGCAGCGCCCATCTGTGGATGTCATCACCGGCGTCATCAAGGCCAACATCCCGTCCCGCATCGCCTTCGCCGTCTCCTCCCAGGTGGATTCCAGGACCATCCTCGACATGCAGGGGGCGGAAAAGCTCGTGGGCAAGGGCGATATGCTCTATTACCCCATGGGCATGAGCAAACCGCTGCGCGTGCAGGGGACCTTCGTCTCCGACAGCGAGGTCAACGCGGTCATCGACTTCGTGCGGCAGCAGACGGCGCCGGTCGCGCAGGGATACAGCCAGGAGATCCTCAGCCAGATGGACAAGACCGGCGAGGATGGCGACGACGATTCGGATGACCTCCTGCCGGAGGCGATCGAGCTGGTGGTGAAGAGCGGGCAGGCGTCCGTCTCCATGCTGCAGCGGCGCTTTCGCATCGGCTACAACCGGGCGGCGCGCATCGTGGACATGATGGAGAGCAGGGGCGTGGTGGGACCGCAGGACGGCAGCCGCCCGAGGCAGGTTCTCCTCAGCGAGGAGGCCTGGGAAAAGATGAAGGAGGAGGGGCTGTAGCGGATGCGCGTCTATTTCGAAACGCTGGGTTGTCCGAAGAACGCCTGCGACACGGAGATGGCCGAGGCGCTCATAGAGGCGGCGGGCCATACGGTGGCGGAGGAGCCGGAGACGGCGGATGCGATCCTCGTCAACACCTGCGCCTTCATAGACGATGCGAAGCGGGAGTCCATCGCCCGCATCCTGGACATGAGCGCCTACCGGGCCGCCGGCAAGAAACTGATCGTCAGCGGCTGCCTCGCGCAGCGCTACAGCCAGGAACTGCTGGAGGAGATGCCGGAGGTCGATGCCTTCCTCGGCGTCAACGACTATGAGAAGCTGCCCGCGCTGCTGGACAGCCTCGCGGAAGCGGCCGCATCCGGCACCGGGGCAACGCGCGAGCCATCCGAGGGCGCAGACGCGGCTCGAGTGTCTGCACCATCCGAAGGCGCTGGCGTGGCACATGTGTCTGTGCCTTCCGAAATGGACGGAACGGCGTCTGGCCCATCCGGGGCGACAGACGTGACATGCGTTCCCGCAGCCGCGGTTTCCGACATCAATGAAACTACGGATGCGGCGCGCGAGCTATCCAAGGGCGCAGACGCGGCTCGCGTGTCTGCACCATCCGACATCAGCGGGACCATGGACAAGGCACAGGTTTTCGCGTCTTCTGAAGTCCGTAAGGCGGCGTGCGAGCCGTCCGGGGCAGCCACCGATAGGGCGGAGAACCCCGCGTACCGGGCGGGCATCGTTCGGCCGGCTCTCGTCTCCGGCGTGCCGGGCGCGGTCCTTGCCCGCATGCCGCGCCGGCACGCGGACAGGCCGTACAGCGCTTCGCTTCGCATCGCGGAGGGCTGCAACAACCGCTGCGCCTACTGCGTCATCCCGTCCATACGCGGTCCCTTTCGCAGCAAGCGGCGGGAAGATGTCCTCGCGGAGGCCGTAGAACTCGCGGCGGCCGGGTGCAGGGAGCTGAACCTCATCGCGCAGGACGTGACGAACTACGGCATCGACCTCTATGGGACGCGGTGCCTGCCGGACCTTTTGACGGACCTGTGCCGCATCGAAGGGATCGAGTGGATCCGCCTGATGTACTGCTATGAGGACCGCGTGAGCGACGAACTGATCGAAGTCATGGCCGGAGAGCCGAAAATCTGCCACTACATCGACCTCCCCATCCAGCACTGCAACGACCGGATTCTGCATGCGATGGGGCGTCGGTCTACGAAAGCAAGTATTCTGTCAACCATTGGACGCCTGCGAAAGGCCATACCAGACATCCACATCCGCACGACGCTCATCGCGGGTTTTCCGGGGGAGACGGAGGCCGAATTTACGGAGCTGATGGATTTCGTCTCCGCGGTGCGCTTCGAGCGCCTCGGCGTCTTCGCCTATTCGCAGGAGGAGAACACGCCGGCGGGCCGCATGGCGGGACAGCTGCCGGAGGCGGAGAAGGCGGCCCGCGCCGATGCCCTCATGGCTCGGCAGATGGACATCTCCCTCTCCCAGAACCGGGCGAAGATCGGCCGCACCCTGCCGGTCCTCGTGGAGGGTCGGGACGAGGACGGCAGCTACACGGGCCGCACCGCCTATGATGCGCCGGAGATCGACGATGGGGTCCTCTTCACCTCGGCGCGCGCGCTCGGCCCCGGGGACATGGTGCGCGTTACGATCACCGATGCCTTTGACTATGACCTTTGCGGAAGGGAGGCTCTCCTATGAATTTGCCCAACAAGCTGACCATGGCCCGGATGATCGCCGTGCCGTTCTTCATCGCCTTTTACATGGTAGGCTGGTACATCCCGGCCTTCGTGCTGTTCATCCTGGCGTCCCTGACGGATATGCTGGACGGCAGGATCGCCCGAAAGCGCGGCCTGGTCACGAATTTCGGCAAGATCATGGACCCGCTGGCCGACAAGATTCTGGTCTACTCGGCCTTCTGCCTCATGGTGCCGGATCCGGTGCCGGCCTGGATGCTCATCATCATCCTCGCGCGTGAGTTCCTGGTGGCGGGCATGCGGACGGTGGCTGCGGCGGACGGCAAGGTGATCGCGGCGGGGTTCAGCGGCAAGCTGAAGACGGTGCTCCAGATGGTCGCCGTGATCCTTCTCCTGCTGCTGCCGGCCTGGCCGGCTGCCTGGTCATCGGGATGGCTGGAGGTCCTCTCGCAGGTTTTCCTGTGGGCCTCCCTGGTGATGACGGTGTACTCCGGCGTGGAATACATGGTGCGGAACCGTGAAGTCTTTTCGATGCGCTGAGCCGGACACCGAGACCGAAGTTCGACGCGACCATCTTTTGCGCAGAAAGGCGGCTTAACCCATGAAAACGGCCATCCTGACGGTCGGCACGGAGCTTCTGTTCGGCCAGATCGTCAATACCAATGCGGCCTATCTGTCCAGGGAGCTGAACGCCCTGGGGTTCGATGTGCTGTATCACTATACGGTGGGGGACAATCCGGCGCGGCTTTTGGAGCTGATTCACCTGGCCTTTCGGGACTGCGACCTGATCCTGACGACCGGCGGGCTGGGCCCTACGGAGGACGACCTGACGAAGGAGACGATCTGCCGGGCGATGGACGATGTCCTGGTGCGAAACGAAGCGTGCCTGCGGGCGCTGGAGAGCTACATGCGGCGCTACGGGCGGACGATGACGGAGAACAACTACAAGCAGGCGGATATGCCGTCGCGAGCCGTCGTGCTGCCGAACGATGTGGGCACCGCGCCGGGCTTCATTCTGGAAAAGGACGAAAAGATCATCATCGCCATGCCGGGACCGCCCCGGGAGATGACGAACATGTTTCAGAAGGAGGTGCGCCCCTGGCTCCTTGCGCGGCAGGACAGCGTGATCCGCTACAAGGTGCTCAGGACCTACGGACTGGGGGAGTCGGCGATGGAAACGGTGCTGCTTCCCCTCATCGACGGGCAGACGGACCCGACGCTGGCCACCTATGCGAAGGAGGGGGAATGCACCCTGCGGATCGCCTCGAAGCGGCCGACTCAGGCCGAGGCGGATGCGGCGGTGGCGGCCATGGAGGAGAAGGTCTATGCGCTGATCGGCCCCTATATCTACAGCGATGCGGACGAGGAACTGGTTCAGGTGGTGGGGCGGATGCTGCTGGAAAAGGGCGTGACCATCTCCTGCGCTGAATCCTGCACCGGCGGCCTGTTCGCCGAGACATTGACCGGCGTGCCCGGCATCTCGGCGGTCTTTGAGCGGGGCATCGTCACCTATACCGAGCGGGCGAAGCGGGAGGAACTCGGCGTGCCGGCGGAGATTCTGTCGGCGCACGGGGCGGTCAGCGAGGAGACGGCGCGGGCCATGGCGGAGGGCCTGGCGCGCAAGACCGGCTCGCGGATCTGCGTCAGCGTCACGGGCGTGGCGGGGCCGGACCCTGCGGAGGGGAAACCGGTGGGGCTGGTGTATGTCGGCCTCTGGCAGGACGGTACGACGCGGGTGGAGCGACTGCAGCTGCGAAACAACGGGCGCGACTGGATCCGGCACGCGGCGGTCCTGCACATGCTGCACATGGTGTATGCGTGCCTCGCGGGGCGGGAGTAGCATGAAAATTTTGAAAATACTGGGAAAATAATTGACATTTTCTTGTAAATCCGCTATACTGCGCATGCAGCCCGTCGCTGGTCGGCGCTGGCCGGCGAGAAATGGCTTGACCGGCGAAGGGCGCGGGTGTATGATGCAAAAGAGAACAGGTGTTCCGATTTCGGGAGGGAAATGATGGCTACGAAGGCGAATACGAAGAACGATGCGAAGGCGGTAGCCGACGCGCGGACGGCGAGCCAGTCGGAGAAGGACAAGGCGCTGGAGGAAGCGCTGAACGCCATACACAAACAGTTCGGCAAGGGCGCCATTATGAAGCTCGGGGATGCGAGCGCCCACATGCACGTGGAGGCGATTTCCACCGGCTCCATCAGCCTCGATATGGCTACCGGCATCGGCGGTGTACCGAGAGGGCGGATCGTGGAGGTCTACGGGCCGGAATCCTCCGGCAAGACGACGCTGACGCTGCACATGATCGCCCAGGCGCAAAAGAACGACGGGCGGGCGGCTTTCATCGATGCGGAGCACGCGCTGGATCCGGTCTACGCCAAGAACCTGGGCGTGAATGTCGACGAGCTTTTGGTCTCGCAGCCGGATACGGGCGAACAGGCCCTTGAAATCTGCGACATGCTGGCCAGAAGCGGGGCGCTCGACATCATCGTCATCGACTCCGTGGCGGCGCTGGTGCCCCGCGCGGAGATACAGGGCGAGATGGGGGATTCGCACGTCGGGCTGCAGGCCAGGCTGATGAGCCAGGCGCTGCGCAAGCTGACCGGCACCGTCAACAAGTCCAATACCTGCGTGGTCTTCATCAACCAGCTGCGCGAAAAGGTCGGCGTCATGTTCGGCAACCCCGAGGTGACCACGGGCGGCCGCGCTCTGAAATTTTACGCCACCATGCGCCTCGATGTGCGCCGCGTGGAGAGCATCAAGACCGGGGAGAACGTCATCGGCAACCGGACCCGCGTCAAGGTCGTGAAGAACAAGGTGGCACCTCCCTTCAAGCAGGCCGAATTTGACATCATGTACGGGCAGGGAATTTCCCGCGCCGGCGACATCCTGGATACGGCGGTGACGTACAAGATCGTGGACAAATCCGGTGCCTGGTTCAGCTACGGCGGTGAACGCATCGGGCAGGGCCGCGAGAATGTCAAGGCCTATCTGGAGGCGCATCCGGCGCTGATGGATGAACTGGAATCGAAGATCATGGCGCAGCTCGCCGTCGAGGAGGCTGAGGAGATGCCGGACGAGACGCCGGATGTTCCCGAGGAGGATATCGATGCGATCATGGATATGCTCGTGGACGAGGACGGCGTCATCATCGACGAATAGGAATGGCCTCATGCAGGCAGTGCGTGCGTAGGAAAGGCGGCATTCAGCCCTGTGAATCGCGGAACACTCAGGAGATATTTAGGAACCAGGGACCTGTATGTGGAGATGGCGCGCATCGCCATCCCCATATCCCTGCAGCAGCTCATCACCGTAGGCATCAACCTGATGGATACGGTCATGCTCAGCCAGATGGGGGATGCCCAGCTGTCGGCTTCGGCCCTGGCGGGGCAGTTCATCAATCTCTTTCAGATCTGCTGCATGGGCATCGGCATGGGCGCCTCCGTCCTGACCTCGCGCTACTGGGGGATGCGTGAGCCGGTCTCCCTGAAAAAGGCCATCACCATCATGCTGCGCGTGCTGCTCCTGTTCGCCACGGTCTTCACCGTCGCGACCCTCCTCGCGCCCGCGCTGATCATGCGGCTGTACATCGATGAGACGCCCATCATCGAGTACGGCGTCTCCTATCTGACCTGGCTCCTGCCGACCTACTACTTCATGGGGCTGTCCCTGACCTGCACCATCGTCCTGCGGAGCACCGGCCAGGTGCGCCTGCCCCTGATCAGCTCCATTATCGCCTTCTTCGTGAACGTGTTCTGCAACTGGGTGTTCATCTTCGGCAAACTCGGCGCCCCGCGCATGGAGATCGCCGGCGCCGCTCTCGGCACGCTGATCGCCCGGTTCTTCGAACTCGTCTTCATCTGCGGGTACTTCTTTTTCATCGAAAAAAGGATCGGCTACCGGCTGCGCGACCTCTTTATCAGCTGCCGCGATCTGGTGCGGGAGTATCTGCGCATCAGCATTCCGGTCCTGATCAGCGACTCCCTTTTGGGCCTTGGGAACAACGCGGTGACCATGGTCATGGGCCACATCGGGCAGGCCTTCGTGGCGGCCAATTCGGTCACCATGGTCGTGCAGCAACTCAGCTCCGTGCTGACGCAGGGCATCTCCAACGCCAGCGGCATCATCACGGGCCATACCATGGGGGCGGGGGACTATCAGAAGGCCAAGGACCAGGGCTATACCTTCCTCTTCATCGGCTTTCTCATCGGCTGCATGGCGGCCTTCGTGATTCTTTTGGTGCGGGGGCCGATCATCGACTACTACGATGTGACCCCCGAGGCCAAGGAGATCGCCTGGGAGCTGATGGATGCCATCCTGATCATCGTGATCTTCCAGTCCATGAACTCGATCCTGACCAAGGGCGTTCTGCGCGCCGGCGGCGATACGAAATTCCTGATGGTGGGGGATATCCTCTTTCTGTGGGTCGCCTCCGTGCCCTTGGGGGCTCTGGCCGGTCTGGTCTTCCACTGGCCCGCCTTCTGGGTCTACATGATGCTGAAGATCGACCAGATCATCAAGTGCGTGTGGTGCTTCTTCCGCCTGCGCAGCGGGAAATGGATGAAGCGCATCGCCACGGCGCAGGAGAGCGGGAAGCCGGATATGGCGGGAGGCAAGAGCACCGATGAGAAAGCGGACGGGACGACGGCGAAGAATGCGGTGCAGCCCGGCCCGGATGGCGGAGAAATATCTATGCGGTGAGACGGTCGGAAAGATAGAGGAGGAACCAACCGGCGAACCGCGATGACGAACGCGACAGGGGAGAGCGTGTGCGGGGATGGATGAATGTGACAGCGGTGAGATGGTCGGAAAAGATGAATGATACAAGATAAAAGATAGATGTCTGAAACATCCGGTACATAAAGGGAAAACTGGCGAAGCAACAAAGCGTGAGGAACGAAAAAACCAATCGAGGAAAGAAGGAGGAACTATGGAACAGTATCTGGGAGCCGACATCCCGAAGCTGGGCTTCGGTCTCATGCGTCTGCCGAAGAAGGACGGCGGCATCGATCTGGAACAGACCACGCAGATGGTCGATCGCTTCATGGAGGCGGGCTTCAACTATTTCGACACGGCATTCGTGTACGACGGCGGTTTATCGGAGGAGGCGATACGCAGCGCCCTGGTGGAACGCTATCCGCGGGACAGCTACTATCTCACCACGAAGCTGAATGCCTCGATGGGCGCCCACGACGAGGAGAGCGCCAAGGCGGAAATTTACACGAGCCTGAAGCGCACGGGCGCCGGGTATTTCGACTTTTACCTCCTGCATGCGCTGCAGCGCAGCACTTATGAGCTGTACGAAAAATACGGCCTGTGGGACTATGTAGCCGACCTGAAGGCGAAGGGCCTCGTCCGGCACATCGGCTTTTCCTTCCACGGCGATCCGGAACTTTTGACGCAGATTTTGACGGCACATCCGGAGGCGGAATTCGTGCAGCTGCAGATCAACTACGCCGATTGGGAAAATCCCGGCGTGCAGTCTCGGCGCTGCTGGGAGATCGCCCGGGCCGCGGGGAAACCCGTCATCATCATGGAGCCGGTCAAGGGCGGCGCCCTGGCGAACCCGGCCGACAATGTGAAGGAGGTCTTTCGGGCCGCTGACCCGAACGCCTCGCTGGCCTCGTGGGCGCTGCGGTTTGCGGCCTCGCTCGAGGGCATCATCACCGTGCTGTCCGGTGCGTCCAGCCTGGCCCAGATGGAGGACAACCTGGCCTGCATGAAGAACTTCCACCCCCTGACGGAGGCGGAGTATGCCGTCATCGCGAAGGCGCAGGCGGCGCTGCGTGAGGACAAGATCGTCCCCTGCACGACCTGCCGCTACTGTGAGCAGGGCTGCCCGAAGAACATCCCCATTCCAGACATCTTCACGGTGATGAATCGGCAGCGGGGGAATGAGGCCTTCCGCGGCGTCCGGGAGTATAACATAGCCACCCAGGGCAGGGGCAGGGCATCCGACTGCATCGCCTGCGGACAGTGTGAAAAGATATGCCCACAGCATCTGCCCGTGATCGAGCTCCTCAAGGATTGCGTTAAGCGCTTCGAGGAGGGCTGAGGGACCGCTCGGCCGCGAGAGCGTCTGCATACCCGGGCGCGCTGCCGTGCCGGCAAGTGAGTAGCAACCTCAAGAGAATGTCTGGTTGTGGCCCCGAAGGGGGAGGCAAAACATATCGTCAGCGCGCCCTGGGGATCAAAGGCGTGTAGGAGGGCCGCGGAGTACCTTTTGACCGCTCCCCCGAAATCGGCGCCAAAATTCACGCTAAGAGTTGCAATATGCCGCCGATTCCTTTACAATAGAGGCGGAAACTGATGCAGGGCAGCAGGGCAGCTGGCAGCTGCGCAGCAGAAAACCATACACAGAACATGATGAAAGGACGGAAACAATGGGATTTTTGACAGGTAAGACAGCGATCATCACAGGCGCGGGTCGGGCTACGCTAAAGGATGGCAGCAGCGGCTCCATCGGCTACGGAATCGCGACCGCCTATGCGAAGGAAGGCGCGAATCTGGTCATCACGGGCCGCAATATCAAGAAGCTGGAGGACGCCAAGGAGGAGCTGGAGCGTCTCTACGGCATCAAGGTGCTCTTCGTGCAGGCGGATGTCAACGCGGGCGCCGACAATGAGGCCGTGGTGAACGGCGTCATCCAGAAGACCATCGACACATTCGGCCGCATCGATGTGCTGATCAACAACGCGCAGGCGTCCGCCTCCGGCGTGCCGCTCGCAGAGCATACCACGGAGCAGTTCGATCTGGCCATTTACTCCGGCCTGTACGCGGTCTTCTACTACATGAAGGCCTGCTACCCGTATCTGAAGGAGACGAAGGGCTCGGTCATCAACTTTGCCTCCGGCGCGGGTCTCTTTGGCAACTACGGCCAGTGCGCCTATGCGGCGGCCAAGGAGGGCATCCGCGGCCTGACCCGCGTGGCGGCGAACGAGTGGGGCCAGGACGGCATCAATGTCAACATCATCTGCCCGCTGGCCTGGACCGCCCAGCTGGAAAACTTCCAGACGAACTATCCGGAAGCCTTCGAGAAAAACGTTCACATGCCGCCCATGGGGCATTACGGCGATGTGGAGAAGGAGATCGGCCGCGTCTGCGTCCAGCTCGCCTCCCCGGACTTCAAGTTTATGACCGGCGAGACGCTGACGCTGGAAGGCGGCATGGGTCTGCGTCCGTAGGGGATTTTTGCGCCGCACGGCCATGCCGCCGTGCGGCGCAAAAAGCGTGTACCGCCACCACGCACGGCACCATGCGGAGATGGAAAGAGGACGTGTACCGTGTACCTGAAAAAGTACATGTTTCTCTCCAAAAAAGTGTGCAAAGCGTCCGAAAGTGTGGTAGAATATCACTCGTGACAAATGCGGGGTATTAGCGCAGTTGGGAGCGCACCACACTGGCAGTGTGGGGGTCAGGGGTTCGAATCCCCTATACTCCACCACGATGCGCCTTCGCGGGCGCAGTTCAGAAAACCCCCGGGCGAATCGGGGGTTTTCGCATGAGATGCGGCCGCTGCGCCTCCCGTGTGAGACGGCCGGCGTGCGCCGGGACCTGTAGGCATCGCGCTGGGACCGCAGCGGCACCTTTCGTGATGCGCGGCCCTCTGAGGGACGGACCATTCGCCGGACCGCCTTCCTATATTGGATGATGGATTGCGGCCAAACGGCGTCCGGAGGAGGACGGCAGGGCGGTCCTGCTTCTGCGGGCGAAATCGGCGCGCTGCCGCACCGCATGCACCAGGCGGTCCTCATGGGGCGGCCGCCGCGCGGTCCCCGCAGCGCATTCGGCGCAGGCCGCACAGAAAGGCACAGCATGGAAGAACGAAGTGTATTTATCCGGAAGCTCCCGATCCCCATGGAGATCAAGCAGCAATACCCGCTCACCCCGGCGGTCGTCGCCGTCAAGCAGGAGCGGGACCGCCAGCTCGCCGACATTTTCACCGGCCGGGACGACCGCTTCATTCTCATCATCGGACCCTGCTCCGCCGACAGCGAGGCGCCGGTTCTGGACTACCTGACGCGCCTGGCCCGCGTGCAGGAGAAGGTTCGGGATAGACTCCTGCTCGTCCCGCGCATCTACACCAACAAGCCGCGCACGACCGGACAGGGCTACATGGGCATGGTGCATCAGCCGGACCCCGAAAAGGACGAGGACATGCTGCAGGGGTTGATCGCCATCCGACGCCTGCACACCCGCGCCATCGAGGAGAGCGGCCTCACCGCAGCCGACGAGATGCTTTACCCCGAAAACTACAAGTACCTCTCGGACCTCCTTTCCTACGTGGCCGTCGGCGCCCGCTCCGTGGAGAACCAGCAGCACCGCCTGACCGCGAGCGGCATGAGCGTGCCCGCCGGGATGAAGAACCCCACGAGCGGCAGCCTGTCCATCATGCTGAACTCCATCATCGCCGCCCAGTCCCCGCACAAGTTCATCTACCGCGGCTGGGAGGTGAAGACCATGGGCAATCCATTGGCCCACGCGATCCTGCGGGGCGCCCAGAACAAGCACGGCCAGAGCCTGCCGAACTACCACTACGAGGACCTGCGGCTTCTCTACGAGATGTACGCCAGGCTCGAACTGGAGAACATGGCCGTCATCGTCGACACGAACCACAACAACTCCGGCAAGAAGTATCTCGAGCAGATTCGGATCGCCCGCGAGGTCATGGAATCCCGCCGGTATAACGCCGACATCCGCCGCATGGTGAAGGGCCTGATGATCGAAAGCTACATCGAGGACGGGTCGCAAAAGATCGGCGGCGGCATCTACGGCTGCTCGATCACGGATCCGTGCCTGGGCTGGGACAAGTCGGAGGCCCTCATCTACGACATCGCGGAGCGGGTCTAACGCACGCGCCTGCCCGCGCATATTGCCATACACCTTTGCCACACACCCCGCCATGCACCGCATGGCGCATCCTATCGAACCATATCGAACTTTACACGGGAGGAAACATGAATCTTGCGATCATCGGCGGCGGCCCCGGCGGATACACGGCGGCGATCCGCGCGGCCCAGTTAGGGGCCACGGTCACACTCATCGAAAGGAATGCGCTCGGCGGCACATGCCTGAACGTCGGCTGCATTCCCACGAAGGCCCTCATCCACGCGGCGGACCTGTACGCCGCCATCCTCGGCGACGCGAAGAAGAACGGCATCCTCGTGGAAGGGGTGTCCGTGGATTTTGCCGCCATGCAAAAGCGCAAGGAGGCGGTGGTGAAGCAGCTCGTCGGCGGCGTCGGCACGCTGATGAAGGCGAACGGCATCACCGTGATGCAGGGCGCGGCCAGGCTTTTACCCGATAAAAGGGTGGAGGTCACGGGGGAGGATGGGATGCGGACGCAGCTATCTCCTGACGCCGTTCTTCTGGCGACGGGCTCCGAACCCTCCGCCATCCCGCTTCCGGGATGTGACCTGCCGGGCGTGGTGGACAGCACGGGGGCGCTCGAACTGGAGCGGATCCCGGCGAGCCTGTGCATCATCGGCGGCGGCGTGATCGGCATCGAGATGGCGCACATCTACCAGCGCCTCGGCACGAAGGTCACGATCGTGGAGATGCTGCCCGACATCCTCGCGAACATGGACAGCGACCTCACGGCCGTGATGAAACGGACCCTTCGCAGAAACCGGGTCGATGTGCTGCTCAAGAGCCGCGTGGAGCGCATAGAGCCGTGCGAGGAGGGCCTGCACGTGCACGTGACAGACGCCGCGGGCGCCGCGCGGGAGATCCGCGCGGAGAAGGTGCTGCTCTGCGTGGGCCGCAGGCCCGCGACCCGGGACCTGGGCCTCGAGGAGGCGGGCGTTGCGACGGAGCGAGGCCGCATCCTCGTCGATGCGGCGTTTCGGACCAATGTCGAGGGCGTCTACGCGATCGGCGACTGCATCGGCGGCATCATGCTCGCGCATGTGGCGTCGGCCGAGGGCATCGCGGCCGTCGAGGGGATGCTGGGCCGCGAGCCGCACATCCGCCTCGATGTCGTACCGTCCTGCGTCTACACCACGCCGGAGCTGGCGGGCGTCGGCCTCACGGAGACGGAGGCCGGCGAGCGGGGCTATGACTACCGCGTGGGAAAATTCCCGCTGGCCGCCAACGGCAAGGCTCTCATCATCGGCGAGACATCGGGCCTGGTGAAGATCATAGCGGAGGCGGGAAGCGGCCGCATCCTGGGTCTGCATATGTGCGGCCCGCAGGCGACGGAGCTGATCGTGGAGGGGGCGCTGGCTCTGACGAAGGGCGCGACCGTCGAGGACATCCTCTCGACGATCCATGCCCATCCGTCCGTCGGGGAGTCGCTGCAGGAGGCGGCGCACGCCGTATTCGGAAACGCGATCAATGTGCCGCCCGCCGCCGGGCAGGG
>CAZDUM010000017.1:20177-21665 GCA_964508645.1 uncultured Oscillospiraceae bacterium | reverse complement strand
GCGCGCCTGCCGCATGCTACACTATGCTCGCGACAGACGAGCAAGCCAGTGAAGCCGGGTGTGAATCCCGCACGGTGCCGCCACTGTGATGCGTCCACGGACGCTAAGTCAGATTCCTGGGTCTGTTCCATACCACTCCACGATGCATGGAACTGTATGGTGTATGAGGATATACCGCCAGCAACGCCTCGTGGGCCGATGCGGCGGTTTTTTTCACGGAAAAATTCCCCGTCGGCTGCATACTATCGCGGTCTGCCAGCTGAAAGCGATCCGGTATCCGCCGGCGCCACCCGCGCGAAGGGAGGCACGAAGCATGCCCTTCCGGGACTATCAATATCCGTGGCCTGTGACGTCCGATGTCTCCCACTGCACCGACCGGTGAGAGCGTGCCTTCCCGGTGTCCCGGATATCCACGTCCCGCGGCACGGCACAGCGCCGGCCTGACCTGGTGACCGCAGACAAGGAGGTTTTCTGATGAAAAGATTTCTCTCTCTATTTCTCGCGTTGATGCTGCTCTTTTCGCTGTCGGCATGCACGACAGAGCCGGATCCGTCCGATGCCGACGATCCGGCAGGCGCGCGGGGGGAGATGATCACGCTGCCCACCACGGACCCCAGCGGCGTCGCCGTCACCATCCCGCCGACGGTCGACAGCATCGTCGCCCTGGCGCCCTCGCTCTGCCAGACGCTCGTGCACCTGGGGCTCGGCGACAAGATCATCGGCTACGACCTGAACAGCGTGGGGCTGGAGGGGCTGGCCGAGGATGCACCGACCTTCGATACCATGAACCCGGACATCGAGGCTCTGGTGGCGCTGGACCCGGACGTGGTGCTGGTCTCCTCTCTGTCGCTGTACGAGCAGGAGGCGCCCTATCAGCCTCTGCTGGATGCGGGCATCTGCGTCCTCTGCGTGCCGACCAGCGTGAGCATCGAGAATATCCGCTCCGACATCACCTTCCTGGCGGCTGCCTTCCAGCAGGTGGAAAAAGGCGAGGAGATCATCGCGAATCTGAATGCCGAACTGGATCGGCTGGCCGAACAGGCGAAGGCCATTCCGGAGGATGCGCGGAAGACCGCCTATTTCGAGATATCCGCCGCCCCCTATATGTATAGCACCGGCGACGGCACCTACCTGGATGAGATGATGGAGCTGGTGGGTCTGACGAATGTGCTGGCCGATCAGAGCGACTGGCTCAGCGTGGAGGCGGAGACCATCGTGGAGGCGAATCCGGACATCATCTTCACCAATGTGCCCTATGTCGATGACCCCGTAGCCGAAATCCTGTCGCGGGACGGCTGGGCCGGCATCACGGCGGTGGCCGAGAAGGATGTGTATCTCATCGACAACATGTCCTCGTCCCTGCCGAACGAAAACATCGTCATCGCCCTGCGGGAGATGGCCGCTGCCGCCTATCCGGACTACTTTGAGGCGGCATCCTGAGGCGGTGCTCCCTGACGGTGCCGGCTTGGCGATGCCGGCTTGGCGGCG
>CAZDUM010000017.1:12561-20077 GCA_964508645.1 uncultured Oscillospiraceae bacterium | reverse complement strand
CTCGCCGGCATTGTGACACCGGTTGGGATGCCGCGCGGGGAGCCTGCGGGTATCTGCGGATTTGGATGACGAGTGAGATAGAGGAATGGGTATGGGAATGAAGATGTACGAGGAACCTGCACCGGTCGAACCCGCGACGCACCGTATGCGCACGCGGACAAAATTTCTTTTGCTCATCCTTCTCTCGATCCTGAGCCTGCTCTTGGGTATAGGCGTGGGGAGCGTGTTCGTGTCTCCTGCGGATATTCTGGCGATCTTCGCCAACCGGCTCTGGGGCGCGGCCCTGCCGCAGGGCCTGCCGGAGAGTTATGTGGCCATGGTCGTGGATATGCGGCTGCCGCGGGTGTTGATGGCATTTCTCACGGGGGCGGCCCTGTCCGTCTGCGGCGCGGTGATGCAGTCGGTCCTGCGCAATCCGCTGGCTTCTCCCTTCGGCCTAGGCGTGTCCTCCGGCGCGGGGCTTGGCGCCGCCCTGGTCATCGTCTGCGGTGTGACCGCGACCGGCCTGGGCACCTTCCTGCTGCCGGCCGTCAGCCTCCTATTCGCCATGGGCACCATCGCGCTGGTGCTGCTCATCGCCTCGCGCCTGGATCGCGGCATGTCCGACACCTCCATCATCCTGGCCGGCATGGTGCTCTCGCTCTTTTTCAACGCCATTATGAACCTGCTGGCCACCACCAGCGCCACCCACGCGCAGCGGATTCAGCTGTGGATGCTGGGCAGCTTCAACATGCAGGAATGGAGCGCCGTCTGGGTGCTGCTGCCGGTGACGGTTCTCTGCTCTCTCCTGTTCCTGTCGCACACCAGGGAGATGGATGTGATGACCTTCGGGGAGGAGCAGGCGATGGCGCTGGGTGTGGACATGAAGCGCTGCAAGACCCTGCTGCTGATGACGACGGCCCTGCTCACCGGCACGGCGGTCGCCTTCGTGGGCGTCATCGGCTTCATCGACCTGGTCGCCCCGCATGTGGCCAGGCGGCTCTTCGGCGCCGCGCATCGGCGGGTCCTGCCGGCCAGCCTGCTCTTTGGCGGCTCCTTCATGGTCCTTTGCGACCTTCTGGCCCGCACGCTGGTCCCGGCGCGCGAGATTCCCATCGGCGCCGTCACGGCGTTGCTGGGTGCACCGTTCTTCTTTTACCTGTATATTCGGACACGGCGGAAGGAGGGATGACGGATGCCACGGGAAATGCCATCTGCAGTATCCGCAGAGCAGCTGTCGGAGATGCCCGCAGCATCCGCGTTCATGTTCCAGGCGTCCGGGATCACCTGCCGCTACGGACCCACACTGCCGCCTGTCGTGCGGGATGTGTCCCTATCGGTCGGCGCGGGAAAATGTCTCTGCATCTTAGGGCCAAACGGCTGCGGCAAGACGACGCTGCTCAGGGCGCTGGCGGGCATCCTGCCGCACGAGGGAACGGTCACGCTCGGCACGCAGCGGTTGGACATGCTGCCGCCGCGCCAAAGGGCCAGGTACATCGCCCTGATGAGCCAGCTCTCCGCCGCCGGCTTTTCCTACAGCGTCTACGAGACGGTCATGCTGGGCCGGTACGCCCACCAGAAAGGGGGACTCCTGGTGACGGAGGACGAGGGGGACAGACGCATCGTCCAGACCTGTATGGAGATGACCGGTACCTGGTCTCTGCGGGACAGAAATGTCACGGAACTCTCCGGCGGGCAGTTGCAGCGCGTTCTCCTGGCCCGCACCTTCGCGCAGACGCCGCAGGTCCTGCTGCTGGATGAGCCGACCAATCATCTGGACCTGCGCTATCAGGTGGACCTGGTCGAGACGGTCAAGGCATGGGCCGATGGCAGCACGGAGGCATCGCCCCGCTGCGTCATCGCCGTACTGCACGACATCAATCTGGCTCTGTCGCTGGCAGACACCCTGCTCCTGCTGTCGGAGGGCCAGGTCGTGGCGCACGGCCGGAGCCAGGATTTCGATCTGCGCCTGCTGGACGGCATCTACGGACTGGATGTTCGCGCCTATATGCGGAGGAGTCTGGCGCGCTGGGAGGAAAGGAAGGATGACGGAACGCGATAGGGAAAAGGATGTAAGGCGGACGGACCGCCAGCTCTACAGGAGCCCCTATGAGGCCTACCCCTTTCTGCGGGACCCCGGTGACGACCTGCGATGCGATTTTGAAATTTTGACGGACGAGCTGACCAGCCTCACGGGCCTTCTCCGGGCCCAGATCGCCGCACCCCTGCCGGAAGCGGAAAAGACGGATCCGGGCGATGGAGATGGACCGGACGAATGGAGCAAAGAACTGTGTGAGGATCTGCTTTGGGTGGGCGGCCTCCTCTATCACATCAATCCGACCCTCCGCACGCGCCTGACGGTGACGCCGGAGGAGGTCGACAGGCTGGCCGCCGCCGTCAAAAGGCTGGAGAACGAGGCGACGGACCGCCGCAGGGGCTTCGTCCTGCCGCAGGGTACGGTGGCCGCCTGCACGGCGCATCTCCTGCGGGTGCGGAGCAAAGCGCTGGTGCGCCTGCTGTACCGCCACGCCCAGCAGGGTCACGCGGTGCCGCCGGCCCTCTTCGATCTGGCGAACCTGCTGTCCGGCTACTTCTTCGCCCTGGCTCTGGTTCTGAACGCCCGGGCCGGCGTGGAGGAAATCCCCTTTCAGAGCCGCAACTACTGACGATCCGCAGGCGGAGCGTCAAAAAAGCGGGGCCGGCTGTCACACCGCGCTCCGCTTTTCCCTCTATGTTTCGTGCGCTTGCCGTGCCGCGCCGCCCGCGCCCTCTACATGGCCTTGTCGGCGATCTCCTGCAGCAGCATCGCCTGGAACTCGTCCACCGACATCTCGCCCATCTCGCCGGTCTTGGCGCTGCGCACGGTCACCGTGCCGGCCGACGCCTCCTTTTCCCCGACGACGCACAGGTAATTGACCCGCTCGTTGCGGCCCTGCCTGAGCTTGTAGCCGATCTTCTCGTTGCGCACATCCGCCTCGGCCCGCAGTCCGGCTTCCTCCAGGCGGGCCTTCACAGTCTCCGCGTACGGCGCGAATTTCTCCGTCACGCTCAGGAGCCGCACCTGCACCGGCGCCAGCCACAGGGGGAATTTGCCCGCGCAGTGCTCGGTCAGGATGCCGATGAAGCGCTCGATGGAGCCGAAGATGACCCGGTGGATCATAATGGGCCGGTGTTTCTCGCCGTCGGCGCCGATATAGGTCAGGTCGAACCGCTGGGGCATCTGCATATCCAGCTGGATGGTGCCGCACTGCCAGGTCCGGCCGATGGAGTCCTGCAAATGGAAATCAAGCTTCGGCCCGTAGAATGCGCCGTCGCCCTCGTTGATGACATAGGGCACGCCCATCTCCGAGATGGCGTTTCGCAGGGCGTTTTCGGCCATCTCCCACTCCTCGTCGGTCCCCATGGAATCCTCCGGGCGGGTGGACAGCTCCACATGATAGTCGAAGCCAAACATCTTGTAGACATCGTCGCAGAACTGCGCCACGCCCTTGATCTCATCGTTGACCTGCTCCGGCAGCATGAAGATGTGGGCATCGTCCTGCGTAAAGGTCCGAACCCGCATCAGACCGTGCAGGGCGCCGGACAGCTCGTGCCGATGCACCTGCCCCAGCTCGCCGCAGCGGATCGGAAAATCGCGGTAGGACCACATCCGCCGCTTATAGACCAGCATGGCCCCCGGGCAGTTCATCGGCTTGATGGCGTAGTCCTCGTCGTCGATCTTGGTGAAATACATATTGTCCTTATAGTGGTCCCAGTGGCCGGAGGTGCGCCAGAGCTGCTCGTTCAGGATGAGCGGCGTCTTGATCTCCTCGTAGCCGCGCTTCCTGTGCTCCTCCCGCCAGAAGGCTTCCAGCTCATTGCGGATGATCATGCCCTTCGGCAGGAAAAACGGGAATCCCGGGCCCTCGTCGGCGAGCATGAACAGGTCCATCTCCTTGCCGATGCGGCGGTGATCCCGCTTCTTGGCCTCCTCCATCCTGGCAATATAGGCATCCAGCTCCTCCTGGTTCGGAAAGGCCGTGGCATAGATGCGCTGCAGCATCTGCCGGTTGGAATCGCCCCGCCAGTACGCGCCCGCCACGCTCATCAGCTTAAACGCCTTGATCTGCCCCGTGGACGCCATGTGCGGCCCGGCGCACAGGTCGACGAAATCCCCCTGCCGGTAAAACGAGATGACCGCATCCTCCGGCAGGTCCTGAATCAGCTCAACCTTGTACGGCTCCTCCTTTTCCTCCATGAACCGAATGGCCTCCTCCCGCGGCAGTTCGAACCGCTCCAGCGGGTAGTTGGCCTGGACGATGCGCTTCATCTCCTTCTGAATCTTCGGAAAATCCTCCTCCACGAAGGTGTGCGGTGAGTCGAGGTCGTAGTAAAATCCGTTCTCGATGGCCGGACCGATGGCCAGCTTCGTCTCGGGCCACAGACGCTTGACCGCCTGCGCCATGATGTGGGACGCCGTGTGCCGATACGTGCGGCGCACGCTCTCGTCTTCCCAGTTCAGTGCTTCCTTTGCCATATCGCTGTTCTCCTTATTCGTCGCTATTCGCCGTTGTTCATTCGTCGCTGCTCGCCATACATCGCGGGTTGCCGCCGCGGTATGCGCGTCATCTATGGTATCGCCGGGCGGAGCGGATGCGCCGGGCCGCACCGGATCTGTTGATTTTCTTCGCAAAAGTTTTTTCGCCGGCCATGTCACATCGTATGGGCGCATGCCGGTTCTCGTCGTCTCTCTCGATTTTCTTCGCAAAAGTTGTCTCGCCGGCCGTGTCATCGAGGCACGGGTGTGCGGGTGGTGGGGGTTTTCTCTCCCCTGCGTCCCCGCAAAAGTCAGCCTGCCGGCCGTATCGCCGCTGCGCGGGCGTCACGTCTGGAATTGTTTCACCGGTTCCAGCCCCGTATCAGGTGCCCGGTTGGATCACCCTGTGTGCGGCCGGGTCTAAGGCGGGCACGCGCGCCCCATACAGGAGCGGGCCCGCGGCGGAGATGGTGCCCGTCTGCCCGGCATCCGGCGCGGGTGCGCTCTGCTGGGCGGGGTCGGTGGTAGCGCCGGGGTCTGCGGGGACCGTGGGGTCCGTCACCGCGTTCGGGTCCGCAGCCTGGCCGGGCGCGTTCGGGTCTGCGGCAGGCGCATTCGGGTCGGTAGCGGGGAGGTTCGGGTCTGTGGCGGGCGTATTCGGATCGGTACCGGGCGCGCTCGGGTCCGTGCCGGACGCATTGGGGTCGGTACCGGGGTCGGCCGGCTGGGTGGGATCGGTTCCCTGCCCCGGGTCGGTCGGGTCGGTGGTCTGCCCGGGGTCGGTCGGCTCTGTCGGGTCGGTTGACTCGCTCGGATCGGTGGACTCACCCGGCTCACCGGGGTCGTCGTCGGACTCGTCGCCCGGATCCTCGGCATCGCCCGGCTCATCCGACACATCCGGCTCCTCCTCATCGGGATCGTCCGGTTCCTCCGGGTCCTTCTCCTTCTGGGAGGCCGCGATCTGCGCCTGCCGCTCCTGCTCGATGCGGGCCGCGATCAGGTTGGAGAGGGTGTTCACCGTCGCCGAAGGGGTGTAGTCCGCCTGCCCGAACACCTCCTGATGCAGCTTCGTCGTATTGGCAGCCAGATTTTGCGGGAAAACATAGGAGACCTTCCCCAGGTAGCCGCCCTGCACGTTGTATGGGAAGCCGACGCTGCCGGTGATGTTGAAGCGCGGCAGTCTGGCCGCCAGCCCCAGGATATCGCTCATCTGGAGATTCGTCTTCACCTGGTCCGTCATCATGTCGATGATGTCCTTGATCTCGCTGAAGGAGAGGTTCTTCATCTTGCTGAAGACCAGGGAGAGGACCATGCGCATGCGCTCGGTGCGCTTGAAGTCATCGCCGACGCCCTTGCGGATGCGGCCATATGCCACGGCCTGCACGCCCTCCAGCGTCTGCCGGCCGGGACTCTGCACGAGCTGGTAGGTATCGTGGCCGATGTTCTGCGCCGTCTGCGCGGTGTACTTGTTCAGCTGCTGAATCTCGTAGGCCTCCACGTTGATCGTGACGCCGCCCACCGCGTCGACCAGGTCGGCCACGGCCTTGAAGTTGACGACCACATAGTTGCTGATGTTCAGGTCCATGGCCTGGTTGAGGGATTTGACGGTCATCTCCGGGCCGCCGTAGACGCAGGCGTGCGTGATCTTGTCGAGCGTGCTGGTATCCCCCATCTTCAGCAGCGTGTCGCGGTAAACCGAGATGACCTGGACATCGTTCGTCTCCTTGTTGATGCTGATGATCATGATGGCGTCGCTTCTCGTGCCCTGGATGTTGCTCATGTCGCGGCTGTCCACGCCCAGGAGCAGGATGTTGATGTAGCCGTCCACATCCACCAGGGACAGGTCGTACAGCTCCTCCGGGTCGACGGGCTCCTCGTCCTCCGGCGCCTGGGGCGGCGGGTCGACCTGCATCTTATCCACCAGGCCGGACATGTATCTGTAGGCCGCGACGCCCACTATGGAGGCGGCCAGGATCACGACGATCAGGACGCAGGCGAGCACCTTCTGCCAGGTCTTCCAGCTCTTGATGCGCGCCACCAGGGCCTGAAGAAAGCCGGGCTTCTCCCCGTCGCCCTGGGCGCCGCCGGTGCTGTTTTCTTTGATTTTATCTACCGCTGCGTCAGCCTCGGCGTCTGCCGCGCTTTCGGTGGCGTGCGTGAGTCGCGCGGCGCGCTCGTGCCGCCTCTCGGCACGCTTTTCCTCCCTGGCTGCTTTGACGGCCGCCTCCTCCTGCTGTCTCCTTTCGGTCCTGCTCATTTTTCCAAAATCCCCTTGTTCTTTTCCCTTCTTCTGGCCTGTTCCTTTGCCAGCATGTCCTCATAAAACGTAATGGCGCTGTCTATGTCGCTGTCCAGCAGGAGCTTTCCCTGCCGCATGACCATGCCGCGCCGGCAGAAATCCCGCGCCGTGGCGGTGGAGTGCGTCACGAGGAGGAAGGTCACATCCTTTTCCTCCATGATCTCCTGAATCTTGGCCGTGCATTTCACGCGAAAGGCGGCGTCGCCCACGCTGAGCGCCTCGTCGACGATCAGAATCTCCGGCCTGGCATGCACGCTGAGGGCGAAGCCGAGGCGGGCCTTCATGCCGCTGCTGTACGTGCGCACGGGCTGGTCGATGTAGTCCGCCAGGTCGGCGAAGGCGACGATGTCGCCCTCCGCCTCGGCGATCTCCTCGTCGGACATCCCCATCAGCTGTCCGCGGAAGTAGATGTTTTCGCGCCCCGTGAACTCCGGGTCAAAACCGGCGGTCAGCTCCAGGAGCGCGCTGACGCGGCCGTTCACGGTGATCTCGCCGCGCGTGGGGTAGGCCACGCCGGTCAGCATCTTGAGCACCGTGGACTTGCCCGCGCCGTTCTTGCCGAAAAAAGCCACCGATTCGCCCCGGTGCACGCTGAAGGAAAGGTCTGAGACGGCGACCTTGCTCTTGTGGTGGGAGCGGCGCGTCACCAGCTCCAGGAGGCGCTGCCGGTCGTTGCTGTAGAGCTTGTAGACCTTGGTCACGTGCGAAAAGCGGATGACCTC
>CAZDUM010000017.1:1479-12461 GCA_964508645.1 uncultured Oscillospiraceae bacterium | reverse complement strand
GGAGGCACGGACGATGCGACCTTGTTTTCCATGTCTGGTGCCGAGGCCGTAGGCGCCGACACCGCTGCGCCATCCGCACTGCGCGATGACGGTGCGGCCGCTGTCGCAAGGTCCGTCCTGACGGCGGGTGAAACCTCCGCGGGTGAGACGGCCTCCGCAGCTCGCTCCGTTCGCTCCTTCATCTTTTGCTCCGTAACCCGTGTGACCTCTTCCATGCGCGTCCCCCTCTATAAGACATCCGGTACGTCCTTGTACAGCCGGCGGTAAGCCCAGAGGGCCAGAAGGCCCATCACGGCGTAGACCAGCGCGAAGCGCACGAGGGCCTCCGGATTCTCCCAGAACCAGCGGTGGTTGATGAACACGTCCCGATACCCGTTGACGAGCAGGGTCACGGGGTTGAACAGAAGTATATTGCGAATCCAGTCGTACTTGACGCGGCTGGCGTCGTAGAGGATGCCGGACAGCCAGAAGACCGCCTGCGTCAGGGAGCGAACCAGGTTGTAGAAGTCGCGGCTCACGGCGGAGAGCATGCCGGAGAACAGGCCCCAGGAGGTGAAGAAGAGGAACATGAGGCCGGTGTACAGGGGCAGCTGCAGGTAGTAGATGGTCGGCGGGTATCCGAAGAGGAGGTAGATGACCATCATGATGAGGACCAGGCCCAGGTGCGTGACCATGTTCGCGATGCTGACGAAGGTCGGGATGGTCGAGATGGGGAACTTGATCTTCGTCACGAGGTAGCGGTAGCGGCGGATGGAGCCGGCGCCGCCCGTCAGCATGTCGCGCATGTAGTACCAGGGGATCATGCCGGCGATGAGCCAGAGGAAGAACGGATAGCCGTTGACGTCGTTTCCGCGTCGAAGGCCCACGGTGAAGGCGAACCAGAACACGAAGATGAGGATGGCGGGCCGGATGACAGCCCAGCCGATGCCGAGCGCGCCGCCGTAGTCCTTTTTCAGATCGGCCTTTGCCAGCTTGAACAGCTGCTTGCGATATTGCCAGTGATCCGACAGGATCCCGCGGATGGTCTGTAGCACGGCTGCCTCCTTTCTATCTGTTCTGTCTGCTCTGTCTTTTCCGTCTTGTTCTATCTGTTCCGTCTATTTAGTCGTTTATTTAGTCGTTTTGGTGCGGTGCCCGGCCTGCCTTCCGCGTGCCGCGTCCCTGTGAGAGTGTCCAAGAAGTGCCCTGTGGTCGTCGCGCCCCCACTGTGCTTCTATGTGGCACGCTGGCAACCTGCGCACCCCCACCTCCGGGCCGCAACCGGGCACTTTTTCGAGGCCGCCGCCCGCGTGCCAGTTGCGCACCCAGGTATGCAGACACTCTCCTGTGCGGCGACGATACGTGCGATGTCCCGGTCCTACGGCCGTCTGGGCAGGTGGATCAGGGTGCGGTTCGGCTTGACATCGTAGCCGTACCTGCTCTTCTTGGCGGCCAGGCGCTGCAGCAGGTAGGCCCGGATATTGGGCAGGTACTTCGCCACGGCCGGATAGTCCGGGAACCGATTGATCTCCGGGAACTTGATCCCGTCCTCCGTGATGGCCAGATCAAACCCGAAGTATTCGATCTGCGGCAGGGCGGCGGCGACGGCCAGCACCTGGGCCTTGACCTGCTCCCAGTTGGGGAGGTAGCCCTCGATGGGCACGCCGGTATCCGGATGGATGGGGCAGTCCCGGATGAGGCCGTCCTCGACGATCTTCGCGTCGTGGAAGTAGCCGGTATCCACATCTATGGTGGCGGTCATGCCGCCCGCGCCGACGTTGTCCACGGCCCCGGTCTTCTGAGAACCGAAGCGCACATAGCAGGTGGAGACCTCCGGCGTCCTGCCGTCCGGCTTAAAGACCAGCATGCGCACGGTGTTCACCGAGCCGTCGTAGATGCGGCGCAGCGTCGGGTGCATCTGGATGTACTCGGTCACCAGGTACTGGTTCTGAATGTCCATCAGGATGTCGAGCACCTCCTGCCGCGTCACATCGCGGTAGTTGAGCTGGTAGCGCCCGTCCTGATATGTAAACTTATAGAAGCCGTCCCCGTGCGACCCCTCGTCCGGCTTCAGCGCGAGCACACCCTTTTCCTCCACCAGGCGGAAAATCTCGTCGAAGGTGTTCGTGTAGCCGGCGGGCAGGTCCATCATGGAGATGACCTTGTTGTTGCCGTTCTTGCAGATGATGTGGTAGTAATAGGCCGGGAAGCAGTCGTTGTAGTCGGCGCAGACATACTTGACCGTGATCTTGTCCTCCAGCCATTTTCGGTATTTGCCGTTGATGTGCCGCAGCCACCTGTATTCAAAATCCGAGATGTGCTCGGACAGATTCTCCTCCGTGATCCCGTACTGCGGAATCCGATGGGAGAGGAAGCCGTGGCGGTAGGCCCAGAGTTTTTCCCGCAAAGGCATCTCCCGGTTGACGCGCGCATCATGCCAGACATCGCGAATCCAGCGGACGCTCTGGTAGGGCACGAGCCCCCTGGGGTACAGGATCCGGGCGAACCGCATGCGCACCCGCCGCTTGATCGTCCTGGTCCCTCTGGCCCAGCGGACGCGAAAGCTCGCGTATGCCTGCTGCTTCTGCGCCACCTTGGTCTTCAGGTAGCGGGATGTGGCCGGGCTGAAGGGCTGGCAGTTGGGATAGGGCGGGTGGTTGGTCAGCCGCGTGATCGTGAATCCCTCGGGGCCGATGACGATCTCCGCCCCGAAAAACTCCAGCTGCGGGACGAAGAGGCAGAGCCTGCGGATGGTTTCGGTGATCGCCTGCCAGTGCGGCACGGGCTGTCCGTCCTTCCATGTGCCGGCCTCGACATCCACCGTCAGCGCGTTGCTCTCCCGGTACTTTTCCTCCTCGTCGACATCCGCCTCCTCGAGATTGTCGGCCTGCAGGTTCTCGACATCCACATTTTCCAGGGCCTGGTTCTCGGCCTGCACCTGCGCCATGCTGCGCAGGGGCTTCGTCTCGTACTCGTCGAACACGAAGAAGCCGTCGCCGATGACGGGGTTGTCCCCCATCTCGTTGAAGACGATGAGATGCAGCACGCCGTGGTCCACCAGCGGGCTGGTCTGAATCCGCTGCGAAAGGACGATGGTGGCCGTGTATTCCTGCAATCTCCCGCACAGCGTCTCCTCGTCCATCTCCTCGCCGTCGAAGGTATATGTGCCGTCCCGCCAGGCGATGGTGCTGGCGCTGACGCCGTTGGCGGGGGCCGCCGTCACCTCCCCGGCCGTCCGGATGAGGGCCAGCGCGCCGGCCAGGCTCCCCTCCGGCATCCGGCCGTCCGGGCCCGGCGACAGGGGGATGAACATGGTCTCCTTCTGCCGCTTGCTGATCTGCATGTAACGGACGGGCATCACATCCCGAAACGGCTTGAATATGGTGTGAATGGTCACCTTATCGGTGATCCACTTGCTGTAGGAGCCGTTCAGGGGGCGGAGGTAGGCATAGTCCCTGGCCGAGATGTAGGTGTCCACATTGCTCTCGTCGATGTGGAGCCGCTCCACCTGCTCCGGCATGAATCCGTGGTGCAGCGCCCATTCCGTCTGCCGGCGGGTGTAGCCGTAGTCCCGCGTCCGGCGCCGAAAGGACTCCCGCACCCAGCGCCGTGCCTCGCCGCCGGTAAAGCCGCGGGCCGTCGGACCCAGTGCCAGCACATTGACGACCAGCTTTTTTAGACCCATCCCGTTTCGTTCCTCCTGTCATACTCCTGCGGCGTGTTGAAATCCTCCGTGTCGCCGCCCACCTCCACGAAGCGGTCCGCGATGCGCTTCTCCCCGAAGGGCAGTCCCACGTAGGACTGGTAGACCTGCCAGCCGATGCAGCGGTCGATCTCGCCCGCCAGGTACAGCGCCCGCACGCGGTCCACATGCTGCCGGAACAGCGCCCCGTCGGCCACCTTGATCGCCACGATGGAGCGGGCATTGCCGAAGAACAGCATCTCCTGCGGAACCGGCGTTTCCACGATGGTCCGCATGGCCGCCTCCTGGTAGTAGGTGTCGCCGTAGAGGAAGCACACGTTGTCATCTATGAGTTCCGCCGTAAAGCGGTCGATTTCCAGCACATTCCGCTGCGGCTCGTAGCGCACGGCGCCCGGTACCTCGTAGCGGGGGTCGTGCGAGGTGATGAGAATCTCGTCATCCGCGGTCAGGCTCCGCAAAAGGCGTACCGTCCGGGCCAGGATCGTCTCCCCGCCCACGTCCGCCAGATGCTTGGGCACGCCTCGATGGTTCTGCCAGCGGCTACCCTTGCCGTCGGCCATGATGATGTAGCGCATAGCGTACCCCTCTCGTCCCGCTTTTGCCCCGCTGCCGCCGCATCCCTCGCCACAGTCCCGAGACCCGCCGCAGCCCCGAAATCGCCGCAGTCCTGGAACCACCACAATCCCGGCGGAGGGTGCCACAGTCCCGGGAACCGCTTCAATCCCGGATCACATGGTGATAGCGGTAGAAGTCACCCAGCTCCCCGTGGCGCTGCCCGCCCCAGAGCTGGATGATGTTCACGCCCGATGAGGTATTCGCCTCGATGATGCAGAACCCGTCCGGGGTCATCAGGATGTCCCAGGCGATGAAGTGCATGTAGGGCAGCCTGTCCGCCAGCGCCAGCATATCCCGCTTCAGCGCCTGCCAGCCGGGGATCACCACGCCCTCGATGGGCGCGCCGGAGTCGGGATGCACCTTGTACACATTGCGGTTGTGCAGGCACCGCGCCTCGCTCAGTCTGCCCGTCTCCAGATCGATCTTGCTGACGAGCCCGCCGCGGCTGCCGTTGTCCACGGGGATCGTCTCCTTCGTGCCGATGCGCTGCACCGCGAAGAATATCTTGAAGCGGTGGGTCTCAGGGTCGCGCAGGGTGATGAGGCGGATGGTGTTCATCGTCTCTGCGTAGAGGCCGCTGCTGTACGGATGCTGCTGCATGGCCTCGCTCAGGAACCAGTCATCCTTCCTGCGCAGAAACTCCAGCAGCTCGTCGCGGCTCACCGCCTCGCCGTCGATGGCGGGTCCGCCGTTTTCCCAGGTGAGGCGGCAGACGCCGGTACCCTTGCCCTTGCCGTAGGGCTTGAAGAAGAGCGCCTTCTTCTCCGCGAGCAGGGCCAGCGCGTCGTCGTAGTCCATGTCCTCGCTGGCGAAGCCGGACACATAGCCCCGGTTCTTGATGATGTAGCTCTCCGGAACGCGCACATACTGCTTGAGTATCTCGGCCGAGGCGATCTTGTTGTTGCAGACGAAGTCGAACGGCTCGTTGATGTAGCGCGAGCGGTACCAGTCGAACTCGGAGAGGTACTCATGGCGGTCGTTGTGGTCGAAATCATAGAGCATCCACTGATCCGCCGTGAAACCGCACAGGTTGGCCTTCACCTTCTTGTACCAGGGGCAGCGAAAGTGGTTCCGCACGAAGACGATGCGCCGCCAGTACAGGACGAAGAGCTTGATTTTTTTGGTCCCCCAGCGGACCGCCTCAAAGATATCCATGCGCGTTCCCTTCTCGGCTGTGGGGCGCCGGCGCGGTTTACCCGCTCACGACTGTGAAGTGCCGCCCGCCGCAGGTGCAGGCTCCCCGGTCGCAATGTCACGACGGAGCGCCGTAGGGCGATACGGCGCCAGCGCGCTAAGCGGGGCCGCCGGGCACCGGCACGCTCTCCGGGTGTGGCGGCAGCATCTGCCGCAGGATGAGCGCCGTGATCTGCGCCGTGGATGTGCCCAGCTTTCGCGGCAGGTACGCCTTGCGATAGGCGTTCAGCGCCATATACGGATACGGCATGGCATCCCGGCTCACCTCGTCCGTGCGGGCCGCCCGATCCGCCGAGGCGAGACGCTCCATGAGCGCTTCGGCGTCGGGGAAGACGCAGCCCGGCATGGCCGTGAACAGGTCGATGTTCAGGCCGTTCTTTTCGCTATATTCCTCGTAATCATATACATAGTACCAGGTCGGCCGCCGCAGGACCGCACCTTCGAGCGCGATGGCCGAGTAGTCCGTGATCAGGTAGTCGCAGGCGGCCAGCAGGTCCATCGCCGAGAACTCCGGGCAATCGTAGACGCCGGGCCGCGCCCCGATCTCCAGCTCTTCATTCGGGTGGCCCTTGACGATGAGGACATACTGTCCCTTGCCGTCCCGGCCGGGCTCCCTGGCGTTGATGACCTCGAAGGCGTCCGGCAGCGCCGTCCAGGCGGATTCCCCCATCCCGCGGCGAAAGGTCGGCGCGTACAGGATCACGGTCTTGCCCCGAAACGCGGGGTAGGCGTCCAGCACCGTCGCCCGGTTTTCCTCGGCCGTCTGCAGCAGGTAGTCGATGCGCGGCAGGCCGCAGTTGACCAGCTTGTCCTCCGTCGTGCGGAAGGAGGCGCAGTAGCAGGGGTTCCAGGCTTTCCCGCCGGCGATGATGTAGTCGTAGTTCTCGTGCATGTGCATCAGGGTCGCCATCTCGCTGCTGCGGCCGCCGGGACGGTCCAGCGTCTGATAGCCGGACTGCTTGATCTTGCCCAGGGCATGCCACAGCTGGATGACCGTCAGCGACGGCTTATGATGGAGCAGGGAGACGGCCGGCCAGTAGGCGTCGAGCACGCAGACGCGGGATGTGGCCAGGTGGTAGAGGCTCTTCAGGGTGGCGAGGACGAATCGTCCCTTGCCGCCGCCTTTCTCCCCCTCGAACCGGCAGCACACCGACGCGATGGTCATGTAGGGCTGGGCCTGAAGGAGCGAGCGTTCGAGCAGACGAAAATCGAGCGGCATCTCATCCGCCTGGCGGCTGAGAAATACCACCTTGCTCTGCTTGGTGGGCAGCAGTTTCAGCACACCGTACACGATGCGCAGGATCAGCTGCAGACCCCGTATGCAAAACGCTTTCATCCGTCTCGTTCTCCCTTTTTTTCCACGCAAAAACCGGATCGCCGGGCGACCTGTTCACCTAAATGTACCATATCTGCGGCCGTTTGTAAACGCTTTCCCCGCCTTCCACCGAAAAAAGTCGCCCCCCTGTGGGAGCGACTTGCAGACAATGTGATGCAGCGGGCAGGTGGCCGGCCCCGTCCATCCGGTGTGGCCGGTCGGTGCGGGCGGGCACATGCCGTGTCGATGGTCGGTGCCGCCAGCCGGTACCGTAACCCTCCTGGGCGGCCAGTGCGGGCGCGGGATGCCGATGGCCGGTATCCCAGGTACGGCAACCCGCTCAGGCGGCCGACCTCGTCGACGCAGGCCCTATCTGCCCTCGGCTGTCGTTTCGTGATGACCCGTGATGCGCGGCTCGCGATCCGTGATCCGCGACCCCGTGATCTTTTACTCCGTAACCCGTATCCTCTATTCTTCCTCGTCCTCTTCCTCGGCCATGATCTTGTCAAATTCCGCCACGGCCGCCTCGAACTCCTCGTCGCTTTCGATATCCAGAAGCTCGAACTCGTCCTCGCCGACCTCCTCGTAGCCGTAGATGTACACATCATCCGAGTCGTCGTGCGGAATCAGGGCTATGTACTCCTTGTCGTTCAGGTCGAACACGCCCATGATCTCACATTCCACTTCGCCGCCGTCGTCGAACTCCAGCGTGATGATGTCGCTCTCGTCCACGCCGTTCCTGTCCCTCTCGTCGCTCATGTTCCCCTCCGTCGTCGTCTCGCAAAATATCTCCGCGTCCGGTTTCGGCCCGCGCCGCAAAAACCGCGCCTCGCAGGCCCGTCCGCCCGGCCGCTTCTTGCAAGGTATCATATCAAAAAAGCCATCGACCGTCAAGATTCGCGTGAGAAATATTCGGTGACGGCCTGGGCATCCCGCGCCGAGATGCCGGGGACCTGCATGAGCGACGCCGCCGTGGCGTGGCGAATCTCCTCGACGGAGCCGAAGTGCGTAAGGAGGGCGTTTCGCTTCACCGGACCTATCCCCTTGATGTTGTCCAGCACGGAGCCGATGGCGTTCTTCGTGTGCAGGCTCCGGTGGTACTCGATGGCGAAGCGGTGGACCTCCTCCTGGATCGTGCCGCAGTACTGAAACAGCAACGGGTGTTCCCGCAGAGGCATCTCCTCGCCCTGGCCGTTGACCAGGGCGCGCGTGCGATGGTTGTCATCCTTCACCATCCCTAAAACCGGCACCGGGATGCCGAGCGCGACGAGCACCTTTTCCGCCGCCGTCACCTGTCCGCGCCCGCCATCCATGAGGATGAGGTCGGGCAGGGTCCGAAATCCGGGGTCGTCGGCCTGCGCGCGCCGGAAGCGGCGAAAGAGCATCTCCTGCAGGCTGGCATAGTCGTCGGGACGGTCCACGGTCCTGATGCGAAAGCGCCGATAGTCGCGGCGCACCGGTTTGCGGCCCTCGAAGACCACCATCGCGCCCACCGTGTCCACGCCGTTCGTATTGGAGATGTCGTAGGATTCCACGCGGTAGCTGTCGCGGTGAAAGCCGAGCACGCTCTCCAGCTCGGCCGCCAGGGCCTGGTCCTTCTCCGCGCCCGCCTCCAGACGGGCCGTCAGCGTCCTGCTCATCTCCTCGGCGTCGTGCATCGCCATCTGAAGCAGGGCCCGCTTGTCGCCTCGCTGCGGCACGTAGATGCGCACCTTGCGGCCCTCGCCGAGGCTCTCCAGGTAGGCCTCGATGACGGGCGCTTCCGCCAGCGGCTTGGAGAGGAGTATCTCTCTGGGGACCTGCGCCCACTGGCTGTAGTACTGCTTGAGGAACTCCGCCACCAGGCTCTCGTCGCTGTCCTCCGGGCCGGCCTGCATGGCGAAGGTCTCCCGGCCGGACAACTTCCCGCCTCGGACCATGAAGAGCGCGATGGAGCGGCTGTCTCCGGCGCTGACCGGCAGCACCACATCCAGGTCGCCGGCGGACAGCATCGTCACGCGCTGCAGCTCCCCGATGGCCTTGGCCGAGGTGATGGCATCGCGCCAGTGGGCCGCCTCCTCGTACTGCATCGAGGCCGCCGCCTGCTCCATCCGCGCCGTGAGCAGGTCCAAAAGCGGCTTCTGATGCCCGCTCAGGAAGGAAAGCACTCCCTCGACATCCTGCGCGTATGCCTCCTGGCTCACCTCGCCCACGCACACGCCGCGGCACTGGCCGATGTGGTAGTTGAGGCAGGGGCGGTGGCCCTTGGGGAAGGCGCGGGCCGCGCAGCGTTTGAGTCGGAATATCTGGTTGAGGAGGTCCACCATGCGGTTGACGGCGCCGGTATCGCTGAAGGGGCCGAAGTAGCGGTTGCCGTCCTTTTCGAGCAGGCGGGTCTTGACGACACGCGGGAATGCCTCCGATGTCGTGACCTTGATATAGGGGTAGGTCTTGTCGTCACGGAGTAAAATATTGTATTTCGGGGCGTATTTTTTGATGAGGTTGCACTCCAGGATGAGCGCTTCCATCTCCGTCTGGCAGGTGATGTACTCGAACTCGGCGATGTGAGAGACCATGGCGCGGACCTTGGGGCTCTGGCCGGCCGGGTTTTGAAAGTACTGGCGGACCCGGTTGCGGAGGGAAACGGCCTTGCCCACGTAAATGACCTGCCCCAGCTTGTCCTTGTGCAGGTAGACGCCGGGGCAGTCCGGCAGGGTCTTCAGATTCTCCTTGATGTCAAACATGGTGCGTCTCGTGCGCTCTGCGGATCAGTGCGGCCAGTCGCGTTCGCGCCAGCTGTTCTCCTGTTCCAGTTCGCGGCGCGCCGCCTCCAGAATGCGACGGCGGCGCAGGCGGGCGCGGCGGCGACGGTTCACGGCGCGCAGGATGAGGATGATCAGCATCCCGCCCAGCACGACGACCGCGACGACCGCGATGATGATCGTCTGCACATTCGTGATGCCGAAGCGGGAGAGAAACCAGCCTTCCTTCACATCCTCGGCTGCGAGCAGGTCGACCTCGCGCAGCTTCTCGTCCGCCAGATAGATTTCGACGACACCGACCTTCTGTCCGGCCTTGATCGGTGCCCGCAGATCCTCCTCGTAGACCGGTGTCATGGTCAGAAGGGAGGGAGAGGCGCCCTCCGGCAGGCGCACATAGCCCGGCTTGGCCGCGACGCCCGTCACCCGGTTCGTCGCGCCGTAGCGCAGTTTTCCCTCTTCAAACTCGGTGCCCTCCTCGAAGGCCACATATTTGGAGACGTTTTCGCGGGCGTAATCCAAAAGCGTCTTTTCATCCGTATAGCGGTCGTACAGCGTGCTGCCCAGGATGACCGTGTAGATATCCAGATCGTCATACTGCAGGGCCACGGCCATGGTGGCCACATTTTCCTCCGTGGTGCCGGTCTTGCCGCCGATGACGCCCTCATACTTCTCGACCTCGACGGTGCCCTTGTCGGTGTGCACCTCGCCGCCGCGGATGAAAAGATTGCCGTTCTTCAGTTTTCGCTCCGGAGAGGCGTTGGTGGCGGGAATGGTGTGGCTCTTGGCCTTGGCGATCTTGCGGATCGTCTTATTCGCAAAGGCCGCCTCGCAGATGCGGGCGATGTCCCTGGCGGAGGAGTAGTGGGACTCCCCCTTCAGGCCGTGGGGGTTCTCGAAGCGGGTGTGGGTGCAGCCGAGGGCCTGCGCCCGCTGGTTCATCATGTCGGCGAATTCCTCGATGGAGCCGGCCACCGCGATGGCGAGGGTCGCGGCCGCATCGTTGGCGGAGCCGAGCATGGCGGCGTACAGGAGTTCCTGGACGGTGATGACCTCCCCTTCCTGGAGGTAAATCTTCGAGGGAATCACCTCCGCCGCCTCCTTGCCGACCGTGATCTCCTTGTCGAGGTCCAGCGACTCGGCGGCGAGGAGGCAGGTCATCAGCTTGGTGATGCTGGCCGGATTCAGCTCCTCATCCGCGTTCTTTTCCCAGACCACCTCGCCGGTGGTGGCGCAGTAGATGATGGCAGCCTCGGCCGCGACCTCCGGTTCCTCGGCTGCCAGGGCCGGCGTCGTGGCGAGGCCGGAAAGCATCGCCACGACGAGGAGGAGGGACAGAATCCGTGCGACGGGCACAGGCTGCGCCTTGGTGCGCGCGAACCGCTGCCCGCTCTGCCGGTCGCGCCGGCGCGCCCGGCGGGTGCCGGCGCCCTGCGGG
>CAZDUM010000017.1:0-1379 GCA_964508645.1 uncultured Oscillospiraceae bacterium | reverse complement strand
CTCGCGGGGTCGCCTGTCGGTGTTTGCAGGCCGCTGCCTCCGCCTCGTAGAGAGACGGCGCTTCCTTCTTTTACTCAGAAATCTACGCAGAAATCCCGTGCGCAAAAGCCCTGCGGCGCGGCTGCGGTGTCATGCGGCCGATACGGGCCAGAGGCCGATCTCTGCCTCGATGTTCAGGTCGCCGTCGGACAGTTCCGTTCGGAAGAGATAGCGGGCCACCTGCTGTGCGTCCTCTCGCGGCGGCAGCTTCGGTGTGCGGTATACGCGGATCGTCTCGCCGAGCACGGCTTCCTTGCTGTAGTGCAGTCGCACCGTGGTCACGCGGTAGGCGCCCGTTTCGAGCTCTGGGATCTGGTCGCAGAGGAGATTCAGATAGTAGGTGTTGTTCATGTGGCCGTTGCAGTCCGTGTCGGAGTAGGCCACCCGCTTCTCGGCCACCTGCGTCATGGTCGCCTCAGTCTGGGTGGAAATGTGGAGCTTGCCTTTGGCCACCTCTCTGTATGGCCCGTGGGTGTAGTTCGACATGTCCAGCTCGCTGACGGGCAGAATGCGGCGGTCTGCCAGGCTCACCAGGGACCAGATGCTGGATATCTCTGCCACGGGTGTTTCGGAGAGAATCCGGTCCTCCTCGTCGCATCGCCACATGGCGTAGCAGCGCAGGAAGGTGGCCCGGTTGCTGCTGCAGGGCCACGAGCGGGATAGGACGAGGTCGCCGTTGCGAATCTCTGCCGGTATGTTCATGTCCAGGCGGTTCAGCATGATGGCTCGGCCGGTGCGCAGCACATCTATGTAGGAGGGCTTCTCCGTCGCCATCTGGCCGTCGCCGGTATCCTGTAGCTCCTGGAGAATGCCGGTCGGCTTGGCTATCTGGTTTCTGTCCGTGTCGTACAGCTTTATCTTATATCTCTGCTGATACAATGATCTGACTCCTTTTGGAAAATGGGGCAAGAGAGTGTCCAACAGGTGCTTCGCGACCGCCCTGCGCCTCCACTTTTGATTTCAAGGGCGCGCCGGCAACCTGCGTATCTCCACCTCCGGGCCGCAGCCGGGCACTTCTTCGAGGTTGCCGCCCACCTGTCGGCAGCGCGCCTGCGCCTCGCAATTCCTCTCGCCTCCTGTCTTACTCTATCACATTCCTCGCGACTTTTCAACCCTAACGGTGACGCAGAATGCAAGACCGACCGCTGCCCACCTGCTGCTCGCCCCACAGTTTCGCCCGCGCCCAATCGCGCGATCATCCGCACCTGCCGCGCAGTCACCTACACTTGCCTGCCACGCGTCCGCCTCGACCCGCCCTCCGCGATGCGGCCCCCGATGCGGCCGAAAAAATATTTTCCAAATATCGGTAATTATGGGTTCCATCGGCAGAAACTTTGTGG
>CAZDUM010000016.1:20294-21859 GCA_964508645.1 uncultured Oscillospiraceae bacterium | reverse complement strand
ATGACATAGCAATTCACTTTTTTACCATATTCGTATTCCTTTCTGTCAAGCAGGGGGCCGGGTGACCGGTCCTCGCTTGCTTTTTGTCGCAGAAAAAAACACCCTGCGACATGTATTTCGTCACAGGGTGCGGTTTTCGATAGGGCGGCATTTCGGCGCACGATGCCGCAGCTGCCTCACGCCGAAATGCGATGTGTCGCAGGCGGCTACCGAAGGAGGCAGTCACGGCAGATGGTACGGCTGGCCGCCGCAGCGTGGAAGTTACCGGCACATCCCGCGATCGCCGTGCGGGGTAGAGCTGCGCAGCGGGGCCCCTTGCGAGAATGCCTGAATACCCGGGCGCGCTGCTGGCAAGTGGGAGACGGTCTCGAAAAAGTGCTCGGATGCGGCCCGGAGGTGGAGATACACGGGTTGCCAATGCGCCACATGGAAGTACAGTGGGGGTGCAAGACGACCACCGGGCACTTCCTGGACACTCTCTTGCGGGCTCCTCGATACGGTGCGCCTCAGCCGATCACCTCTCGCATGACCCGCAGCGCGTTGCCGTGGCAGATTTTATCGATCTCCGCCGGCGTGAAGTGCGGCTCCATGGCCTCCACGATGCCGTGAAATCCCAGGTAATCCGTGAAATCGCCCTTGCAGTCGATGCCGTCGAAGTCCGAGCCGAAGGCCAGCGCGTCGATGCCCGCCTTGTCCTTCATGTGCAGGAGATGCGCGACGATGCGCTCGTACGTGGTGTTTTCCGTCCCCTCGGCGAGGAAGGCGCTCTCGAAGTTGACGCCCACCACACCCCCGGCCTCCCCGACGGCCTTCAGCTGCTCGTCCGTCAGGTTCCGCGGATGGTCGCGCAGGGCGCGCGCGCAGGAATGAGAGGCGACGAAGGGCTTCTTCGAGTGCCGCGCGACATCCCAGAATCCGCCCTCAGACAGATGCGATACATCTATGAGGATGCCCAAACGGTTCATCTCCTCCACGGTCTCGATGCCGAATGGTTTGAGGCCCATCATGTGCGCCTCGGGGTCCGCGCTGTTGGGGAATCCCACGCTGTTCTCATGGTTCCACAGGAGGGTGATGAGCCGCACGCCCATGTCGTAGCTCTCCTGCACGCGTTCGATCTTCCCCTCCAGAAACGCGCTGTCCTCCACCGCCAGCAGCGCCGACGGCAGACCCGCGGCCTCATTCGCCTCGATGTCCGCCACCTTGTACGCCGGCCGGATGCGCGCCTTGTTCTTTTCGATGAAGGCCGCATAGCAGTCATACATGCTCTTCAGCAGCGTATAGGGCGATTCGTCCAGACGCTTCCACGGCAGCCACAGGGCGAAGAACTGCGCCAGGCAACCCCCCTTCTCCAGCTTCTGTATCGTGATGTCCGTCTCCTGCCCATCCGCCAGATCGAGGTCGGGCATCCGCCAGCCCGCCAGGATCGTATCGCAATGCAAGTCGATAATGCGCATAATATCCTCCTTACGAAGCAAAAGTTTTTTCCGGCCGTACACCCCGACCGTCTGTCTTTTATTAAGCAAGAGGCGTGCCAATCCGCCGGCCTCCGGGCGCCGCTCCCCTGC
>CAZDUM010000016.1:0-20194 GCA_964508645.1 uncultured Oscillospiraceae bacterium | reverse complement strand
TCCCCGCTGACGCCTCACGGCCCGCTCATGGGCCACTCTTGACAGGGGCGGAGCGCTTGCATATAATGGGCGTGGAAAAGGCCCCTTGGCGGGCATGGGAGGAGGTTTCACATGAGTTATGACATAGCGTCGCTTCGTCAAAAGGCGGAAGCGGTATATCCCGATGCGGTCGCGTGGCGGCGGCACATCCACAGCCACCCGGAGCTTTCGGAGCAGGAGGTGGAGACGGAGGCGTACATCTGCGGGATTCTGGACGAGCTCGGCATCAGCTATCGCAGGGATGTCGCCGGGCACGGCGTGGCGGCCACCATCTACGGCAAGGATCGGAACCACGGGGTCGGCATCCGGGCTGACATCGACGCGCTTCCCGTGACGGAGGTGGTCGATGTTCCCTTCCGCTCCCAGCATGAGGGCGTCATGCATGCCTGCGGACACGATGTGCACACGGCGGTGCTTCTGGGGACGGCGAAGGTGCTGCAGGGTATGCGCGAGGAACTGCCCGGCTGCGTCCGCCTCCTGTTTCAGCCCTCCGAGGAGACCATCGGCGGCGCGCGCCAGATGATCGAGGCGGGCTGTCTCACGGACCCGACCATCGGGAGCGTCATCAGTCTGCACGTCGAACCGACCGTGGAAGCCGGCAAGATTCAGTTCATCCCGGGCTCCATGAACGCCGCCTCTTGCGGTTTCGAGGTGCGGGTCATCGGGGCCTCGTGCCACGGCGCACACCCGACAAAAGGTGTCGATGCGCTCCTGCCGGCCTGCAATATGATTTCGGCGCTGCAGACCATCGTCAGCCGTCGGATCGACCCGACGGAGGCCGCCCTGGTCACCGTCGGCACCTTCCACAGCGGCACAGCCGGCAACATCATCTCCGGCGAGGCGGAGTTCACCGGCATCATCCGCACGCTCGACAACGACCGGCGCGCCTTCCTGCGCGAGCAGGTCAGCCAGATCTGCGAGGGCATCGCCGCCGCCTACAATACGAAGTGTGAGATCGCCTTCCACGAGAGCTATCCGGCCCTCGTCAACGACAAGACGCTCTTCGACTGGGTCCGGGGCACGGCGGAGGCGGTGCTCGGCGCGGACAATGTGGTGATCGAGAACACGCCTTCCCTGGGGGCGGACGATTTCGCCTATTTCTGCAGCGGGCCGAGCCGCGGCCTCTACTACAACCTCGGGACGCGCGTGCCGGGCTCGCAGGTCTCCTATCCGCTGCACAGCGACCATTTCTGCCCGGACGAGCGGGCCATCGTCACCGGCATTCTCACCGAAGTGGCCTCCGTCCTGACGATACTCGAAAAGGAGGCGCCGACATGGTAGAGATGGGCCGTAGGGAGGCGCAGTACGCCCCCGCCGATATGCGCGGCGCGGGCCAGCAGGGTGCCCGGGAGGACGGCGCCTGCGCGGAGATGGGCAGCCGGGGGCTAAAGGGCGGCCTGGGAGATGCGGGCTGCATGGAGACGCAGGGCGCGCAAGGAGATGCCGGCTGCATGGAGACGCAGGGCGCAAAGCGCAATCAGGCTGCCCCCGTCGACACGACGATTCGAGACACGAAGCTCATCATCGACCTCGGCCGGCTGGCGGACAATCTGGCGCAGATTCGGGCCATGGTGGGTCCCGATGTCGCCGTCACGGCCGTCGTTAAAGCCAACGGCTACGGACACGGCGCCGCCGCCATCGCGCCGACGCTCGTGGAGGGCGGCGTGCGCTACCTCGCGGTCGCCACGCTGTCCGAGGCACTGGAGCTCAAGGCGGCGGACCCGTCCTATCCGGTCTTCATCATGGGACATACGCCCGACCGCCTCCTCCCCTATGTGGTGGAGCATGACATCACCCAGACCATCTGGACGCTTAGGCAGGCCCAAATCCTCAGCCGGCTGGCCCAGGCGCGCGGCTGCGCCGCGCGCGTCCACCTGAAGGTGGACACCGGTTTCCACCGACTGGGCCAGCCGCCTACGGAAGCCTACGCGGACGAGATACGCGCCATGTCCCTCCTGCCCGCTCTGGACATAGAGGGGATCTTCAGCCATCTGGCGCTGGCCGGCGAGGCGGAAAACCAGAGCCAGTACAAGCAGTTCACGGACTTCATCGACGCGCTGGAGGGGGCGGGCTGCCACTTCCGCTACCAGCACATCGCCGACAGCATCGCCTGCGTGGACTACCCGCAGTACCGCATGAACATGGTGCGGCCCGGCGCCCTGCTGTACGGGATGCACGGTGCGCACATTCACGATCTGCCGGTGCGGCAGGTTCTGACCTTCAAGACCGCCATCTCGCAGCTTCGGGATGTCCCGCAGGGCGAGGGCCTGAGCTACGACTATGCCTGGAAGGCGCCGCGCGACAGCCGCATCGCCACCCTGCCCTTCGGCTATGCGGACGGCTACCCGCGCAACATGCGCGACAAGGGGTATGTCGTCATCGGCGGCGTCCGCTGCCCGCTCGTGGGTGTCCTCTGCATGGACCAGTGCATGGCCGATGTGACCGATGTGCCGGATGTATGCGAGGGCATGGAGGCCGTCATCTACGGAGACGGGGCGGACGGCTCCATGACCATCGCCGAGGCCGCGAGCCTGGCCGGCACCAACAAGAACGAGATTCTGGCGCGCTTCACGGCCCGCCCGGTGCGCGTCTACACGAGATGATACGGCGCCGCCGGCGCATATGAGCCGGGCGCAGATGAACGAGACGCGGCTGAGGAAACCTCCCCGGCCGCGCCGTTTTATTTTCGTAAAATTTCTCTTCGCTTCCGTACGGGTGCGCGCCGCGGTGGTCCCACCGCGGACGGATTCCACCGCCTCCACGCAGCCAGGTGCGGCGCACGGACGGTCTCGGTTCCCATCGCTGAAATCTCAACACCCCCGGCCACCGTTCCGCCACGCGGCCTGCGCGCGCCGCCCCTATCCGGGCAGCCCGTATTTCTTCAATTTGTCGTAGAACACGGTGCGGGAGAGGCCCAGCTCCTCCATGGCCTGCCGCTTGTCCCCGCCGAAACGCGCGAGCGTGTCCTGCAGGATGCGCTGCTCCTCCGCCTCCAGGAGCTCCTTCATGGTTCTGGGCGCCTCCTCCGCGCCGATCCGCAGATGCTCCGGATAGATGACATTTCCGTCGCAGAGGGTGACGGCGCGCTCGATGATATTTTCCAGCTCCCGCACGTTGCCGGGCCAGCCGTAGGCCATCATGCGCTGCAGCGCGCCGCCGCTGAACTGCTTGAGCTCCATGCCGTACTGCTCGCAGACCCTTTGCAGGATGCGATTGATGAGCAGGTACAGATCCGCCTTGCGCTGGCGCAGCGGTGGAATCTCGATGGGAAATACGCTGATGCGGTAGTACAGGTCCTGCCGGAAGCGACCGGCTGCCACCTCCGCCTCCAAATCCTTGTTCGTGGCGGCGATCACGCGCACATCGACATGGATGGGCTTGGAGGAGCCGACCCGGTAGATGGTCTTGTCCTGCAGCACATGCAGCAGTTTGACCTGAATGTCCAGCGGAATCTCGCCGATCTCGTCCAGAAAGATGGTCCCCTTGTTGGCCGCCTCGAAGAAGCCCACCTTTCCCTCGCTCTTGGCCCCCGTAAAGGCGCCGCCCACATAGCCGAACAGCTCGCTCTCGAACAGCGAGGGCGCGATGGCGTTGCAGTTGACCTCCACGAAGGGCGCACGGGGATTGCCGAGGCGGTGGATGTCGCGGGCGAGCTGGGATTTGCCCGTGCCGCTCTCCCCGGTGATGATGACGTTGAAGCGGTTCCGGGACGCCTTGTAAGCCATGTATTTGACCTCGCTGATCTCGTTGCTCTTGCCGACGAAATCCTCGAAGGCCTCCTCCGGATAGTCGCGCACGCCGGTCATGCGCAGCGTCTGCCGCTCCTCCATCTGGCGCAGGATCTCGTTCCGGTCCGCCAAAAGATCGGAGAGCTGCTCGGCATCGCGGATGAGCAGAAACACGCCCGCCGGTCTGTCCTCTCCCTCCCGCTGCCAGGGGATGATATTGCACACGAAGGGGCGCCGGTTCAGGTCGTAGAGATGGTTGACCACCTTGGGCGTGCGTCCGTCCAGGACGTCGAACAGCTTGTGCGCCAGGTCCGATTCGTCGAACAGATCGAGGAACGGGATGTCCCGCACGTCCACATCCACCCGCTCCACGCTCTTGGCCTGAAAGGGATGTCCGCGCAGCAGGTTGCCCGCATCCTCGTTGCGGACGCTGTACCCCTTGATCTGGCAGAATTTCACGTCGCCGTGCAGGCGGTCCAGGACCACCATGTTGCCCACCGACGCATAGTAGTCCAGGCGGTAGGTCCGCCCGCCCACCGTGATGGCCGTCTCCCGGTTTCTCTCGTCGATGGAGGCGGAGATGGGGAATCCGCAAAAGTCGGTGTTCAGCTGCATGGGCACGTCGAGGAGGTGCTCACGCATGTGTTTGTACACGGGTTCGATCTTTTCGTTGCGGTAGACGCCCGCCGCGATCAGCATATCGCCCTGCAGGATGGCCGGGTCGGCGATGCCCAGCGTCCCGAGTTCCTCCGGCCCCAGATCGCCGTCGTCCTCCCCCAGCTTGTTATCCGCCAGGATGACGATGTCCCCCTCCTCGATCCGGCCGGCCGGATGGCCGATGGGCGCATCCGTGACGATTCCCGTGATTTCCTTTGCTCTCTGATTGCAGTTTTGGATCTTTCTGTCCCGGTTGATGAAGATGATGCCTTGATCCATATTGCTCATCAGTGTGTCGATGGCGCTTACTTCATAGACATCCATATTCGTTTCCTTTCCTTCCATGTCAATTTTAACATGGATTCGGGGAATGTCAACGTCATGTTCTATGCGCAGTACACGCGCGGACCAGGCGCGCGGCGTCACCGCGGGATATGTCACCCTCACAGGCTATCCGTCCCATGGCGCGGATGCACATGGGCGCCCACGCAGCCCATCCCACCGGCGCACCGGGCTCGCATGCGCGCAAATGGCGGCACGAAAAAAGACCCCTGCCGGGCGCTGTGCCTGCCGGGGGTCTTTTACCATATCGATATTACACCAGCTCCAGGAATACGGTCTCGGCGTTATCGCCCTGCCGGGGTCCCAGCTTGAGAATCCGGGTGTATCCGCCGTTCCTGTCCTCGTACCGCGGTGCGATCTCGTCGAACAGCTTCGTGACCACATCCTCATCGAACATGTAGGCCATCGCCTGCCGCTTGGCGTGCAGTCCGCCGCGTTTGGCCAGCGTGATCATCTTCTCCGCCTCGCGTCTCGCCTCCTTGGCACGGTCGTCCGTGGTCTGGATGCGTCCATCCCGAAACAGATCGGTGACCAGGTTCCGCAACATGGATCTCCTGTGGGCAGAGGGTCTGCCCAGCTTTCTATATCCTGGCATCTCGCACATCTCCTTTCATCGAGTTCTCTCGTCTATTCTTCGCTGGCCTTCAGCTCCAGCCCTAACTCCTGCAGCTTGGCCTTGACCTCATCCAGGGATTTCTTGCCCAGATTGCGGACCTTCATCATGTCGTCCTCGGTCTTCTGCGTCAGCTCCTCCACGGTGTTGATCGCGGCCCGTTTCAGACAGTTAAAGGAGCGCACCGAGAGTTCCAGCTCCTCGATGGTCATCTCCAGCACCTTCTCCTTCTTGTCCTCCTCCTTCTCGACCATGATCTCCATCGTATCGGTGGCATCCGTCAGCTGGATGAAGAGGTTCAGGTGCTCCTGCATGATCTTGGCGCCGATGGACACGCCCTCCTCGGGCGTGATGGAACCGTCCGTCCACAGTTCGAGGACCAGACGGTCGTAGTCGGTCACCTGCCCCACGCGGGTATTCTCCACCGTATAGTTCACACGCCTGACCGGCGTATAGATGGAATCGACCGGAATGACCGAGATCGGCATGCTCTCCGTCTTGTTCTGCTCGGCGGGCACGTAGCCGCGGCCCCTCGCGAGGTTGATCTCCATCACCAGGGTCGCATTCTCCTCCAGGGTCGCGATGTGCAGCTCCGGGTTGAAGATCTCCACCTCCGCATCGCAGATGATGTCGGCCGCCGTCACATCCTTGGGGCCGACCGCGTTGATGGTCACGCGCTTGGTGCTCTCCCCGTCCAGTCTGACCGCCAGCTTCTTCAGATTCAGGATGATCTCCGTCACATCCTCCTTCACGCCCGGTATGGTCGAGAACTCGTGCAGGATGCCGTCGATCCTGACCGATGTGACCGCCGCGCCGGGGAGGGAGCTGAGCAGGATGCGCCGCAGGCAGATGCCCAGCGTCGTACCGTAGCCGCGCTCCAGAGGTTCCACGACGAATTTTCCGTACATTCCGCTCTCATCTATCGTCTTGCTGATCGTTGGTTTTTCGATTTCTATCACGCGAAACCCTCCTTTTCATTCCACGTACGCTGTGAGGCTGCCGCCTCACGTATCAAACTACTTGGAATACAACTCCACGATCAAGTGCTCCGCGATCGGCGTGTCGATCTCATCCCGTCTGGGCATGGCCAGGATCTTGCCCTCCAGCTTCTCCACATCGACGCTCATCCACGTCGGTACGGTGATGGACATATCCTTGATTTCCTTGAACTTCGGCGAATTTTGACTCTTATCCTTCACACGGATCACGTCGCCGGCCTTGAGCTGCATGGAGGGAATGTCGGCCTTCTTTCCGTTGACGGTGAAGTGGCCGTGCGTGACCAGCTGGCGCGCTTCCTTGCGGGAGGAGGCGAACCCCAGGCGGAAGACAACATTGTCAAGGCGCGTCTCCAGCATGACCAGCAGAACCTCGCCCGTCTTGCCCTTGGACTTGGCGGCCTTTTCGAACATATTTCTGAACTGGGCTTCCTGCACCCCGTAAAATCTCTTGGCTTTCTGCTTTTCCCGCAGCTGCAGGCCGTAGTCGGACTGCTTCTTTCTGGCCTGCCCATGCTGACCCGGCGCGTAGTTGCGCTTTTCCAGCGCGCACTTGGGGCTGTAGCAGCGCTCTCCCTTCAGAAACATCTTCTGGCCTTCACGCCGGCAAAGTTTGCAGTTTGCATCCGTATATCTCGACATAATTCCAACGCCTCCCTTCTCAGACTCTTCTTCTCTTAGGCGGCCTGCAGCCGTTGTGAGGGATCGGGGTGATGTCCCGAATCATGGTGATCTCCAGCCCCGCCGTCTGCAGCGCGCGGATAGCGGCTTCCCGGCCGGAACCGGGCCCCTTCACATAGACTTCGACCGTCTTGAGACCGTGCTCGATCGCACCTCTCGCAGCCTCCTCGGCGGCCATCTGCGCCGCGTACGGAGTGGATTTTCTTGAGCCTTTGAAACCTAAGGAACCGGCGGAGGACCAGGAAATCGCGTTACCGCTCATATCCGTCAGCGTCACCAGCGTGTTGTTGAAGGTGGATTGGATGTGGGCCTGGCCTTTTTCGATGTTCTTGCGCTCTCTCTTCTTCTTTCTAACTGTCTTCTTCACAGTCTTAGCCATTCCATTCTACCCCCCTTACCTTGCCGCTTTCTTCTTCCGGCCGACGGTCTTCTTCGGACCCTTCCTGGTTCTGGCGTTCGTCTTGGTATTCTGTCCTCTGACGGGCAGGCCCCTGCGGTGGCGGATTCCCCGATAGCTGCCGATCTCCATCAGCCTCTTGATGTTCAGGGATACCTCACGGCGCAGATCGCCTTCCACGATGTATTCCTCGTCGATGATCTTCCTGATCCGACCTGCTTCCTCCTCCGTCAGGTCGCGTACTCTGGTGTCCGGATCGACGCCCGCCTTCTGCAAAATCGCGGTCGCTGTCGGCCGGCCGATTCCGTAAATGTAGGTCAGGCCGATCTCGATCCTCTTGTCTCTCGGTAAGTCAACACCGGCTATACGAGCCATATCTCTCTCCTTCTCCCATCTTCCGTCACCAAACCGGGCGTGATATAGACGGGTTTTTCATATACATTGCGGACAGCCTGTCATAGGGCGGATTGCCCGGTGAGGTCCGCCGGCTGTCGGATAAACATGAGTATCAGCCCTGCTTCTGCTTGTGCTTCGGATTCTCGCAGATGACCATCACCTTGCCGTGTCTCTTGATGACCTTGCACTTCTCACAGATAGGCTTCACGGAAGCTCTGACTTTCATCGCTGTTTCTCCTTCCTGCTTCTTCTACGTATCACTTGTCACGCCATATAATCCTGCCGCGGCTCAGATCGTAGGGGGAAAGCTCCACCTTGACCCTGTCTCCCGGCAGAATGCGGATATAATTCATTCTGATCTTGCCCGAAATGTGCGCAAGCACCTCGAAGCCGTTCTCCAGCCTCACCTTGAACATGGCATTGGGTTGCGCGTCCACCACCGTGCCGACCGCCTCGATGACGTCCTTCTTGGCCATACCTTCATCTCCCTCTTCACAGAGTAAGCACTTCGGGCTCACCCTCTGTAATCACGACAGTGTTCTCATAATGCGCAGCCAAGCCGCCGTCCACCGTGACGGCCGTCCACTCGTCCAGCAAAACATCCGTGTCGCCATCTCCCTGACAGATCATGGGTTCTATGGCCAGCGTCATGCCGGGCAGGAGTCTCGGCCCTTTGCCCGCACGTCCCATGTTGGGCACCATCGGGTCCTCGTGCATCTCACGGCCGATCCCGTGCCCTTCGTAATCGGTGATGATGTGAAAACCGGCTTCCTCCGTGACGGTCTGGATGGCGTGGGATATATCGTAGAGGCGGCAGCCGACGCGGGCATAGCGTATGCCCGCTCCGAAGGCCCGTTCCGCCGTCTCGATGAGGCGGGCCGCCTCCGGCGAGACATCTCCCACGGCGTAGGTCCTGGCCGCATCGGCCATGTAGCCCTTGTACTCCACGACCAGGTCCACGCTGACGATGTCGCCGCTGCGCAGGATCCGGCGCTTGTCCGGTATGCCGTGCACGACCTCCTCGTTGATGGAGACGCAGACGTGTGCCGGATAGCCACAGTAGCCCTTCTCGGCGGCGCGCATACCGTAGTGCTCGACCGTCGCCGCCACGAAGTCGTCGATCGCGATGGTCCGAAGGCCCGGCCTGATGAGGTCGGCGATCTTTCTGAGAATCTCCCCGTTCACCTTGCCGGCCTCGCGCATGAGCGCAAGTTCGTTTTCGGATTTGATGATGATCATTTAGGCACCCAGCACGTCCACGATGGCCGCGAACACCTGCGCGAGGTCTGCCGCACCGTCGATATGCGCGATGCAGCCAGCCCGCTCATAGTAGTCGATGAGCGGTTTCGTCTGGGCCTCGTAGACCTCGATGCGGTTCGTCACCGTCTCCGGCGTGTCATCGGCCCGCTGCACGAGAGCGCTGCCGCAGACATCGCAGATGCCTTCCTTTTGAGGGGGAATGTTTACCACATGGTAGCTGGCACCGCAGGACGGGCAGACCCGCCGTCCCGTCAGACGGCTGATCAGCACCTCCTTGTCGACGGCGATGTCCAGCACCCAGTCGATCCGCCCGCCGCGGGATTTCAGAAAGGCGTCCAGCCTCTCCGCCTGGTAGACCGTCCGGGGGAAGCCGTCCAAAAGGAAGCCCTCCCGGCAGTCATCCGCCTGCAGGCGGTCCGTGGCGATCTCGGTGACCAGATCATCCGGTACGAGTTCGCCCCGGTCCATGTAGGCCTTGGCCTGCATGCCGAGCGGCGTGCCGGCCTTGATGTTGGCCCGGAATATATCGCCCGTGGAGATGTGGGGGATCCCGTACTTCTCCACGATCCTGGCGGCCTGGGTGCCCTTGCCGGCGCCCGGCGGCCCTAACAGTATGACCCTAAGCATGATCCGTACCCCGCTATTTCAGGAATCCCTGGTAGTTGCGCATGATCAGCTGGTTCTCCAGCTGCCGCACCGTATCCATGGCCACGCCCACGGCGATCAGCAGGGACGTGCCGCCGAACTGCAGCGAGGAGAGCGCCTCGACCATGCCGCTCAGGATGGACGGCAGGACGGCGATGGCCGCCAGGAACAGCGCGCCCACGATGGTGATGCGGGACATGACCTTTTGCAGGTACTCCTCGGTCGCCTTGCCCGGACGGATGCCGGGGATGAAGCCGCCGTTGGCCTTCATGTTGTCCGCTATCTCGCTCGGATTGAAGGAGATGGCCGTGTAGAAATAGGTGAAGAACACGATGAGCACGACCTCGAGGATGCTGAAGATCCAGACGCCGATGCCGCTGTTGGGATTCAGATACTTGTTGACCCACAGGCTGAAGCCGTTGGTCGGCGACAGGAAGTAGGTGATGGTCAGCGGGAAGTACAGGAGTGAGATCGCGAAGATGATGGGGATGACGCCCGCCTGGTTGACCCGGATGGGAATGTGGGTGGACTGTCCGCCGTACATCTTGCGCCCTACGACTCTCTTCGCGTACTGCACCGGAATGCGCCGCTGCCCTTCCTGGATCAGGATGACGACGATGATGACGCCCAGCGCCACGATCAGGAAGAGGATCAGGGTGATGACGGAGAGCGTGCCTTCCGTCAGCTGCACGATCAGGTTTCTGACACCGCTCGGAATGCGCGCGACGATGCCGGCGAAGATCAGAAGGGAGATGCCGTTGCCGATGCCCTTCTCGTTGATCTGCTCGCCCAGCCACATCAGGAATGCGGTACCGGCCGTCAGGACCAGGATGACGACGATGACGGAGAAGACGTCGCGGTCGATGAGCGCCGACCGGAACATGCCCACCGTCAGGCCGACCGCCTGCACCAGCGCCAGGATGACCGTCAGATAGCGGGTGTACTGCGCCATCTTCTTGCGGCCCTCCACGCCCTCCTTGGCCAGACGCTCGAAATACGGGAACGCGGTGAGCAGCTGGATGATGATGGAGGCCGTGATGTACGGCGTGATGCTCAGCGCGAATATCGTAAAGTTACTGAAGGAACCGCCGGAAAACAGGTCGAACAGGTCGAACAGGCCAGCCTCGCCGGAGAAGATCTCGGACAGTGCCGCCCTGTTGATGTTCGGCACCGGAATGTTGGACCCGACCCGGAAGACGATGAGCATGAACAGGGTGTACAGCATCTTCCGCCTGATCTCATCGACCTTCCATGCCTGGGCGACGGTCTTTAACATGCCCATCTATACCACCTCTGCCTTTCCGCCGGCAGCTTCGATCTTTTCCACAGCCGTCTTGCTGAATCTGTCGGCCTGGACCGTGACGGCGACCCGAAGCTCCCCCTGGCCGAGGACCTTGACGCCGTCCTTCACCTGCTTGATCAGGCCCGCTTCCTCGAGCAGGTCCCGCGTGACGACCGTGCCGGCGGCGAAGCGATTCAGGTCCTCCACATTGACGATGGTGTAGTCGGTACCCCATATATTGGTAAAGCCCCGCTTCGGCAGACGTCTGTACAGCGGCATCTGGCCGCCCTCAAATCCCAGACGAACGCCGCCGCCGGACCTGGAGTTCTGTCCCTTCGTCCCGCGGCCAGCGGTCTTGCCCTGTCCGGTGGCGGTGCCGCGGCCCTTTCTCTTGGGGGCTCTGGATGCGCCGGCAGGTGCCTGTAACTCGTGTAATTTCATGGTCTATGCACCTCCTACAGTTCTTCTACGGTAACAAGATGCGAAACTTTGGCAACCGCGCCGCGCGTCTGCGGCGTGTCCGCCAGTTCCACGCTGTGGTGCATCTTTTTCAGACCCAGCGCTTCGACGACCTTCTTCTGTTTGGGAGTGGCGCCGATGGTGCTCTTCGTTAAGGTGATCTTGATCATTTTCGCCATGTTCGCTGCCTCCTATCCCAGAATTTCTTCCTTGCTCTTGCCCCTCAGGCGGGCGACCTTCTCGACGGTCATCATGCCCCTGAGGCCTTCCAGGGTGGCGTATGCCATGTTGCCCGCGTTGTTGGAGCCGATGGATTTGGCCCGGACATCGCGGATGCCCGCCGCCTCGAGCACGGTACGCACGGAGGAGCCGGCGATGACGCCGGTACCTTGGGCTGCCGGCATGATGAGCACGCGGCCCGCGCCGAAGACACCGAGATTCTTATGCGGTACGGTCGTGCCGACGGTCGGCACGTATATCAGATTCTTCTTTGCATCGTCCTCAGCCTTGCGGACGGCCTCCGGGATCTCCTGCGCCTTGCCCAGACCCACGCCCACGTAGCCGTTGCCGTCGCCGACGACCACCGTCACGGAGAAGCGCATGTTCCGGCCACCCTTGACGGTCTTCGCGACACGCCTGATGCTGACCATCGTTGACTTTAGGTCCAGCTTCGATGCATCAATGATGTTACGCATTCCTATTTCCTCCTGTTAGAATTTCAATCCGCCCTCGCGGGCGCCCTCTGCCAGAGCCTGCACTCTGCCGTGATACAGGAAGCCGCCCCTGTCGAAGCAGACCTCCTCGATCCCCTTTTCGAGCGCTCTCTTGGCCAGCGTCTCGCCCACCTTTCTGGCAGCGTCCTGGTTCCCGCCGTTGGCGATCTCTGCCTTCAGCTCCTTATCCAGGGAGGAGGCCGCCACCAGGGTCATCCCTTTGGTGTCATCGATGACCTGCGCGGAGATGTTCTTGTTGGAACGGAATACACACAGGCGCGGTTTTTCGGGGGTTCCATACAGGTTCTTTCTGACTCTTTCGTGCCGCTTGACACGCTTATCGTTTCTGCTGACATTTGCCATTTCTACATCACTCCTTTCCCCTACTTCGCGCCAGCTTTTCCTTCTTTTCTACGGATCACTTCATCGGCGTACTTGATGCCCTTGCCCTTGTAAGGCTCCGGCTTCCGCCAGGCTCTGATGTTGGCCGCGTAGTTGCCGACGGCGGCCTTGTCCGCGCCCCTGACGACGATCTCCGTGGCGGACGGGCACTCGGTGGTGATACCGGCCGGGTCCTCCATCTCGACGGGGTGCGAGTAGCCGAGGTTCATCACGAGCATATTGCCCTTTTTCTCGGCTCTGTAGCCGACGCCGACCAACTGCAGCTTCTTCTCGAAGCCCTGCGTGACGCCCACGACCATGTTGTGTACCAGCGTCCTCGCCAGGCCGTGCTGCGAGCGCTCCTCGCGGCTGTCACCGGCACGGGTGAGATGCACCACGCCGGCATCGACCTCCACCTTGATGCGCTTGCTGACCTTCTCCGCCAGCTCCCCCTTCGGGCCCTTGACCGTCACGAGGTTGTCGTCATCGACGGTGACCGTAACGCCGGCAGGAATCTCGACAGGTTTTTTACCAATTCTGGACATTCTGTTTTCCTCCTTATCTTCCTACCAGACGTAACAGATGACTTCACCGCCGACGCCCAGGCGCCTGGCTTCCTTATCGCTGATGACGCCCTTGGAGGTGGAGATGATGGCGATCCCCAGGCCGCCCAGGACCCTGGGCACCTCTCCCGCCTTGGCGTATACTTTCAGACCGGGCTTGGAGATCTTCTTGATCCCGCTGATCACCCTCTCCTTGTTGGCACCGTACTTCATGGTGACCTTGATGGTGCCCTGCTTGTTATCGTCTATGACATCAAAATCTGCAATGTACCCCTCATCCTTGAGGATGCCCGCAATCGCCTTCTTCATCTTGGACGCAGGTATCTCGACGGTTTCATGGCCCACCGTATTTGCATTCCTGATACGGGTCAGCATATCCGCAATAGGGTCTGTCATTGTCATTGCAATTCCACTCCTTTCGTCGGTTTTACCAGCTTGCCTTCCTCACGCCGGGAATCTCTCCCTTATAGGCAAGCTCTCTGAAGCAGATGCGGCATATTCCGTACTTTCTCAGCACGGCATGCGGGCGTCCGCAGATCCGGCACCGCGTGTATGCGCGCGTGGAGTACTTTGGCTCTCTGGCCTGTTTGATCTTGAGAGATGTCTTTGCCATGGTTTCCTCCTATTTCTCAAACGGCATGCCCAAAAGCTCCAGCAGTGCCGCCGCTTCCTCGTCCGTCTTGGCCGTCGTCGTGAACACGATGTTCATGCCCTTGATGGTCTCCACCTGATCGTAGTTGATCTCAGGGAAGATGAGCTGCTCCCTGACACCCACGGAGTAATTGCCTCTCCCGTCAAAGGAGTTCCTGCTGACACCCTTGAAGTCACGCACGCGCGGCAGCGCGATGTTGAAGAACTTGTCCGCGAACACATACATGTTGTCCCCGCGGAGCGTGACCTTGGCGCCGACCGGATTTCCCTGCCGGACCTTGAAGTTGGCGATGGACTTCCTGGCCTTGGTCACCACGGGCCTCTGGCCGCTGATGAGCGCCAGCTCCTTCACAGCGGATTCCATGATCTTGGGGTTGTCCTTGGCCTCTCCGAGTCCCATGTTGATGGTGATCTTCGACAGCTTCGGCACCTCCATGACATTCTTATATCCGAACTTTTCCTGCAGGGCGGGAAAAACCTCGCTGTCATACTTTTCTTTTAATCTGGCTGTCAACCTGTTCGCCTCCCCTCTCAGTCGATGACCGCACCGGTCTTGCGGTTCACTCTGACCTTCTTGCCGTCCTTGATCTGATAGCCGACCTTGATCGGCTTCTTCTCCTTGCTGTCGTACAGCATGACATTGGAGGCATCGATGGGGCCCTCCAGATGCTTGATCTCAGCAGGGGTGGTACGGGTGGCTCTGGCGTGCTTGGTCTGCATGTTGACGCCGCGGACGACGACCCGGTTGCGGGACGGGATGACCGCGATGACCTTGCCGACCTTGCCTTTATCTTTACCGGTGATGACGATCACCGTATCGTCTCTCCTAATATGCATCTTGCCCCTCCTATAATACTTCCGGCGCCAGGGATACGATCTTCATGAAGCCCCTGTCCCGAAGCTCTCTGGCTACCGGCCCGAAGATACGGGTACCGACCGGGGTCTTGTCGTCCCGGATGATCACGGCAGCGTTCTGGTCGAACTTGACATAGCTGCCGTCGCTTCTTCTGACGCCGTGCTTGGTGCGGACCACGACGGCCTTGACGACATCGCTCTTCTTCACGACACCGCCGGGCGTCGCCTCCTTGACCGCGCAGACGATGACATCTCCGATATTCGCATACTGACGGGAAGTACCGCCCAGGATACGGATGCAGAGCAGCTCTTTCGCGCCGGAATTATCGGCCACCTTCAGTCTGGTTTCCGTTTGTATCATCTTGTGGCACCTCCTCCGCTATTTCACCTTTTCGACGATGTTGACCAGGCGCCACCGCTTATCCTTGGACAGGGGGCGGGTCTCCATGATCCTGACCTTATCGCCGACCCGGCACTCGTTGTTCTCATCGTGCGCCTTGACCTTCTTCGTCCGCTTGACGGCCTTGCCGTACAGGGAATGCCTGACGAAGTCCTCGATGGCGACCACGATGGTCTTGTCCATCTTGTCGGAGACAACGACGCCTACCTTGGTCTTTCTTCTGTTTCTTTCCTCAGCCATGTTTCCGTCTCCCTTCTGCCTACGCCTGGGCCTTCGCCAGTTCCTTCTCGCGGATGATCGTCTTGATGCGGGCGATGTCCTTCTTCACCTCGCGCATCCGCACCGGATTCTCCAGCTGGCCTGTCACATGCTGGAAGCGGAGGTTGAACAGTTCCTTCTTCATCCGATCGAGCTCACCATTCAGCTCTGCATCGGTCATATCTCTCATCTTCTTCAGATCCATTATGCTTCACCCGCCTTTTCTTCCTGACCCTTGACCACGAATTTGGACTTTACAGGCAGCTTGTGGGCAGCCAGGCGCATGGCCTCTCTGGCCTTATCCTCGGTGACGCCGTCGATCTCGAACATCACGCGGCCCGGCTTGACGACTGCAACCCAGTACTCCGGGGCGCCTTTACCGGAACCCATGCGGACTTCCGCAGGCTTCTTGGTCACGGACTTGTGGGGGAATATCTTGATATATACCTTGCCGCCCCTCTTGATGGAACGGGTCATAGCGATACGGGCAGCCTCTATCTGATTGGATGTGATCCAGCCGCACTCCTGCGCGACCAGGCCGTAAGCGCCGTAGGTGACGGTATTGCCCTTCGTAGCGACGCCCTTCATCCTTCCTCTATGCACTCTCCTGTGCTTCACGCGTTTTGGCATTAACATGATTCACGTTCCTCCTCTCCGGGCAATCAGCGGTCCTCAGACCCCTCGGCGGCTGCAGCGGGTGCTGCCGCCTCCACCTGCGGCTCCTCCGTCCTGGGCTGTTCCTTGGGCGCCTTGCGCACCCTCGGATTGACAGCCTTGGGAATGTCGCGCGTGCGGCCGTCCCTGTCTCTGTCGCGACGGTCACGACGCTCGCCGTCACGTCTTCTGTTGTCACGGCGATCTCCGTCGCGGTCGCGGTCCCGACGGCCCTTGCGACCGCCCCGCTCGCGCTTTTCCTCACGCACAGCGCCCTGCAGGCCCTTGTCCAGCGTCTCGCCGTGGTTGATCCAGACCTTGACGCCGATCTTGCCGTAGGTGGTATCGGCTTCCGCGAAGCCGTAGTCTATGTCGGCCCGGATGGTGTGCAGCGGCACGTTGCCCTCGCTGTACTTCTCGCTCCTGGCAATCTCCGCGCCGCCCAGCCGGCCCGCGCAGTTGATCTTGATGCCCTTGGCACCGGCCTTCATGGTGCGGCCGATGGCCTGCTTCATGGCCCGGCGGAAGGACACGCGGCGCTCCAGCGCCTGCGCGACGCTCTCCGCGGTGAGCTGCGCATCCAGCTCGGAGCGGCGGATCTCCTCGATGGAGATCTCCACATCCTTGCCCGTCAGCTTCTTGAGGTCCGCCTTCAGCGCGTCGATGCCGTCGCCGGAGCGGCCGATGACCATGCCCGGCTTGGCAGTCAGCACGGTGACCCGCAGCTTGTTCTCGGCGGTCCGCTCGATGAGCACCCGCGAGACGCCGGCCACGTAGAGTTTCTTCTTGATAAAGTCTCTGACCTGGTTGTCCTCGATCAGGTAATCGGCGAAGTTCTTTTTATCTGCATACCACTTGGAGTCCCAGTCCTTGATGACGCCGACTCTCAACCCGTGTGGACTTACTTTCTGACCCATGAATGAACCTCCTATCTACTCTTTTTCCCGCAGTGTGACGCCGACATGACTGGACCGTTTCAGAATGATGGATGCGCGGCCCTGTGCGCCGGCTCTCCACCGCTTCATGGTCGGTCCCTGGTTGGCGTACACCTCAGCGACATACAGGTTATCCGGGTTCATATCGAAATTGTTCTCCGCGTTGGCTGCGGCAGACTGGACGACCTTCTCCACGATCTGCGAGCCCTTACCCGGCGTAAACTTGAGGATGTTCAATGCTTCCGCCAGATCCTTGCCCCTGACCATGTCGACGACGGGCTTCAGTTTGATCGGAGACATCTTGACGTATTTCGCAACCGCTTTTGCTTCCATTTTCCGTATGCTCCTTTCCTACCTCTTCACCTTGGACGACTTGTCAGCGGCATGGCCTCTGAAGTTCCTGGTCGGCGCGAACTCTCCGAGCCGGTGCCCGACCATGTCCTCCGTGATATACACGGGCACATGCTTCTTGCCGTCGTGGACGGCGATGGTATGTCCTACCATCTGGGGAAATATGGTGGATGCCCTGGACCAGGTCTTGATAACTCTTTTTTCGTTGGCCGCATTCATCTCATCGATGGCTTTGAGGAGCTTGGCGTCGACGAAAGGCCCTTTCTTCAGTGATCTACCCATTTGTCTGCTCCTTCCTTCTATTTCTCATTTCTTCTCTTCACGATGTACTGGTTGGAAGCCTTGTTCTTCTTCCTGGTCTTGTACCCCAGTGCCGGTTTACCCCAAGGCGTGACCGGGCTCTTGCGGCCTACGGGAGCGCGGCCTTCGCCACCGCCGTGCGGGTGATCATTGGGGTTCATCACCGAGCCTCTGACCGTCGGGCGGACGCCCATGTGACGCTTGCGGCCGGCCTTGCCGATCTGCAGGTTCGCGTGGTCCAAATTGCCCACCTCGCCGATGGTGGCGCGGCAGCGCATGCTGACCCTGCGCACCTCGCCGGAGGGCAGGCGCACCTGCGCGTAATCGCCTTCCTTGGCCATCAGCTGCGCGCCGTTCCCGGCGGAGCGGGCGAGCTGTCCGCCCTTGCCCGGCTTTAGCTCCACATTGTGAATGATGGTGCCGACCGGGATGTTGGCGATGGGCAGGGCGTTGCCGATCTGGATATCGGCCTCGGGACCGGAGTAGATGACCTGTCCCACCTGCAGCTTGTCGGGCGCGAGGATATACCTCTTGTCGCCGTCCGCGTATGTGATGAGAGCGATGTTCGCGCTGCGGTTCGGGTCGTATTCGATGGAAGTGACCTTGCCCGGCACATCATCCTTGTCTCTCTTGAAATCGATGATCCTGTATTTCGGGCGCGTGCCGCCGCCCTGATGGCGCACGGTGATCTTGCCTCGATTGTTGCGGCCGGCATGCTTCTTCAGCGTGACGGTCAGCGACTTTTCCGGTTTGTCGGTCGTGATCTCCTCGAAGGTGGAGACGGTCATGCCGCGCCGGCCCGGTGTCGTCGGATTGTATTTTCTGATTCCCATGGTCTATGCTCCTCCTATTACAGTCCCTGGAAGAATTCGATCTCTTTGCTGCCCTCCGTCAGGGTGACGACCGCCTTCTTGTAGGCCGAGGTCTTGCCGACGTTTCTTCCCATTCTCTTGACCTTGCCGTCGTAGTTCAGGATGTTCACGCGGGCCACATCCACGCCGAAGAGCTCCTCGACAGCCCGTCTGATCTCCGTCTTGTTCGCATCCGGCGCGACCTTGAACGTGTATTTCTTTTGCTGGGCGGCATCCATGCTCCGCTCGGAAATGATCGGCGTCAGGATGACATCATAAGCTGTTCTCATTACTGGTACACCTCCTCAATCTTCCTGATCGCGTCCTGCGTCACGATGAAGCTGTCGTGGTTGACGATCTCGTAGACATTCATGGCACCCACCATGGAGGTGCTGACACCGGGAATGTTGGCGGCGGAACGGATGACGTTCTCGTCCTTCTCGGCCGTCACGATCAGAGCCTTCTTGGCCGCCTTGATATTGGCAAGGAGCTTGACCATCTCCTTCGTCTTCGGTGCATCGAACTTCAGTTCATCCAGGACGATGATCTCCTGGTCCGCCACCTTCGAGGAGAGCGCCGACTTCATCGCGAGCCTCCTGAGTTTCTTCGGCAGCGTATATCTATAGTCTCTAGGCTTGGGCGCGAACACGATGCCGCCGCCGATCTGCGAAGGGTCGGTAGAGCTGCCCTGCCGATGCCGGCCGGTGCCCTTCTGACGAAAAGGTTTGCGTCCTCCGCCTCTGACTTCGCCCCTGGTTTTCGCGGACTGCGTACCCTGTCTCTGGTTGGCCAGGTAGTTCTTGACGACTTCATGCACGGCGTTTTCGTTGGGCGTAATGCCGAAGATCGCATCGTTCAGCTCGATCTCGCCCGTCTCGTCGCCCGCCATGTTCAGCATAGTTACTTTTGCCATTTCTGCATCCTCCTTTCCGGGAATCTCATCTATTTACCCTGACCCTTGATGGCGCTGCGCACGCGGACGAGTCCGCCCTTGTTGCCGGGCACGGCGCCTTTGATCAGGAGCAGATTTCTATCTTCAATGATCTTCACCAGTACCAGGTTCTGGATGGTGACGGTATCCCGGCCCATCCGGCCAGGGGCGGCGTTGCCCTTGAACACCCTGGACGGGTAGGTGGCGGCTGCCAGCGCGCCGGCCAGCCTCTTATGCTTGGAGCCGTGGGTCATGGGGCCTCTGCGGTGCCCGTGGCGCTTGATATTGCCCTGGGTGCCTTTGCCCTTGGAAGTGCCGGTCACATCGACCTTCATGCCTTCCTCGAAATCGGCGACGGTGATGACCTGTCCCACCTCGTAGCTCTCGCCTTCCTCTATGCGGAACTCCGCCAGATACTTCTTCGCGGTCGTGCCGGCCTTCTCGAAATGGCCCGTCATGGGTTTGGTCAGCCGCTGGGGTTTCTGCTCCTCGAAGCCCACCTGTACGGCCTCGTAGCCGTCGCGCTCCTTGGTCTTGACCTGCGTGACCACCTCAGGACCCGCCTGGATGACGGTCACGGGGATCACGTTGCCGTCCGCATCGAAGATCTGGGTCATACCCATCTTCTTGCCTAAGATCATCTTCATATTTTATCCTCCTGTCTCTCACATTGGAATGTCCTGGTTTGACGGGCCATCGTCCGGCGCTGCCGGTGCGGCCGTCCTCTCATACATTCTTGCTAAGGGAGTGTACCCTTCTGTTTCTCGCTGCGCGGTTTTCATGCTGTGCGGTCTCATGTTCGCGCGGGCTTCGTCACCATGTGCGTCTCGCGCAGCCTGCCTTCTGTGTAAAAGTTG
>CAZDUM010000015.1:9672-23287 GCA_964508645.1 uncultured Oscillospiraceae bacterium | reverse complement strand
GTTTTCTCTCATATGGATTCTCCTGTTTTCAATGTGGCCGGCGGCCCGGTCCCGCAGGCTCGTGCGACCTGTCCGGGTAGGCGGGCCGTCCCATATAGCACAATATTCATCGGCTGCCCGTCCCCCACAGTAGATGGTCACCGGCCGGTCCCGCGCGTCTGAAGATGTCCGAGGGCCGCCCCATATAGCACATATTCACCGGCGGCCGGTCCCGCACGGTACACGGGTCTCTCATCCACATGCCGGGTGGCTTCTCCGGGACGGGCCGTTCCTCCAAGTCCGGGTCACCCGTCCCACATGGCCGATGGTCGCCGGCCGCCCCACACAGCACATGGTCATCGGCCTACTTAATCCCGTTGCTCCCCGTATCGCGCAGGATGACATCGTGGGCGCCGCCCTCGACGATGGAGGTGGCGGAGACCAGCGTCAGCTTGGCCTTCTGCTGCAATTCCTTGATATTCAGCGCGCCGCAGTTGCACATCGTCGACTTGACCTTGGTCAGGGACAGATTCACATTGTCGTGCAGCGAGCCGGCATAGGGCACGTAGGAGTCGACCCCCTCCTCGAACTTCATGCGGGGGTCGCCGCCCAGGTCGTAGCGCTGCCAGTTGCGCGCGCGGTTGGAGCCCTCGCCCCAGTATTCCTTCACGTAGTTGCCGCCGATGTTCAGCTTGTTCGTGGGCGACTCATCGAACCTGGCGAAGTACCGCCCCAGCATCAGGAAATCCGCCCCCATGGCCAGCGCCAGCGTCATGTGGTGATCGTAGACGATGCCGCCGTCGGAGCAGACGGGTACGTAGATGCCCGTCTCCTCGAAATACCGATCGCGCTCGGCCGCCACCTCGATGACGGCTGTCGCCTGCCCCCGACCGATACCCTTTTGCTCCCTGGTGATGCAGATGGACCCGCCGCCGATGCCGACCTTGACGAAATCCGCCCCGGCCTCCGCCAGGAACCGGAATCCCTCGCCGTCCACCACATTGCCCGCGCCGATCTTGACCGTGTCGCCGTAGCGGGCCCGCACGAAATCGAGGGTGTCCTTCTGCCACTCGCTGTAGCCCTCGGAGCTGTCGATGCAGAGCACGTCGGCCCCCGCCTCCACCAGGGCCGGGATGCGCGTCTCGTAGTCCCTGGTGTTCACGCCGGCGCCGACCATGTAGCGCTTGTGCGCATCCAGAAGCTCGTTCGGATTGGATTTATGGGTGTCGTAGTCCTTGCGAAAGACGAAATGGGTCAGGCGCTGGTGCTCGTCGATGATGGGCAGAGCGTTGAGCTTGTAATCCCAGAGGATGTCGTTGGCCTCGCTCAGGGAGATGCCCGCCTTGCCGTAGACGAGCTTTTCAAAGGGCGTCATGAATGTGTAGATGGGTGTGGAGGGGTCCATGCGGCTCACGCGATAGTCCCGGCTGGTCACCAGGCCGACGATGCGTCCCTCCGCCGTGCCGTCCTCGGTGATGGCGATGGTGCTGTGTCCCTTTCGCGCCTTGAGTTCCAGCACGTCCGCCAGCGTCTGATCCGGCCTGAGGTTGGAGTCGCTGGTCACGAACCCGGCCTTGTGGTCCTTGACGCGCTTGATCATCGCGACCTGGTTCTCCACGGTCTGGGAACCGAATATGAAGGAGATGCCGCCCTCCCTGGCCAGCGCGATCGCCATGCGGTCATCGGACACGGCCTGCATCACCGCCGAAACCAGCGGAATGTTCATGCTGATGGCCGCCTCCTCCCCCCTGCGAAATTTCGTGATCGGCGTGCGCAGGGATACGTTCTCCACGCGGCAATCCTTGCTGGTGTAGCCGGGCACCAGCAGGTATTCGTTGAAGGTGCGCGACGGTTCCTCGAAATAGTAAGCCATGTCCTGTCTCCTTGTCCATGAAAAAGAGCCCGCAGGATGCTTCGTGCATCCACGCGTATAAACGGATGACGCGGCGTTTTTTCTCCGCAAAAGTTCTCCGCCCGGACATTTTTTTTCGTCAGGGGTTTCATTGATTTTTCGGGCGGTTTCGCGCGGCGCGAAGGGCCTCGCCGTGTTACTGATTATACCATAGCCCCGATTTTTTGCAAAGGCGAACGTGGCAGGCGGCGACATCTTTTTCCGCATCTTTTCGCGTTTGGTGAACTGCGGCGAGCGGTAGGCGCGGCATCTTTTTCCGTTTACATTCCCCCTGCCATCTGCTATAATCGGTTCGGGCCGAGAGCCCTAAGTATCGCAATGTGCCGAGGTGTGGCTCCATGAAAAAACATATCGCATCCGTCGCGCTGATCTGTCTCCTGCTCGCATCCCTGTGCCTGCCTGCGGGCCCGGCTCTGGCGCTGTCTCACCAGAATGGCGGGGAGAGCGGCGCGCCGGCCTCCGCGGCCGACTACGCCCGCTACGAGCTGAAAAGTCCGCCCTACACCTATGACGAGGAGGCATCCGCCTATGTCCCGCAGACCGTGGCGGCCAACCGCTTCGTCCTTCGAGACGGCGTCTACATCAACCCGTCGGCCCCCAGGACCAAGCGGGCCACCCTCTTCATCACCGGCGACCTGCTCTGCCAGTTCGGACAGCAGTCCGCCGCCTTTAAGAGCGACGGCAAGGATTACACGAGCCTGGAGGAGCTGAAGCCGGCGGCCGATTACCTCAACCGCGGCGGACCGGGCCGTCTGGGCGTCGTGCCGCAACCCACCGGCCGGTGGGATTTTACCCCGTCCTTCCGCTACGTGAAGTCCCTGCTCGCGCAGGGCGACCTGGTCATCGGCAATCTCGAGACGGCGATATCCCAAAGCTCGCCGCTGGGCATGCAGCTGCACCGCACCGAGAACAAGCCGTATCTCAATGCGCCGTCCTCCTACCTGGATGCGCTGAAATACGCGGGATTCGACCTGCTGACCATGGCGAACAATCACAACTGCGACGCGGGCGTGCGCGGCATCTATGAGACCATCGAAAACGTGGAGAGCCGCCATTTTCTCCACACGGGCCTGTATACCGGCGAGGAGGCGCAGCGCTACCTTTTGATCGATGTCAACGGTCTCAAGCTGGGCATGTCGGCCTACGCCTGCTATTTCAACGGGAAGCAGCACAATCTGACGGAGGCCGGCCGGAAGACGCTTCTGAGCCCCTACGACGAGGCGCAGGTGAAGGCGGATATCGAGGCCATGCGCAAGGCCGGGGCGGAGTTTATCATTACCTTCATACACTGGGGATCGGAGAACACCAACGAGGTCAATTCCCGGCAAAAGGCCATCGCCAAGGAGATCGCGAATGCGGGGTCTGACTACATCGTCGGCTCGCACCCGCATGCGGTGCAGCCTTACGGCACGGTGCGGGCCAAGGACGGCAGGATCGTGCCGGTCCTCTACTCCATGGGCAACTTCGTCTCCAGCATGACGCGCGATATCAACAAGGACGGCCTCCTCCTGCAGCTCAACCTGGCGCACGACGAGCAGGGTAAGGTGCGCGTGACCTTTCACCGCCTCTACCCCACCACCATCGTATCTGCCCTGCCGGTCAAGGAGTACGGCCTGTCGCGTGAGCTGTCCTACGTCGTGATCCCACAGGAAAAGAAGTACCGCCCGGCGCTCAGCGAGGCGGATCCGGCGCAGAAGGCGGTCCTGGAGGAATTGCGACAATCCGGCACGCGCGTGTCGAACGTCCTGAAGGTTGACACGCTGCTGCCGCTGCCGCAGGAGAGCGACCCGAAGGAAAAGATACAGGATGCGGCGGCCCTGTGGCGCGTGCAGGTGCAGCGCCTGACGCAGCTCGCCGAACGGGAGGCGGCCGGCGCATACGGGATTCTGTAGGGCGGCCGCACCCCAGTATACACTCTCTTCGATTACGTCAGGAGCGCCAGCAGCGCCTCCCTGGTCAGCTCCGGACCTGCGAATCCGTCGGCGGCCAGCACATCATCGGCCAGACGGCTTTTCCTTTCCTGCAGATCGACGATCTTTTCCTCGATGCTGTCCTTGGCGATCAGCTGATACACGTTGACCACATGCTTCTGCCCGATGCGGTGCGTCCGGTCCGTGGCCTGGTTCTGCACGGCCAGATTCCACCAGGGGTCGAAGTGGATGACCACATCGGCCGCCGTCAGGTTCAGTCCCGTGCCGCCCGCCTTGAGCGAGATGAGAAACAGCGGCACGTTGTCCGTGGCGAAGTCGTTGACCTGCCGCATCCGCGTCTCCTTGGGCGTGCTTCCCGTCAGCAGGTGATAGCGTATCCCCGCCTCCTCCAGATGCTTGATGAGGATGTCGAGCATGGTGGTGAACTGTGAGAACAGCAGCACCTTATGCCCGCCCTCCACGGCGCTCTCGATGAGCTGCAGCGCCATGTCGACCTTGGCGGAGCCGCCGCGGTAGTTCGTATAGATCAGCGACGGGTCGCAGCACAGCTGCCGCAGGCGCGTGAGGAGGGACAGAACCTCGATCTTGGAGGAGGAGAAGGACTCATCGCTCTCCTGCTCGAGCCGCATCCTGATGGACTGGGCCATCGCCCGGTACAGCTCCCGCTGCTCACCCTGCATCTGGCAGCGCACGTTCTCCTCGATCTTTTCCGGCAGGTCGCGCAGCACATCCTTCTTGAGGCGCCGAAGGACGAAGGGACGGATCATCTGCTGCAACCGCGCCATGGCGGCCTTGTCCCCCTCCAGGACGATGGGCCGCTCAAAGACGCGCAGGAAGGTCTCGTAGTTGTAGAGGAAGCCGGGCATCAGGAAGTCGAAGATGCTCCACAGCTCGCTGAGGCGGTTCTCGATGGGCGTGCCGGTGAGCGCCAGGCGAAAATCCGCCTCGATGCTCTTGACCGTGTGCGCCACCTTCGTCTTCTGATTCTTGATGTACTGCGCCTCGTCGATGACCTGCGCGTCGAACCGCACATCCTTGTAGAGGGGCAGATCCCTGCGCAAAAGCTCGTAGCTCGTGATGCAGACGACGTCCGGCTCTATCGCGTCATCGAAGCACGACGTCAGCTGCGTCGTGCGCAGCGTCTCGATCTTTTCCCTGCGGGCCCCCGCCGTCCCCACGATCAGCCTGACATCCAGCGCTGGCGCGAAACGCTTGCACTCCGCCTCCCAGTTGTAGACCAGGGAGGCAGGGCAGACGATCAGATGCTGCCGCGGTGGCATGTCCGCCGGCCGCTCCTCCTGCTCCGACAGGAGGAGCGCGATGACCTGCAGCGTCTTGCCCAGCCCCATGTCGTCGGCCAGGATCCCGCCGAACCCGCACCGCTTCAGGCTCTTGAGCCACCGGAAACCATCCTTCTGATACGGCCGCAGGATCGGCTCCAGCGAGGGCGGCAGGCGGTAGGTGTCCTCCCCCAGATCGCGCATGGTCGAGATGAGGGCGCGAAAGTCCCGGCTCTCGCGGAAGGGAATCGGTCCCGTCTCCTGCGCGCCTGCCTCGTCCCTGGCGGCGGCGCCGTCCGCAGCCGCTTCGCCTCGCGTTTCCTCCGCCGAAACGTCGCCGAGCATGTTCTCCAGCATCAGCGCGCGGTAGCGGGGCAGGGAGATCGTCTCCGACGCCCACTGCTTCTCCGTCAGCTTCATCGCATCCTGCAGGTTGAAGAGCTGATCCAGGGTACCGTCCTCCATGGAGACGAACTCTCCATTCCGCAGTCGGAAATAGCGCTGCCGACGGTCATAGCGCGTGAGCACCTCCGCGAGCTCCTCCGGGCTCATGTCCTCCGATGACACCTGCAGGTGCAGGAGATCGCCGCTCAGGGAGACGCCCGCCACCGGGTGCGGTGTCCTTCGCACATTGAGGCGCTTCATCCGCTCGGAGACATAGATCGTTCCCAGCTTCTGCAGGGCATCGATGCCCTCCGTCAGCAGGCGGTACAGCCCGTCGTCATCGGTGAGGCGCCAGGTGCCCGTCTCTTCCTCCTTCTCCGGGAAGAAATCGGACAGGCACTGCACGCCTTCCAATTCCTGCATCATGTTTCGCGTCCCGACGTGAAAATGGGCGGGTACATAGGCCGGATCGACGGCCAGCGCGTAGACTGCATCCTCCCCGTAGGCGGCCTGGGCCTGGCAGACGACCGTATGCCTGTCCGGGGCATCCAGGTAGAAGCGCAGTTCGGCCCGCTCGGGGGCATAGGAGGTCGGCGTGAAGTTCACCGTCTCGACCCGAAAGATCGTCTCGAGCTGGGGCAGCAGGCCCTGGCAGAACATCGGGACATCCTCCTCGGAGACGATGAATTCCGTCACGCTCCGGTCCACATGACCGTGGGAAAACAGCATGAGCCAGTCTTCCACGGCTTCGAGATCTTGGCGAGGTCGGCGGGCATAGGTCGTCCTGCCGAAGAAGTAGAACCATTCCTCCCCCTTGCGGAAGATGGGCAGGCCCTCTATGGGGTCCACCTCGACGCGCACCTCCAGACCGAGGGGCGTGCCCTCGAGGTGCAGCGTCATGGGCGGCAGCGTCTCGCTGTAGCGCAGGGTCCGGGTTTCCTTGCCCTTGATGAGCGTGACCTCCTCCCCCAGGGCCCGAAACAGGGCGTCGAACACGGTCGGCGGCAGGGAGAGATAGCGGGCGGGCGTGTGATAGAAGGAAAAGTTATCTCGGTACAGGCGCGCCGCGTTGCCGTAGCGGAAGACCGGCGGCGGGGGCGTGACGCCCTCCAGAAAGGCGGCCAGCGGGCGGCTGGCCGGTTCAAACGCCTCCAGCGTATGGGTGATCTCTAATTCCTTGCCGTACCGCTTCTTCTCGTGGGTGTGCATCAGCTGCCCGAATTCGACGATATCCTTCACGATGTACATGCGATGGCTGCCGACGCTGAACTCCACGACATCCTCCGCCATGTCCTCCAGATGTACCTTGGCCTCCAGCCGCACCTGACCGTATACGGACGCCTGCGTCAGGGTGGCGGTGCGGCTGCGCAGCTGGCGCCCCATCAGGTCCTGGATCAGCTCGGTGGTGTATGCGGGCATATCGCCGATGCGCTGCCCCGATGTACCGCCGGCCAGCGCGTTCAGATCGACATAATCGAACAGGCTGTGCCTGGCGGGAGAGTCCGTGAGATCGGCGGGCGCATAGGTCTCCTCCGCATCGTCCTCGCCCGCGCCGAGCAGACTGTACCGCACGACGGGCTTCGTTTCGGCGGATTCGGCGGGTTCAGCCGCATCGCGCCCCGGCTTCGCATCGCCGCCGGCGCCTGAATTCGGTGCCGACCCGGCCCCCTTCGCATCGCTGCGTCCGGCGCTCCTGGCGGCCCCGACCTTCGCTGCAGGGGCGGAGGCCGCGGCCTTCACGCCGTCCTCCTTCGCAGTTTCCGCCTCCGTCTCCTCCGCGTTCAGCCTGTGCAGCTGCTCCTGGACCTGATAATCCTCATAGCACAGGAGGACGGCCACGATATGCTTGCAGATGCCGACATGATTGGCAAAGGCCGGACATTCGCAGCTGTACTCTACCAACCTGTCCCTCCTCCGGTCATACAAAAGCATGACTTCATAGAAGTCCCTGTTGTTTCCGCGCACCCTGGCCCGCACCTTCTCGGGTTCGTAGTGACTCTTTTCGACCCGAAAGTCGCGCACCTGATTCTTGGAGTAAAAGATCTGCACGCCACGGCGGTAGACATTCTCCGTGGTCAGCCGTCTGATGTTATCCCTGGTCAGCATCGTATCTCCCCGTCATCCGTCTGAGCCGTGAGGCCCGCCGCGGCCAGCACCGGCTCGATGTATCTGCGATCCACATAATCCGCACCTTCCGTCAGGTCATGGTACAGGCGGCGCTCCGATTCGGTGCGCGTCTCCTCCGGTTTGTCGCGGATCATGCCGAGCGTCATGTTGATGATGCCCCGGTCCACGCCGCTGATCTTCGATGGATCGAAGGCGCCCATGCAGTAGTAGACGGGCAGGGCGGCCATCGCCTTCTTGCGGAGGTTGATGTCGCGCATCTGCATGCGCGCCTCCTTGTCCTCCACATTCAGACCCACCACGAAGAGGATGACCTTCTTTCCCTGCAGCTTGCGGATGTTGCGGCGGATGAGCTCGATCCCCTTGATACCGCCGGCCTGCAGCGCACCGCCGAACACGATGGTATCGTAGTTTGCGAAATCTTTTGCCGCGAAATGATCCGCCTCCGCCAGCGGGCACGCAAGCGCCTCGGCGATCCAGCGGGCATACCGCGCCGTGGACCCGTATTTCCCCTTGTATATCACGACCGTCCTCTGCATGGCTTCCCTCACGCTCCGCTTCCCGCCTACCGGCTCAGCACGCCGATGAGCTCGTACATCTCCATATTGAAGGGGCGCTTCATCTGCAGGGCCTCCGCCAGATCGCACGCCACGATGACGCCGCCGCGGATGCCGATGGCCTGGCTGGGCATGCCGCGCACCAGGCACGAGATGGCCTTGGCCGCCGTCAGGGTCGCCAGGTCGCGGTCGAACATCGTGGGACTGCCGCCGCGCTGCAGGTAGGAGAGGACGACGAGCTTGGTATCCTTTTCCGTGCGCTCCTGGATGGTGGAGATCAGCGCCTCGCTGGAGATGTCGGCGCCCTCGGCCTTGATGATGATGCTGTGCAGCTTGCCCGCGTGGCTGCCCTCGAGGATGCGGCGGCACACGGCGTCCACATCGACCGGTACCTCCGGTACCAGGATCGCTTCCGCGCCGCCGGCCAGGCCGGCGTGCAGCGCGATATCGCCGCAGTGCCGTCCCATGACCTCCACCACGGTCGTGCGGTTGTGCGAGGAGGAGGTGTCGCGCAGCTTGGAGATGGCGTCGAGCACCGTGTTGACCGCCGTATCGAAGCCGATGGTGAAGTCCGTATAGGCCAGGTCGTTGTCTATCGTGCCCGGCAGGCCCATGACCGTGATGCCCTGCCTGGACAGGTCCAGGCCGCCGTGCAGGGAACCGTCGCCGCCGATGACGACGAGACCGTCGATGTGGAATGTGCGCAGCATCTCCGCACCGCGCGCCACGCCCTCCGGCGTCTCGAAGCGCGGGCTGCGGGCCGTCTTGAGCATGGTGCCGCCTCTGTGCAGGATGTCGCCGACGCTCCTGTTGGTGAGGGGTCTCAAATCCCCGTCCAGAAGTCCCTCGTAGCCCCGCTCGATCCCGTAGACCTCCAGGCCCGCCTCCGTGGCGCACCGCACCACGGCCCGGATGGCAGCGTTCATCCCCGGTGAATCGCCGCCGCTGGTGAGCACGCCGATGCGCCTGGTCTCCCCACTTACCTGCATGGTTTCACCTCCGTTTTTCTTCCGTCCTTTCTCTGCCTTTTCTCCGTCTGCCCTTCGGTCAGCCGCGCTCCACCTTCACATTCGACGGCCCCAGGATGGCCGCGAGCTGCCTGTACACGTTCTCATCGGGACAGACCCAAAGGGACGGGTCCGTGCGCAACGTCCGCCCGTCCGGCATGTAGAGGAGCACCTGCGCGCCGCCCGGGTGCCGCCGCAGGACGGACTTGACCTGCTCCAGCGTCATCGCCGCATGCGCCGCATCCGTCAGCTTGGCCTTGACCCGCCCCGCGGATGTGCCCGGTCCGGCGCCTGCTTCGGGATGGGCCGCGCCAGGGTCCCGGCCGTCCGGCATATCCGCCTCCATCCGCGCGCCGGCGGCATAGGATACGCCCGCCTCCCGCACCTGTGCCGCGCCGGAGAAGCGGTCGGGACCGGATGCCTCGGATCCGAAGGCGCGCGCTCCGCCCTCGCTCGGTCTGGCGCCGGGATAGCTGTCCGCGGCGTCCCGCACCGTCTCGGTGCCCGTGCCCTCCCCGGTGACATCTTCCAGCGGCATGACCGCATCGGCCAGAATCTTCGGCGCTTCCTCCTCCTTGAAGTTCAGCTTGCCGCGCACGAGCACGACGCGATCCGCCTCCGTGCAGTCGGCGCAGCGCTCGTAGACACTGGGGAACACCACCACCTCGGCGCTGCCGTACAGATCCTCCACCGTCAGGAAGGCCATCATCTGGCTCTTCTTGGTGATGAGCGTGCGCCGATTGGTGATCATGCCGCAGAGCACGACCGCCATGCCGTCCCGCAGGGGCCGTCCCCGTCTGTCCGTGGCGGCCGGTGCCGATGCGGCGCCGCCAGGTGTGAGGTCCTCCTCGCCCTCCGCGCCGTCCGCGGGCGCGACATCTCCGCCCGCCGCCTCCGCCTGGCTCTCCGGCTCCGCCGCATGAGCCAGCTGGTCGCATGTGATGGTGGACAGGCGCTCCATGTCCGTCCGGTACTCGTCGAGCGGGTGGCCGCTGACATAGATGCCCAGCATCTCCTTCTCCATGGCGAGCTTGACGGGCAGGCTGAAGTCGGCCACATCCGGCAGCTTCTCCGCCAGGCTGTCCGTGTGCATCTCGCCGGCCGCGATCTGGAAGAGGGAGATCTGCCCTTCCACATTCCGGCGGGCGGTGTTTTGGGCGGATTCCATGAGCGGCTCATACGCCGCGAGATGCGCCGCCTGATTGCCGGCGAGGCACGCCGTGGCTCCCGCCTTGATGAGGCTCTCCATGGCCTTCTTGTTCACCTGCCCGATATCCAGGTTGGCGATGAACGCCTCCAGCGTGGCGGGCATGCCGTGCACCTTTCTGGCGCGCAGGATGGCGTCGATGGCGCCCTCCCCCACGTTCTTGATGCCCAGGAGGCCGAAGCGAATCTTCCCGTCCTCGACGCTGAACTTCTTCTGGCTCTCGTTGACGCTGGGCGGCAGCACCTGGATGCCCATCTCGTTGCAGCTGCGGATGTACTTGGCGATCTGGGTCGCATCGCCCATGACGCTGCTCATCAGAGCCGCCATGAATTCCACAGGATAGTGCAGCTTCAGGTAGGCCGTCTGAAAGGCCAGCACCGCATAGGCCGCCGCATGGCTCTTGTTGAAGGCGTATTCGGCGAAGCTGACCATGTCGTTGAAGATGACCTCCGCCGCCTCCGCCGGTATGCCGTTGCGCACGCAGCCCGCGATCTCCACCTGCCCGTCCGGCCCCGTCTTGCCGTGAATGAAGTACTCCTTTTCCTCCAGCATCACGTCCATCTTCTTCTTCGACATGGCGCGCCGCACCAGGTCCGAACGGCCGTAGCTGTATCCGCCCAGGTCGCGCACGATCTGCATGACCTGCTCCTGATAGATGAGCACCCCATAGGTCACATCCAGGATGGGCCGAAGCTGGGGCACGATGTACCGGATGCCGGCCGGGTTCCTCTTGTTGGCCAGGTACTTGGGGATGGAGCTCATGGGGCCGGGGCGGTAGAGGGCGATGCCGGCCACCACATCCTCGTAGCAGCTCGGCTTCAGGTTCTTCATAAACTGGGTCATGCCCTGGCTCTCCAGCTGGAAGATCCCGCTGGTGTGGCCGGCCGCGATCATGTCGTAAACCTTCGGGTCGTCGTCGTAGCCCATTGTACTGAAATCGATGCTGACCCCATGCTCTTTCTCGATCATCTCCAGGGCATCGCGTATGACCGTCAGGTTTCGAAGGCCTAAAAAATCCATCTTCAGAAGGCCCAGCTCCTCGATGGTCGTCATGGTGAACTGCGTCGAGATCCCCTTGTCGGACATGTACAGGGGCACATACTCCCGGATGGGGGCGCGGGAGATCACGACGCCGGCGGCATGGGTGGAGGCATGGCGCGGCATGCCCTCGATGGCGCGCGACATATCCAGGACCCGCCGCACCGTCTCCTCGCTCTCATAGCGCGCAAGGAGGGCCGGATTGGCCTCCAGGGCCTTGTCGATGGTCATGTGCAGGTCGAAGGGGATGGCCTTGGCGATCGCATCCGTCTCCGCGTAGCTCACGCCCAGCGCCCGGCCCACGTCCCGCACCGCGGCCTTCGCCTTCATGGTTCCGAAGGTGATGATCTGGGAGACGTGGTCCTGCCCGTATTTTTCGATGACGTAGTCGATGACCTCCTGCCGGCGCTCGTAGCAAAAGTCGATGTCGATATCCGGCATGCTCACGCGCTCGGGGTTGAGGAAGCGCTCGAAGATGAGGTTGTAGCGGATGGGATCGATGTCGGTGATGTGCAGGCAGTAGGCCACGAGCGAGCCGGCCGCCGAGCCGCGCCCCGGGCCGACCATGATCCCGCGACTGCGGGCGTAGTTGATGAAGTCCCAGACGATGAGAAAATACTCTACATAGCCCATGGAGACGATGGTGGAGAGCTCGTAGGAGAGCCGCGCCCGCAGCGTCTCCTCCGGCGCCTCCCCGTAGCGGTCCCGCAGGCCCGTCTCGCACAGGCCCCGCAGATATGTCTCGTTGTCCAGCCCGTCCGGCGCGTGAAATTCTGGCAGATGGTATTCCCCGAACCGAAACTCCACCTGGCAGGCATCCGCGATGCGGCGGGTGTTCTCGATGGCCTCCGGCAGCTCCGCGAAAATCGCCTCCATCTCCTGCTGGCTCTTCAGGTAGAACTGGTCGTTGGCGAAGCGCAGGCGGTTGGGATCGTCCACGGTGGTGGCCGTCTGGATGGCCAGCAGCACGTCGTGGACACCGGCATCCTCCCTGCGCACATAGTGGACATCGTTGGTGGCGACGAGCGGCAGGGAGAGCTCCGAGGCCAGACGCAGCATGTTCGGCCTGATCTGCGCCTCCTCCGGCAAACCCTGATCCTGGATCTCGAGATAAAAGTCCTCGCCGAAGATCTTTTGCAGAGCGCGGGCCTCCTCCTTGGCCCCCTCGTAATCCCGCTGCAGCAGCCTGTACTGCACCTCCCCCGCGAGGCAACCGGACAGGCAGATGAGACCCTCGCTGTAGGTGCGCAGCGTATCCTTGTCGATGCGCGGCTTGTAGTAGTAGCCGTCCAGGAAACCGGTCGAGACGATCTGCATCAGGTTCTTATACCCCGTCTCGTTCTTCGCCAGCAGGATGAGGTGGCCCTGGTGCTTGTCGCGCTCCGGGTCCTTGTCCGTCAGGCGCCGTTTCGCGGTGTAGACCTCGCAGCCGATGATGGGCTTGATTCCCTGTTTTTTACATTCCTTGTAAAAGGCGATGACGCCGAACATGACGCCGTGGTCGGTGATGGCCAGGCTGTCCATACCGAGCTCCTTGGCGCGCCGCACCACGTCGGGGATGCGGGCCGCACCGTCCAGCAGGCTGTACTCCGTATGCACGTGCAGATGGGTAAAGGCCATGGCTACACACCCTCCAGTCTGTCCAGCAGGATCTCCGGCGACGGGTCGCTCTCGTACAGCGCGAGGCAGCTTGCGGCCATGAATCCGCGCGTCACCAGGCCCGCCAGAAATGTCAAAAGCTCGTCGTAGCAGCCGGCTGTGTTCAGGATGCCGATGGGCTTTCGATGCCGGCCCAGCTGCTTCAGCGTCAGAATCTCGAAGAACTCCTCCAGGGTGCCGATGCCGCCCGGCGCCATGATGAAGGCGTCGGCCCGCTGCTCCATCAGTTCCTTCCTCTGGCGCATCGTATCGGTGAAGAGGATCTCACAGCCCTGGTACAGGACACCATCCCGGTCGAAGAAGTGCGGCGCCACACCCACGGCCCGGCCGCCGTGCGCCAGGGCGCCGCGCACCACCGCGCCCATCAGGCCCGTATCGCCGCCGCCGAAGATGAGGCCGTGTCCCCGGTCCGCCAGAACCGTGCCCAGTCGATAGCCCGCCTGCAGGTAGACCGGATCGATGTTCTGGCTGCTGGCGCCGTATACGCATAGTTCCACTGCTGCTCCTCCTCTGTGCGGGCGGCGGCCGGTAGTCATC
>CAZDUM010000015.1:6366-9572 GCA_964508645.1 uncultured Oscillospiraceae bacterium | reverse complement strand
ACCCCACCGATTTGCGCTATTCGCGCGCGTCGGCCGCTTCCAGGCGGCTCGCGGACAGGATCTGCCGATCGCAGGTCTCCACCACGGCCGCATCCCGCGCCAGCACATAGAAGAAGACCGAGGTGTCCCACTCCGGAAAATACTTTCCATAGACGCGGCCCCGCATCTCCACCGGCAGGAAGTCCCTCTCCGCATCGGAGGCGGACGCGTCCCCGCCCGTCACATCGAGCCGTCCCGCCGATGCACGCCCGACCGTTTCCATTCCCTGCGCCGGCTCCGCCGGCTCGAATCCCGGCGGTCCGTACTGCAGGTAGGAGCGGCGGAACCGCGTTCTCTCGTGGGCGGGACCGTTGACCGTGAGGAGGGCGTCGACCCGCGCCCAGCCGTCGCTGCCCGCATAGCCGATATTTTGCGCCGTACCCTGCACCTGCCAGTCGAAAACCATATCCTCGTAGGCCAGCCCCAGGTCGGACAGCACCAGGTGCTGCAGGTCATACCGCGGCACTTCGGCCACCGCGCCGGCGTCGAGCGCGCCATCCGGCAGGAATCCATAGGGATGCTTCGTGCCGTCCGCCTCCGTCACGCGGCCGGATACCAGATAGGCCCCGTAAAACCCGCCGTAATAGGGGGAGGCGGGATCGTACAGGCGGCTGCAACCCCGTCCGATATCGAACGCCGGGAAGTTGTACAGGATCGTCAGCTCCAGCGCGTCCTGCCCGGTGAAGCGGCGGAAGCCCGCCGTATCGTTGAAAGCCATGACGAAGGGATACCAGTCCGTCTCCTCGGTGCGCCCGCCGCCGGGGATGCTGAGGTCGATCCCCTTCTCCGCCATGATGCTGTCCTCCCAGTGCATGTGGCTGTAGACGCGCATCACGGCGAGGCTGACGGGATAATTCTTCAGCGGAGAGAGGAGAAAGGCCAGAATCGCCGCCGCCAGCACGAGCAGCGCGATGCGCCGGCCGGGGTGCGGTCCCTGCTTTCGTCTCATCGGGCATCCTCCCTTCCAGGCGGGGCTTGGGGTGCGGCGGTCACGGTCCTGCTGTGCCGGCCGCTCGCCCTACCGCGCGTAGACCCGCTTCATCCACGAGAACCTGGGCAGGCCGTCCTCCTTGATGATCTCCGCCTCCCCCTGGATCAAGGGCAGACAGTAGTCGACGAACTCCCCGGTCACATAGTTGCCGGCCTCGTTGATCCACGCGTCCGGCACCTTTTTCTCGGTGTTGGCCACCTCGCTCAGGGGATAGAGCGCCGGCTTGCACCGGTATCCGGTTTCATCCCGGCTGCAGTGGAACCCGATCATCTTGTCGGTGACGCCGTCCACCGCCGCGTGGACGGCCACCTCGCCGCACATGTAGGACTCCCGCACATCGGTGGCGGAGGCACAGTGGGCCGCGCAGCGCTGCAGGAGGCTCAACTCGATGGGCCGCACCTTGGCGTCCATCGACCCCTTGACCACCTCCGCCAGCCGGTTGGCGACGCCCCCCAGCTCCGTGTGGCCGAACCCGTCGAAATCGGAGATCTTCATCGCCGAGACGAAGGTGCCGCCGGCATAGTGGATGCCCTCGGACACCACCACGATGCAGTCGCCCTTCTCCTCATAGACCCGCTTCACGTCGGTGATGAACTGGTTCATGTCGAAATCCCGCTCCGGCAGGTAGATGAGGTCCGGCCCATCCCCCTTGAGGCTCGCCAGGACCGAGGAGGCGGCCAGCCAGCCCGCGTGGCGTCCCATGCACTCGATGATGGCCACCATGCCCGTGTCGTAGACCCGGCAGTCGCGGCTGATCTCCATGACGGCCGTAGCGATGTACTTGGCGGCCGAGGGGAACCCGGGGCAGTGGTCCGTGCCCATCAGATCGTTGTCGATGGTCTTCGGCACGCCGATGACCCGGCACTCGTAGCCGACCCGCTTCATGTACTTGGAGATCTTGTTGCAGGTGTCCATCGAGTCGTTGCCGCCGTTGTAGAAGAAGTAGCGGACATTGTACTTCCGGAAGATCTCCAGGATCCGCCGGCAGTCCGTGTCGTCCTCGTCCGGGTCCGCCAGCTTGTACCGGCAGGAGCCCAGCACGGAGGACGGGGTCTGCAGCATGTACCGAAGCTCCTCCGGATCCTCCACATCCATGATCATCAGACGATCGTCCAGCACGCCCTTGATCCCGTGATGCGCCCCGTACACCATCGTGATGTTGGGGTTTTCCAGCGCGGTCTTGATGATGCCATAGGCCGAGCAGTTGATGACGGAGGACGGCCCGCCGGACTGCCCGACGACAGCGGCTCCGACCAAAATTTTCTTATCCATGTTTTACCTTTTTAACCCTTCACTCCAGACGCTTCCCTTGCAGTTTCCTCATTCGTCCCGCAGCGTCAGCTCCACCGGGCAGTGATCGGAGCCCAACACCTCCGTATGAATCTTCGCGCCCGCCAGCCTGTCCCGCATGCTCTCCGAGGCCAGGAAATAGTCGATCCGCCACCCGGAGTTTCTGGAACGGGCCTGAAAGCGATAGCTCCACCAGGAGTAGACACCGGTTACATCCGGATAGAAGAAGCGAAAGGTATCGATGAACCCGGCGTCCAGAAGTTCGGTCATCTTGCCCCGCTCCTCATCGGTGAAACCTGCATTCCTGCGGTTGGTCTTGGGGTTCTTGAGATCGATCTCCTGGTGGGCTACATTCATGTCGCCCGCGGCAACCACCGGTTTCTTCTCCGCCAGCGCCGTCAGATAGGCGCGGAACGCGTCCTCCCAGTCCATGCGATAGGCGAGGCGCCTGAGCTCGTCCTGCGAGTTTGGCGTGTACACCGCGACGAAATACATGTCCGGAAACTCGGCGGTGATGACGCGTCCCTCCCGGTCATGTTCGGCCTGCCCCAGGCCGAAGGTCACCGACAGCGGTTCTTCTTTGCAAAAGATGGCCGTCCCGGAGTATCCCTTCCTCTCGGCGTAATTCCAGTATTGGTGGTATTTCGGCAGTCTCAGCTCGAGCTGGCCGGCCGACAACTTGGTCTCCTGCAAGCAGAAGATGTCCGCGTCTGCTGCCGTGAAGAAATCCATAAAGCCTTTGTCCATGGCGGCCCGAAGGCCGTTCACATTCCAGGAAATGAGCTTCATCTCTACCCCCACATTATATCTGCACGCGCCTTTGTATGCTACGCATTCTCCATGCTCTCTACGCGATCTACACACACTGTGGCCACGGCCGCATACA
>CAZDUM010000015.1:4839-6266 GCA_964508645.1 uncultured Oscillospiraceae bacterium | reverse complement strand
AAAAATATGCCTTGACAGCGGTGATGGTGGAATGCTATCATTTTTTTCGGATAGAGAACGGTTCGCGCGTTTCGCTCTCGCCGCCACCACCGGGGCGGGAGCGACTAAGATGGAATCAGGTCAGAATCCTGAGCGGGCCCGCCGCCGTATTTTGGGGAGTGCGCCTCCAACGATGCCACTGAGGACGTAGTTGCTGCCGGAGCAGGATCGCTGTCGGCGCAGGACGACCTTGGGAAGGCCGGGGCGCGTGATGATCCATGAGCCGGAAGACATGCGCGCGATACCATTGGGGACGATTCGGTTAGGGAACAACCGAGCGTTCTTTTCACTATGACGAGGACGAAAACGGGTCGCAGTCCGATGACAGGCTGCGGCTTTTTTGTGGCCGCGGCAAAGAGGAGGAGGATGTATATGAAAAAAATCCTACAGAAGACGATGGTCGCGGTCCTGGCCATACTCATGGTCTTCTCCGCGACGGCGGGCGCGCTGGCCGCGGAACCCGCGACGGGAAGCAGCGAAATCTACGACAGCACCGGCACCTATCTCTCTCAAAAGGCTGATGATCCCGGCCTCATCGTCGGCTCTACCGGCGGGGAATGGATCGTGATCGGCCTGGCCCGCGCCGGCAGGATGACCGACGCACAGAAGGAGGCCTACTACGAGACCGCCGCCGCATACGTGGCGAGTAAGGCGAACGAGAAGGAGCAGCTTCACCGGGCCAAATCGACGGACAACTCCCGGGTGATCCTGGCTCTGACGGCCATCGGAAAGGATGTGACCGATGTGGGCGGGCATAACCTTTTGATGGGGCTCACCGATCTGGACTATGTGACATGGCAGGGGATCAACGGGCCGGTCTGGGCTCTGATCGCCCTGGACGCCGGCGGATATGAGATTCCGACCATGCCGGCGGGTGGCACGACCCAGGTGACGAGGGAAAATCTGATCGACTACATCCTCGGAAAGCAGCAGAAAAACGATATGTGGTCGCTGACCGGAACGGCGGATGACGCGGATCCGCTCGTGGACCCCGATATCACCGGCATGACCATCCAGGCACTGGCACCCTATTACAACACAAGGTCCGACGTCAAGGAGGCTGTGGACAGGGCGCTTACGGCCCTGTCCGAGACGCAACTTGCGGACGGGAGCTGCGTCTCCGCCCGGTATGCGGGCGGCGTTGTGTCTAACGTAGAGTCCACCGCGCAGGTGTTGGTGGCGCTGACCGCCTTGGGCATAGACCCGCACACCGATGCGAGATTCATCAAGAACGGGCAGAGCATCGTGGACGCGGTGTGCAGCTTCGCCGTGGACGGAGGCGGCTTCTGCCATGTAAAAGATGGCGCGCTCAACGGTATGGCTACCGAGCAGGGGTACTATGCGCTGGTCTCCTACTTCCGGTTCCTGAACGGGCAGTCCTCCCTCTA
>CAZDUM010000015.1:3425-4739 GCA_964508645.1 uncultured Oscillospiraceae bacterium | reverse complement strand
CACCCGCGGATCCGCTGACGAGTCCGAAGAACACGGCGACAGCAGCCGTGGAGACGGCGGCGAAGGCGGAAAGCTATGAGAGCGACGAGCAGGCACAGGTGGACGCCATCGTGAAGAAGGCGCAGGAGGACATCGCCAAGGCGACGACGCAGGCGGAGATCGACGCGCTCCTGGCCCAGGCGCAAGAGGAGATCGATGCCATCGACACAGCGGAGGAAAAGGCGGAGATTCGGGCCTTCGAGGGCGTCAAGCAGGGCGCCATCAAATCCTCCTCCAGGCAGACGAAACTAAACGGCAAGCGGGCCGTGAAGATCACCTGGAATGTGCCGAAGGACCTGGATGCGGACGGGTATGAGATATTCCGTTCCACCAAGAAGAGCTCCGGATATACGACGAAGCCTATCTTCACCACGACGAAGACATCCTACACCAACAACAAGAGTCTGAAGACGGGGAAAACCTACTACTACAAGATTCGCGCCTACAAGGTGGTCAACGGGCGTAAGGTCTATACGGGCTACTCCACGAAGGCGTGGAGAACCATCCGGTAAAACCGTGTAATGTAAAGCTACATACCCGTGCAGGTTCGCGGGGCGGGTGTGTCTTTCGCGATGCCACACCCGCTCCGCGCGCCATGCGCGGCGTGCCCATCTGAAACTTTGCGGACCTGCATCCGCATATCGTATTCCTTCGCGCCGGGCACCGCATCCTGGACTTTGAATCTTTGCGGAGGATAGGCGAGGCGTACCGATGAAAAAACGCATGAGAAAACGCATACTAACAGCCTTTAACATATTTTGCATCCTGTTCATACTGAGCGGGTGCGACGCGCTGCATACCCGTCCGGCCTCTCTGGGGGACAGGGTCGAGATTCCCTCTGACGGCATCATCCCCGCCTCCACCCTGGAGACGATGCGGGAGGAAAACCAGGTCGTGACGTTCTACGGCGAGGCGAACGGCCTTCCCTACACCTGGACGATCTTCGGCAGCGACATCCCCGGCGACATCGCAGATGCGAGGACACTGAATCTCGGCATCGAGATCACGGAGGCGACGGAGGATCTGGTCTCCCTTCGCTTCCTGTCGGAGGAAAACTTCGGATTCAGGCCCCTACTGTCGATCACGCTGCCCTCTCCGTGGGGCGCGGACAGCGGCACCGTGTACCGGATCACGGAATCCGGCGAGGAGGAGGTGGGAAGCGCCAGCCTCACCGTGAAGGAGGACTGCATCCTCAGCTTCACACCTCTCGAGCAGACCGGAGCCCTGGAAATCCGCACGGACGGGGAGCCGGAGAGTGCGGGATCGGCCGGCGGC
>CAZDUM010000015.1:0-3325 GCA_964508645.1 uncultured Oscillospiraceae bacterium | reverse complement strand
GGTTCGGCATCCGGCGATGCATCGCAGAGCGGCGGCTCCCAGAGCGGCCAGGCGCAAAGCGGCTCCTGGGAGAGACCGGAGTTCGACCCGCAGCACCCCGCGCCGTCGGATAACCCGTGGCCAGAATCCCCGGAGGAGATTCACAATTCCTCGAAATCGGATGCGTCGAAGGAGGATTTGGAATCGCGGGAGGCCCACACCTGCACCCTCTCCATCGAATGCACATCGATCCTGCAGCACCTGGAGGACCTGAACCCGGACAAGCTGGACGTGCTGCCGGAAGACGGCATCCTCCTGCCGGCCCAGGAGGTGATCTTTTACGAGGGCGAATCGGTGTTCGACCTTTTGCAGCGGGTTTGCAGGGAGAATCAGATCCAGCTGGAATCCTCCTTTACCCCGATGTACAACAGCATCTATGTGGAGGGCATCGGGAATCTCTACGAGTTTGACTGCGGCTCCCTCTCCGGCTGGATGTATCGCGTGGACGGCTGGTATCCCAACTACGGATGCAGCCTGTATACGCTGCAGGAGGGCCAGACGGTGGAGTGGCGCTATACCTGTGACTTAGGGCGGGACATCGGCGATGTCTACCTGGGCTGAGGGCGAAACCCGGCTGCCATGATGTGAACCGGCTGTCGCGATGCGAAGAGAAAGCGAGGCGGAAGCGATGCGCGGAAGGGATACGTTTTCGGACTATCATCCCCTGGTCAATCTGGTCTACTTCGTGCTGGTGCTGGGGTTCTCCATGGTTTTCATGCACCCGGGCTTCCTGCTTCTGTCCCTCCTCGGCGCCACCGCGTATGCGGCAAAAGTCTGCAAGCGGAAGGCTCTCCGCTCTGCGGGCGCTTTCCTGCTGCCGGCTGTGCTGATGATCGTCATCATCAATCCCGTCTTCAACCATCAGGGGATCACGATCCTGTGCTATCTGCCCAGGGGGAATCCTCTGACCCTGGAAAGCATTCTCTACGGCATCGCCGCCGCGACTCTGTTCGCGGCGGTGCTGCTCTGGTTCAGCTGCTTCACGGCGGTGATGACCAGCGATAAATTCATCTACCTGTTCGGCCGGATCATCCCCGCCCTGTCGCTGCTTCTCAGCATGGCGCTGCGGTTTCTGCCCCGCTGCAAGGCGCAGTTCGACACGGTTCGCGAGGCCCAGGAAGGGATCGGGCTAAGCGGGGAGGATGCGGGGCTCTTTCGGCGCCTGAAGAGCGCCTTCTCGGCTTTTTCGGCGACGGTGACCTGGGCCCTGGAGAACGCCATCGAAACCGCCGACAGCATGAAAAGCCGCGGCTGGGGTCTCCACGGGCGAACATCCTTTTCCATCTACCGCTTCACCGCGCGGGACAAAAAACTGCTCCTCTGGCTCGCATTCTGCGGCCTGTACATATTTTGCGGGAGCCTGGCGGGCGGCCTGTCCTGGCGATGGTATCCCAGCATCCGCGGCGTGCTCGTGGGGCCCCTTCCCGTCAGCATCCAGCTCGTCACGCTGGCTCTATGCATCACGCCGCTGTTTCTGGACGGCAGAGAGGAACGCAAATGGAAATCCTTGGTGTCGAAAATCTGACCTTCACCTATCCGGAGGGGCGAAGTCCGGCGCTGCGCGACCTGACGCTGTCGGTGCAGGAGGGCGATTTTCTGGTTCTCTGCGGGTATTCGGGCTGCGGAAAATCCACCCTGCTCAGGCAGTTTCAGCCCCAGCTGGCGCCGCACGGCCAGAGGTCGGGTCGGGTGCTCTTTCAGGGGGCGCCGCTTGCGCGTCTGTCGCTGCGGGAGAGCGCCTCTCTCATCGGGTTCGTGATGCAGTCGCCGGAGAATCAGATCGTCACGGATAAGGTGTGGCATGAACTGGCCTTCGGCCTGGAAAGCCTGGGCCTGGATACGCCGACCATCCGCAGGCGGGTGGCGGAGATGGCGTCCTTCTTCGGGATGCAGAACTGGTTCTATCAAAGCACCGCCGAACTGTCCGGCGGTCAGAAGCAGCTGCTGAATCTGGCATCCGTCATGGTCATGCATCCGAAGGTGCTTCTGCTGGATGAGCCGACCGCGCAGCTCGATCCCATCGCCGCATCGGATTTCCTGATGACCCTGCACCGCATCAACCGGGAGCTGGGTACCACCGTGGTCCTCGCCGACCACCGGCTGGAGGAGGCGCTGCCGCTGGCAAACCGGGCTGCCGTGATGGACAGCGGGAGCCTGCTTGCCGTGGGGACGCCGTCCGAGGTGGGCGCGGTCCTGCGGCGCACCGGACACGGTATGTTCCTGGCGATGCCGGCGGCCATGCAGATATGGGGCGCCAGCACCTCGGATACCCCCTGCCCCGTCAGCACCGCGGAGGGGAGAACTTTTCTTCGGAAATATCTGCAGACGCATCCGGCGGAGACGCTCCCGGACACCCCGATTCCGTCCTTACACGGAGAGGCGGTCGTGCGGGCCGAGGAGGTCTGGTTCCGCTACGAGAAGGACGCGCCGGATATCCTGAAGGGCTTCAGCGTGACGGCCCATGCCGGAGAGATGCTTTGCGTGCTGGGGGGCAACGGTACGGGCAAGACCACCGCGCTGCGCGTGCTGTCCGGATTTTGCAAACCCTACCGGGGCAGGCTGACGGTCTCCGGCCGGGTGTCCCTCCTCCCCCAAAATCCCCAATCGCTGTTCGTGAAGAAGACGGTGCGGGAGGACCTGGCGGATGTCCTGAAGGGGAAGAAATGGCCCAAGGCGAAGGCCGAGGCCCGCATCGAGGAAATGCTCGCGCTCTGCCGGCTGACGCCCTGCGCGGCGCAGCATCCCTACGACCTCTCCGGGGGTGAGCAGCAGCGGGCCGCGCTGGCGAAGGTTCTCCTGACGGACCCCGATATTTTGCTGCTGGACGAGCCGACGAAGGGGATGGATGCCCGCTTCAAGCAGACGTTCGCCGCCATCCTGAAGGCCCTGCTGCGTGCCGGTGTCTGCATCGTCATGGTCAGCCATGATGTGGAATTCTGCGCCCGGTACGCCGATCGGTGTCTCCTGTTTTTCGACGGGAGCGGGGTCTGCGAGGAGCCGCCGAGGGCGTTTTTCTCCGGAAATCGCTTCTACACCACCGGGGCGGCGCACATCGCGGAAGGGATTCTGCCCGGGGTGGTCACGACGGAGGATGCGGTTCGGGCGATGGGAGGCACCACGCCGGCGTTTATGACGGCGCTTGCGACGGACGAGGCCGTGCAGGCTGACCCCGTCTATTCCCGCGAGGCAAAGGCAGCCGCGCCGGACGATACGCCTTCCAGCGGCGCAGCGAAGCCTCCTGCGAAGCACTCTGCGGCATCCGTAAGACTCTCGGAATCGGCGGCGC
>CAZDUM010000014.1:21820-23872 GCA_964508645.1 uncultured Oscillospiraceae bacterium | reverse complement strand
ATAGGCAGCGGGTGGCAAGCGAAGGAAGAAAAGCCGGAGAGGGAGAGCGCCTTCTCCGGCCTTCGTTATGCGCCATCCCGCGGCGTGTGGAATTTAGGCGGGGCACTTTTCGCAAACCACGATGTCTGGCGAATCGAACTCCCGCGATGCGAGAGATCGCCCGCTACGTGATCTTTTGCTGGTTCATCGCTCGATGCAGGGGCCGCATGGGGCCGCACAGGGCGTCAGCGGGCGCATGCGTTATGAGTATGAAAGGTATGTATGAAAAAACTCTACGAGGAGAGCCGCGTGAACGACACGGCGCCGAGGCCATGGTATAGAATCCGCCGCCTCCTGGTCTATCTTCTGGGCATCGCCGTGCTGGCCTTCGGCATTGCTCTGAACACCAAGACGGCGATGGGCGTAGCGCCTGTCATCTCCGTCGCCTACTGCTTTACCGCCATGACCGGCATCGGGCTGGGCGTCACGTCCTTCCTGTGGTACCTGGTGCTGATCCTCCTGCAGGCGCTCCTTCTCGGGCGGAACTTTCGGCCCCGTCAGCTTCTGCAGATCGGCGTCAGCTTTCTGACCAGCTGGTTCATCGGGATCTTCGATGTCATCCTGCCCACGGCGCAAAATCTGGCTGGCAGGCTTCTTCTCCTCGCCCTGGCGATCGTCATCACCGCCCTGGGTATCATTCTGACCGTCGGCATGCGGCTGGTGCCCAATCCGGCCGATGCGCTGGCCGATGTGCTGGGGCAGAAGCTGAAGCGGGGACTGGGCCTGGGGAAGAATGTGCTGGATCTGAGCTGCATCGCCCTGTCCGTCTGCCTGGGTTACCTGGCATTGGGACATCTGACGGGCATCGGCATCGGAACGATCCTGACGATGCTCCTCACCGGGCGGGTGGTGGCGCTTCTGAACCGCTGGCTCAGGGAGCCTTGTCAGCGCATCGCCGGCTGTGGTATAATGGGCTCGAAGGGGTGAATGCCTACCGACGAAGGCGGGAGGGGAGAGCATGGATAACAGGGAGTACTACCGCCTGCTGGGGCTGCAGGAGGGCGCGAGCCAGGCGCAGATCAGGGCCGCCTACGAGGAAAAGCACCGCAAGCTGGACAGCGCCGACTATGCCGACGATCCGGAGTATGTGAACCGAAAGTGTCGGCAGCTCGAGGAAGCCTATCGAATCCTGACAGGCAGCGCTGCGCCGGCGACGCAGGCGCAGAAGAGGGCGCGCTTCGAGCGGTGGAAGGATGCGGAGGACAGCGGGGAGGATGCCGTCGAGAGCGCGAGGCGAAAGCTCCGGCACCACCACGAGGGCGGATTCGCGGAGAAGCCCCTGCCGAAGAATACCGAGGGAAAACAGCGGCGCCTTCGGCATCCCGCCATCCTGATCCTCATCCTCGTCGTGATCGTGCTCGTTTCCATCCTGGTCGGATACATCCCGAACTATCTGGCCGGCGTGCGCGAGCCCGCTTCGGAATCTACGTCACTCCTCCCTTCCGACCCAGGCTCGGATGACCTGGAAATGCTGGACCAGACGGACCGCGCCCGGGAAGCCGCGGAGTACCAGGAAGCGGTAGAGCACGCGGACCGCATCCGGGAGGCTGTGGAGGATGGAATCTTCGATTACAGTGCGCATCTGCGTCTGGAAGACAGGTACCGATATGAGAATCTCGTCCGATGGGAGCTGGATGAGGATCGGGAGGCGGAGGTCTGGGATCACCTGTGGGATCTGACGGATGCCCTGGGATTTTCCGGCATCGAGTCTGGCGTGGACGCCGCAGCAGGAGAGCAGGATTTTTACTTCAACCACGACGATCTGGAAAACGCCGCGGTCGTCGCGCAGCTCATGGGTGCCCCGGATTTTGAAGATGTCGCCGGCGGCATGAACCTGTACTACGATGAACTGATTTTGGACTATAACGATTATATCCAGTTCCTCTGCGATGTCGCCGGGGAGCAGGGTGCCGCCCTGCGCGATGAGGCGTAGGAGCCGTGCGGAGAGAATGCGGGGAGGCCGCCAGGCTATACGGCCGGATGCGGGCAGGTAGTTCGAATGGATGAGATGAA
>CAZDUM010000014.1:12721-21720 GCA_964508645.1 uncultured Oscillospiraceae bacterium | reverse complement strand
GGCCGCCAGGCTATACGGCCGGATGCGGGCAGGTAGTTCGAATGGATGAGATGAACAAGGGCCAGGAGAAGAGCAAGGGCAAGGGCGAGTGCGAGGAAAAGGAAAAGCCGCCGGTGGCGGGGCAGTCGAAGGGCTTCATCTCCCGTCACGCGCGCATCGCTACGGTGCTGGCGGTCGTGTGCGGCGCCACATCGGGCCCGCTGAGCGCCATGATCGATGCGCCCTCCCTGGCCATCGGCTTTTGGCGCCTGACCGTGGCGGTCCCCATCTTTCTGCTTTTGACGCTCGGGCGCGCGGAGAAGCGGCAGGCGCTCGCCGCCGTCTCGAAGAAGGACCTCGCCTGGTGCCTCCTTTCGGGCCTCTTTCTGTTCGGACATTACTTCTCCTGGTTTACGGCGGCCAAGACGACCAGCATCGCCAGCGCCTCCGTACTCGCCTCCTTTCACCCCCTGGTCGTGCTGGCCGTCAGCCTGCTCCTGTTTAAGCGCAAGGTCAGCCTCCGGTCGACAGCGGCCATTCTGGTCGCGCTGGCGGGCGGTGCCGTGATCGTGGGGTTCGACTATCGCATGCTGGCCGGTGAAAATCTGCCGGGCAACCTGTTCGCGCTGTCCGCCGGCATCTGCATGGGGCTGTACTTCTGCGTGGGCGACTGGGTGCGCAGGCGCGTGGATGGAGAGGTCTATGTGCTGCTGGTGTTCACCGCCTGCTGGGCGCTCTTCGCGGGGGCCGTCGCGGTGACGGGGACCCCCCTGCTGGGGTACCGGGTCAGCGATTACCTGTACATCGGCCTGATGGCGATCCTCTGCCAGATCGGCACGCACGCGGTGCTGAACCTCTGCATCGGGCATGTCAGCTCCCTGTATGTCTCCGCCTGGGAGGCCTGCGATCCGGTCTTTTCCACCCTGCTCGCCCTGTTGCTCCTCTCGCAGATTCCCTCCGGCCACGAGGTGGTGGGCTGCATCCTGGTCGTCGCCGCCCTGCTGTACTATAACTGGCAGGAGAGCAAGGAGGCCGCATGAGCTACAAGGTGCGTCTGGAGGCGTTCGAGGGGCCTTTCGATCTGCTGGTCTATCTCATCGAGAATGCCCGCATGAGCATTTACGACATCCATGTGAGCGAGATCACCGCGCAGTATCTGGACTATCTGGACAGCATGCGGGAGATGGATGTCTATGTGGGCACCGAGTTCATGGTGCTGGCCGCCGAGCTGGTGGAGCTGAAGTCCAAGATGCTCCTGCCGCATCCGAAGGCGGCCGGCCCGGGAATGGTGGAGGAGGATCCGCGCAGCGAGCTGGTGCAGCGTCTCGTGGAGTACAAGAGGTTCAAGGATGCGGCGGCGATGCTGTCTACCCGCGAGGAGGCGGCGAGGCGCCGCTTCTGCAAGCCGCAGGAGGACCTCTCCATCTATACATCGCAGGCGGATGAGTACCTGAAACTGGATATCCGCCAGTTCGCGGCGGCCTTTCGCCTTTTCCTGCAGAGGAAACAGACGATGGAGGCGGTGCGCCGAAACTATACCCGCGTGGAGCGGGAGCGGGCACGCGTCGAGGAACGCATGCACCGGATGACCGACATGCTCAGGCGGAACCGTGGTCATGCCATGCACTTCTTTGAACTGGTGACGGATGGTGGGGACCTGCGGGATGTGGTCGTGACATTCATGTCGCTCCTCGAGATGATCAAGGAGCGGATCGCAGAGGCGGAGCAAAAGAGCACCTATGGGGATATCATGGTCAGCCCGGGGCCCAATGTGGACGCCGCACTCGACGGCGGCCACCTGACCGAAGACGAGGAAGCCGCGGACGCGATGGCGGGCGATGAAGATCCGCAGGTTGATGAGGAGGCAGCGCCACATGTCCTGGCGGGGAGGTAGGAATGCTCGATAGGAAGTCCGTGAAATCGGCGCTTGAATCCATGCTGTTCGTCTGGGGCGAACCGCTGGAGGCCAAACCGGCCGCCGATGCGCTCGGCATCGGCAAGGAGGAGGCCCTCGGCTGCTTCCGGGAGCTGATGGAGGAATACGAGCGGGAGACGCGTGGCATTCGCATCCGCGAAACGGATGGGAGCTTCCAGTTCGTCACCTGCGAGGAGAACGCCGATTATGTGACGCGCCTCTGCACGCCGGTCAGAACCAGGCGCCTGTCACAGTCGGCTCTCGAGGTGCTGGCGATCGTGGCCTACAAACAGCCCGTAACCAAGGCCGAGGTGGAGGCCATCCGCGGCATCAAATGCGACCGCGTGATGGAGGGCCTGATGCGTCGGGACCTCGTCTGCGAGGCGGGACGCGCCGAAACCGTGGGCAGGCCCGTGCTGTACGCCACCACCAAGGCGTTTTTGCAGTACTTCGGGTTCACGACGATCCGGGATCTGCCGCCGCTGGAGGATGTGGAGGGTACGCTGCGCGCCCGGGATGACGAGGAGTCCGGCGATGAAGAGGATGCCGGTGCGGACGCGGGGCAGATCGAGGGGCAGGTGCAGCTGCCGATAGACTGCGCATGAGGTCGAAGTGGAAACCATGAAGGATAGACAGATACAGAATTTCACAGAAGGAAAGATCTTCATGCCGCTTCTCAGGTTCGCCCTGCCTGTGCTGGCGGCACTGTTTTTGCAGACGATGTATGGCGCCGTGGACCTGCTGATCGTAGGCCGCTTCGGCGGCGCGATGGCCGATGTCTATGTGTCCGCCGTCTCCACCGGCAGCCAGCTGATGCAGACCATCACCGTGATCATCACGGGGCTCGCCATGGGTCTGACCGTGCAGGTCGGCCACAGGATCGGCGCCGGCAGGCGGGAGGAGGCCGGGCAGATCATCGGCAGCGGCATCATCCTGTTCGCGGTGATGGCGCTCGCGGTGACGGGATTGACGATCGCGGCAGCCCCGTCCCTCGCCGGCCTTCTGCATGCACCGGCAGAGGCCTATGCGGACACCGTCCTCTACGTTCGCATCTGCGGCGCCGGGACGCTGTTCATCGTGGCGTACAACCTGGTCGGCAGCGTATTCCGCGGGATCGGCGATTCGAAAATCCCCCTGCTGACCGTCTTCATCGCCTGCCTGCTCAACATAGGCGGAGATCTTTTGCTGGTAGCGGTCTTTCACCTCGGCGCGGCCGGAGCCGCCATCGCCACCGTGCTGGCACAGGCGGTGAGCGTGGTGCTGTCCCTGCTCGTGATCCGCAGGCGGCCGCTGCCCTTCACGCTGCAGAGGGATGCCCTGCGCCCACGAAAAACCCTGATCCTCGGCATCCTGCGGATGGGCGCACCCATCGCGCTGCAGGATCTTTTGGTCAGCATCTCGTTTCTGGTCCTCCTCGGCATCGTCAACAGCCTGGGACTGACGGCATCGGCCGGCGTAGGTGTGGCGGAGAAGCTCTGCGGCTTCCTCATGCTGGTGTCTTCCGCCTTCTCGCAGGCCATGTCCGCCTTCGTCGCCCAGAATATCGGTGCGAACAAGCCGGATAGGGCCAAGCGGGCGTTGGCCTGCGGCATCGCCGCCTCCCTGACCATCGGCCTTTTGATGGGGCTCCTCACATTCTTCCACGGTGACCTGCTGGCGGGCATCTTCGCCAAGGATGCCGATGTCATCTATGCGGCGGCTGATTATCTGAAGGCCTATGCCATCGACTGCGTGCTCACCGCCTTCATGTTCTGCTTTGTCGGCTACTTCAACGGCTGCGGCTGCACGACCTTCGTCATGGTGCAGGGCATCGTCGGCGCCTTCGGCGTGCGCCTGCCGGTCTCCTGGATCATGAGCCGCCAGCCGGAGGTGACCCTGTTCCGCATCGGCCTGGCGACGCCGGCCTCCACCTTCGTGCAGATTCTCCTCTGCGTCGGCTACTTCCTGTATCGGAACCGGCGCGAAAAGCGCGCGGCGGCCTCCGCGTGAGGGTGTCCAGGAAATGCCGCTTGGCTGCCTTGCGTTTCCGCTGTTAGCTCTTTATGGGTGCGCGGTGTGTCGGGGCGCGTGTTTTGAACACACTGCACATAACAGCCCCCATCTCGATGCGCCATATGCGCAGGGAGGTGGGGGCTGATTCTCGTATCCAGAGTATCCAGAGTATCTAGAGCATCTTATCTATGGCCGGATCCGGGTAGGATGCTGGCCGTCAGCTGGCCAGCCAATCTCCCACAGAGCCGCGTGTACCGGCCTGGTACACGGCTACGCCCTTACAGGACGCCGATGCCGGTCAGGACGACGATGAACAGCAGGATCGGGCAGACGAACTTCACCAGGAAGAACCACACATCGCATATCTTGCTCTTGATGGCGCCTTGGTTGGTGATCGCGTTCATGGCGTTGTCGCGACCCCATATCCACGCCACCAGGATGGCCGTGCACATGGCGATCAGCGGGTAGGCGATGATGCAGATGAAGTTGTCATACAGCGTGAAGATATCCATGCCGAAGATGCGCACATCGCTCCAGATACCGAAGCTGAAGCTGACGGGAACGGCGAGCACCATGGCGATGATGCTGCCGAGGACGGAGGCGCTCTTCCGGTTGAATTTCTTCGGGAAGCTCTCGGCGACATACGGCACGAAGATCTCCAGGATGGAGACGGACGATGTCAGGGATGCGAAGAGCAGTAGCACGAAGAACAGGAAGCAGAAGAAGCCGCCCGCAGGGAGCTGTGCGAAGAGCGAAGGCATGGTGACGAACAGCAGCGAAGGACCCTGTCCGGGCTCGATGCCGAACGCGAAGGCGCTGGGGATGACGATGAGGCCTGCGAAGAAGGCCACCGCGAAATCGGTAAACACGATCCAGGCCGTCGATTTAGGAATGTTCTCCTTGTCGCTCAGGTAGCTGCCGTAGTTGACCATGCCGGTGGTACCTACATTCAGTGAGAAGAATACCTGGCCGACGGCTGCGGCGAACACGCTGAGGTTGATCTTGGAAAAATCGGGTTTCAGATAGAATTCGATGCCCTCCGCGGCACCGGGCAGCGTCACAGCGCGGAAGATCAGGATGATCAGGATGACCAGCAGGGCCGGCATCATAAATTTGCTGGCGCGCTCGATACCTTTCTTCACGCCGCCCATCACGATCACCATGGTGGCGATGAGGAACACGGCCGTGCCGATCAGCGGGCCGACGACGGAGCCGGTGAAGTCTCCGAAGAAGTTGCCGACCTCATCCGGGGAGATGTGGGCCAGTGCACCGAACGAGTTGATGATGTAGTAGAGCATCCAGCCGCCGAACACGGCGTAGTAGGACAGGGCCAGCATGGCGCTGAAGATGCCCAGGTAGCCCATCCAGGCGAACTTGCCGTTGATCTTCTTGTAGCTGGCGACGGCGTTGGCCTTGCCGTTGCGGCCGATCAGAAAGTCGCACATCAGCATGCCGGCACCGACGACCAGCATGACGATGATGTACACCACCAGGAAGGCGGCGCCGCCGTTCATACCGGTGATGTAGGGGAACTTCATGATGTTGCCGAGACCGACTGCCGAGCCGGCGGTCGCAATGACGAAGCCGAATCGGCCTCCCCACTGTTCCCGCTTGGGTTGCAGGGTCTCATTTGATTTCTCTGCCATAATTCTCCTCTCCTTGTTGATCTGCCGATCGGTCGATCTGTCGATCTTGTATCGATCCGTCGATCGGTTGATCCGTTGACCTGCCGACCCGCCGAGCGGTTGATCTGTCGATCCGCTGATCGGGCGATCTGCCGGTCTGTTGACTTGGATGATTCCGATGAAGCACCCTCGTGCTTTTCAGCGATGATGGATCTATTTTACTTCATTGTAGAGCCGTATGTATTCCTCGTCGGTGAGGTCTCTCTTGTTGGCGATGGAGAGGGCTTTCACCTTTTGGAGCAGGGCATCGACCTTGTCCCTGTCCTCGATGGCGGGCAGGCCGAGGCGCTCATTGACCAGCGCCACATTGGCGGCACCGCTCTTCTTGCCGATGTAGATGTGGGGCGCGGGCTGTCCGGTCATGCTGTAATGGTAAGGCATCATGATCAGGGGGTTGATGTCCCGCGATTTCTGCCAGTATCCGGTGGGCAGCCCCGTTTCCCAGCCGAACAGCCGATCGCCGACGATCGCCTTGGTGGAGGGTACGGGTTTGCCGGAGCGCGCCGCCACCTCGCGGGAGAGGTCCAAAAGATTCTCGTAGCGGATGCCGGTATCCTGTCCGTACAGGCACTGCAGGCTCATCACGAGCGGCTCCAGGGGGCAGCTGCCGGCCCGCTCGCCGATGCCGTTGACGGTCACATGTGCGCAGACGGCGCCGGCCTGCAGGGCCGCGATGGTCGTCGGGACGGACATGCCGAAGTCCTCGTGGAAGTGCGCCTCGACGGGCTTGCCCACGCGGCGGATCAGTTCCTTGACCATGTAGACCGCGCCCTCCGGGGAGAAGGCACCGAAGGTGTCGACCAGCGCGACGGAGTCAAAGTACCCGCCCGACTCCAGGACGCCGTTCAGCAGGGTGGAGAGGAAATCCATATCCGAGCGAGAGGCGTCGGAGGGGAAGAATGTGACCAGCATGCCGAGCTCGTGTGCATAGCGGGTGGCCTCGGCCGCGGCTTTGATCGCCTTTTCCATACCCCAGCGCATGCCGCCCTGCAGCATCTGTTCGCTGCCGGGAACCTCGATGATGACGCCGTCCACGCCACAGGCCTTCGCAGCATCCATATCGCTGAGAACCCCGCGGACGAAGCAGTAAATCTTCGCATGCAGACCCAGTTCGCATATCGCCTTGATGGCGGCCGCGTCCTCGTCCGATGTCATGGGACAGCCCGCCTCGATGCGCTGCACGCCGGCGGCATCCAGCTTCTTCGCGATCTCGATCTTATCCTCCTTGGTGAAGATGATGCCCGGCTCCTGCTCGCCGTCCCTGAGCGTGGTGTCCAGGATTTCAATGTGTGACGGGAAATTCCAGGTATCCGTCACTTCCTTGACGAAATTGGCGGGGCTGACCCACCATTTTCCTTCTTCCTTGTAGGCCATTCGTATTCTCCTTTTCTGTCTCCGCCTGCTCTTGCCGTACGCGGCGGAATTGATAGTTACAATGTAGTATATTTCAATAACTTTGTCAACAAAATTTATAAAGTTATTGGATGGAAGTTATGAAAAGTTATTAGGCAGATTTTCGGGATATGCGAGCCTCGCGTGATGCCGGATAAAAGATGGGCGGCGCGGCAATCGGCCGGTTCGCGGGGCGACCGGATAGGGGGACGAACGGTCTGCGGTGAGGGCGGGCAACCTGTTTATTCTGCGTAAAAGATGGGACCGCCGGGCCGTGCGGTCATCAGGGCGATGCCTACGGAGCAAAAGATGGGCGGGCGGGCCGCGCGATCGTGCGGGCGCTTCGGTGGTGCAGCGGATGATGCGGACATCGTGCGGCGGGCGCGGGGCGGACATGGCGCGCTGAAATCGCGGAGAGCGGAAATAAGGCAGAAATAAATTTACTAACCCTACCAATTAACTTGACAATGTTAGTAAAGAATAGTATACTGGGCCCATACAGCAGGGCGCACGCGGGAGACGCCCGGCTCTGCCAACATTTTCAGAAAGGACGAAGGCACCATGAACTACACATTTTCGAATCGCATTCAGAACGTGAAACCCTCCGCGATCCGCGAGATCCTGAAGATCGTCGCCCAGAATCCGGACATCATCTCCTTTTCCACGGGCAGTCCTTCCGACGAGGCCATCCCGGTGAAGGAGATGCACGAGATCGCCGAGAAAATCTTTGCGGAGCGGGGCATCGAGGCGCTGCAGTACAGCATCACCGAGGGCTACCCGGCGCTGCGCGCGACCACCAAAAGGAGATTGAAGGAACAGTTCGGCATCGGCCGGGACTTCGACGATGTCATCATCACGACCGGCGGGCAGCAGGGGCTGGAGATGACGCCGAAGATCCTCTGCAACGAGGGAGACACCGCGATCGTGGAGGAGCCTTCCTTTGTCAGCGGCATCAACGCCATCAAGTCCAACGGCGCCCATGTGGTGAGCATCCCCATGGACGAGGAGGGCATCGAGTTCGAAGCGCTGCGGCATGCCATCGAGACGGAGCCGAATGTGCGGCTCCTGTACCTCATCCCGACCTTCCAGAATCCCAGCGGCAAGACCATGAGCCTGGCGCGGCGCAAGGCCGTCTATGAGCTCTGCGTGGAGCACAATGTCATCATCCTGGAGGACAATCCCTACGGCGAGCTCAGATTCCGCGGGGAGGACATCCCCACCATCAAGTCCATGGACACGGAGGGCATCGTCATCTACAACGGCTCGTACTCGAAGATCATCTCCGCGGGCATGCGCATCGGTTTCCTCTGCGCACCGGGGCCGCTGATGGAGAAGCTGATCGTCGCCAAGCAGGTGGGCGACTGCCATACGAACATCTTCTTCCAGATCGCCGTGGACATGTTCCTGAACAACTACGATGTGCCGGCGCATATCGAGCGCATCCGGGGCATCTACCGCGAGAAGTGCGACCTGATGCTCGGCATGATGGACCAGCATTTCGACAAGCGCGTCACCTATACGCGGCCGGACGGCGGCCTTTTCCTGTGGTGCACGCTGCCCGAGGGCTATGACTCCATGGCGCTCGCGCGGGTCGCGACGGCCAAGGGTGTGGCGTTCGTGCCCGGCTGCTCCTTCATGGTGGACGACACCGCGCCGTCGCCTTCCTTCCGGCTGAACTATTCCACGCCGTCCAAGGAGAACATCGAGCGCGGCATCGTGCTTCTGAGCGAGGCGATCCGCGAGTTTTTGCAGTAATGGCGGCAACTACAGCCATGACGGTCATCGCGTTCTTGCAGGCATTGTAGTCACGGCAAATGGCGGCGGCTGCAGCGATGCGATGCCGTGGGGTTCGCCGTGCGCGTTACGTGCGGCGGCGCGTGATCGGTAGGCGCCACGAACTCGATAAACTTGATAGATATTCATTTGATGGATATTTATCCAATAGATAACGGATAACAGAGAAATGCAATCAATGCGATACGGTATGGAGGAACACGCATGCTAAGACCTGTCATCAATCCCGCCAAGGGCAGACT
>CAZDUM010000014.1:8862-12621 GCA_964508645.1 uncultured Oscillospiraceae bacterium | reverse complement strand
GGTATGGAGGAACACGCATGCTAAGACCTGTCATCAATCCCGCCAAGGGCAGACTGCGGGTGCTGGGGTACTGCTCCGGCTCCGGCAATACGCTCTGGAAGACCTATGAACTGCAAAAGGAGATGGAGCAGACGCCGGAGGGCTGCCCCTTCGAGGTGGTCGGCATATTCGCCGACAATCCGGACGCGAAGGCCGTCACGACGGCGGAGCGCCTCGGCATCCCGTGGGAGGCCATCGACATACGGCGCTACTACGCCGACCGCGACACGCCGCTGCGTGACAGGACGCTGCGCGCCTCCTACGACCTGGAGGCCATGGCGCGGATCGAGAAGTTCCGGGCGGATGTGATCCTCCTGGCCGGCTATGTCTGGGCGACCACGGATGTGGTGCTGGACCGCTACCTGGTGGTGAACGTCCATCCCGCCGACCTGGCGGTGACCGATGAGAACGGCCACCGCCTGCTCGCGGGCGCGAACGGCATCAAAGCGGCTTTCGACCGGAACATGCCGTATCTGCGTTCGAGCGCGCATCTCGCCACCAAGGAGCTCGACGCCGGTCCGCTCCTGGTCCGCTCCCCGAAGGTGCCGGTGGACTACACGCTGCATCCGGACTATGAGACGCGCTTCAGCTACTACCTGAAGCTGGTCAACGAGCAGAGCCGGCTGACCGGCGCCAGGGCCATCCTGGAGCTGGCCCTCGGAAACTTCGCTCTGGATGACGACGGTAAGCTGTGCTACAAGGGAGAGCCCTGCCCCGCCGGGCTGACCATGGAGAGCTGGGAGGAGAACAAGCCGGCCTACCTGCGCGACCGCGACAAGCTCCTGCGCCCCGCGTCCGTGGCGGTGATCGGCGCCTCCGCGCGGCCCGGCATCGGCAACGCCATCGTGAAGAACCTGCTGGATATCGGCTATACGGGCAGGCTCTACGCCGTCAACCGCAAGGGAGAGGATGTGTGCGGGGTGCCCGGCTATGTGTCCGTTATGGACATCCCGGATACGATAGACCTGGGCGTGATCTCCGTGCCCTACGCCGGCGTCCTGGAGGTGGCCGAGGCGTGCGGGCAAAAGCAGGTACCGGCGCTCCTGTGCATCACGGCTGGCTTCCGTGAGATCGGCGGCGAGGGCGCAGAGCGGGAAAAGGCGCTGCTGGAGATCGTCGACAAATACAACATGTGCATGGTCGGACCGAACTGCATGGGCATCGCGAACACCGATGCGGCCGTGCGCCTCAGCTCGACCATCCTTTCGCAGACGCCGCCGACGGGGCATGTGGCCTTCCTGACGCAGTCCGGCGCGCTCGGCGCCAGCCTGCTGGATTTCGCGGAGGAGCTGGATGTGGGCTTCTCCGTCGTCGCCTCCCTGGGCAATATGGCCAACATCAACTTCTGTGACCTGCTGCCGCTGCTGGAGGCGGACCCCAACACGCATATCATCTGCATGTACATGGAGACGATCCCGCAGCCCTACCGGTTCGAGCGCGTCATGTCGCAGGTCACCAAACCCGTCATCGTGGTAAAATCCGGGCGAACCGCTGCCGGCGCGGCGGCCGCCAGCTCACACACCGGCAGTCTCTCCGGGAACGACGATGCGGCGGAGGCGCTGCTGGCAAAGTGCGGCATCATCCGGGCGGAGAACCTGGAGGACGCCTTCCTGCTGGCATCCGCCATGACCAGGATGCCGCGTCTCAAGGGGAACCGGGTCGGCATCATCTCCAACGCCGGAGGCCTGGGTACGCTGACCACCGACGCGCTGGTGAAGTACGGCTTCACGCTGCCGGAACTGGATGCGGCGGAGCAGAAGGCGCTCGCGGCGAAGCTGCTGCCGGAGGCCTCCACACACAATCCGCTGGATCTGGTCGCGCCCGCGCCGCCGGCGCACTACGCCGCCGCGGCGCATGCCATGATCGACAGCGGGAAATACGATGCGATCATCGTGGACTGCGTGCCGCCGGCCACCATCGATACGGGGGAGGTGGCGCAGGCCATGGTCGATATCCTGCGGGCCACGCCCATCCCCATCTTCTCCTGCTTCTTCGGCCCCACGTTGGGGGCGCCGGGCCGGGCGGTGATGCGCCGGGGTGGCATCCCCACCTTCTCCTTCCCGGACCAGATGGTGCGCACCATGCACTATATGGTGGAGCCGGAGAGAAAGGCGGCACCGGCGTACGACTGCGCCGTCTCCTCGGCGGTGCGGGCTGAGGCGCGGGCGCTGCTGGCAAAATGCGAACCCGGCGCCTACATGGAACCGGCGGACTGCTTCCGCCTCCTGGCGCTGTACGGCATTCCGGTCGCAGAATCGGCGTACCTTCCCTGCGGGGGCGACGCCGCCGCGCTCTCCGTCAGCTATCCCGTCGTCGCGAAGATCGACCATCCGGACATCGTGCACAAGTCGGATGCGGGCGGCGTCCGACTCGGCATCGAGAGCCCGCAGGAACTGGCAGCCGTCCTCGCGGCCTGGGAGACGAAGTTCCCGGGGCTGCGGGGCGTGCAGGTGCAGCAGGAGGTGCGGGGAGATGTGGAGGTCATCATCGGCGCCAGCTATGACCGGGCGCTCGGGCACACCATCCTCACGGGTCTCGGCGGCACGCTGGTGGAGCTGCTGCGCGATGTCTCCTTCGGTCATGTGCCGCTGGCACCGCAGGACCCTGCGCGCATGCTCGGCGCGCTGCGCTGCGCGCCCGTCCTGACGGGCTACCGGGGCAGTGAGCCGGTGGATGTGGAGCAGCTGCAGACGATCATCATGCGGGTCAACGAGCTGCTCCTGGACATGCCGACCATCGCGGAGATGGATATCAACCCGCTCATCTATGACCGCAGACGAGAGAGCTTTTGCGCCGTAGATGCCCGCATCCGCCTGCTGTAACCGAGGATATTCCGATGCCCGAGAAACACGACGACAACATCACCTTTACCATCAATCAGGTCGCGAAGCGGATCGGCGTGGTCCCGGCCACCATCCGAAACTGGGAGAAGGCGGGCCTGATCACCGTGCGCCGGTCCGAAAACAACTATCGCATATTCACGTTGGACGATATCGCCACCCTGCAAAAGATCAAGGAATACTCCATGGAGAAGCATATGGGCGCGCAGGCCATCAAGATGCTCCTGCCCGCCCAGAGCGCTTCGGATGTGGAGACCTATGTGGAGCAGCAGAAGGAGAGCTGCTATTCCCGCAAACTGCTGAGCGAGAAGTGGCGTGAGATTCGGAAACAGCAGGGCTATACCCTGGATGAGGTCAGCCGCGCCACCGGCATCTCCGTGGCGCACCTTTGCAACCTGGAGAACGGGGGAAACGTGTCGCTGGACCTGATGAACCAGCTCGCGCATTTTTACCATGAGAATCCCCTGTACTTCATGAAGCCGACGACGCAGGACAACCATGTCGTCCGCAGCGGGTGCGGGGATGTCTTCAAGCTCAAGAACGATCCGGGTGTGGAGCTGAGGTCCCTCGTCGACATGCGCGAGCACGTGATGTACCCCGTCTTCTGCAAGGTGGAGCCGGGGTGTGGCAATCTGGTGCCGCATGCGCACAACGGGGAGGAGATGCTGTACATGTTCACCGGTGTGGTGGAGATCAAGCTCAACGATGAGGAGCCGTACATCCTCCACCCGGGGGATACCTTCTACTATCGCGGGACCGACACGCACAGCTGGTGCAACATCTCGCCGAAGCCGGCCACGCTGCTGTGGATACACTGCTCCGTCTCCAAGTGAGGGGCGGGGCCGGCGGGCGGCCGAACGAGGCGCCGCGGGATATGCGG
>CAZDUM010000014.1:4702-8762 GCA_964508645.1 uncultured Oscillospiraceae bacterium | reverse complement strand
GCGCAGCGCCTGCCGCAGCGATGTGGCGGCTGGCGCCGGGGTCGGGCCGTCCGTGAAAGGCCGCATGGTCCGGCCGTGATGAAAGGCCGCGGCAGCGCGCCGGGATGTGGGGCTTGTGCATATCGAACCGCCCGCGCATCTCGCCGCCTCCGAAAACCGAAACAACCGACGCGCCGATCTTTTGCGCAGAAACCTTTTCCTGGGCCTGTCCTCGCCCCTGCACCTGTCTTCGTCCCGATCAAATCGAATCGGGCACCTCTAAGATGCCGCCCTTGTCCGCGGAGGAGACCATCGCGGCGTACCTCTTCAAATACCCGCTCATCGGCTTCGGATGGTAGACCCAGGCGGCCCGGCGCCGTGCCAGCTCCGCATCGCTCACATGGAGCGTCAGTGTCTTGGCCATGATGTCGATGGTGATGCTGTCGCCGTCCTCGACCAGTGCCAGTGGCCCGCCCGCCGCGGCCTCCGGTGAGATGTGCCCTACGAAGCAGCCGCCGTTGGTGCCGGAGAATCGCCCGTCCGTGATGACCGCGGTCGACGAGGCCAGACCCTGTCCACGCAGCAGTTTCATGGGCTTGTAGAGTTCCTTCATCCCGGGGCCGCCCTTCGGTCCCTCGTAGCGAATCACGACCACATGGCCGGGTTTGATCCTGCGCGCCTGCAGGGCCTCCTCGCATGCGGCCTCCGAGTCGAAGCAGATCGCCTGACCGGTGAAACGGCGAACCTCCGGCATGACCGCGGCGGGTTTGGAGACGCCGGTGTCGGGTGCCAGGTTGCCGCGCATGATGGCGATGCCGCCCAGGGTGCTGTGGGGATTTTCCATGGTGCGGATGAGGTCGGGATTCGGGGGGTATGGATTGCGGAAATCCCGCAGCTCCTCGCCGAGGGAGCGTCCGGTGACGGTGATCTGGCTGAGGTGCAGGTGATCGCGCATCTGCAGCATGACCTCGGGGACGCCGCCGGCATAGTACAGATCGACCGAATCGTAGGCGTGCGTGGCCGGATTGATCTTGGCGAGCAGGGGGATCTCCTCGCCGTACCGGTCGAAGGCCTCCAGAATCTCACCTGCGGGGATGCCCAGCTCGTGCGCCAGCGCGCAGGTGTGGATGACCGTGTTGGTGGAGCCGCCCGTCGCCATCATCAGCATGATCGCGTTCTCGATGGAATCCCGGGTGATGACCTTGCGGGCCGTCAGGCCGCTTCGCACCATCTGCACGGCGGTCTCGCCGGTGCGCTCCGCCGCCCGCAGCCGCTCATTGAAGACGGCGGGAATCAGGGCGCTGCCGGGCAGGCTCATGCCGAGGCCCTCCGCCAGGCAGCACATGCTGTTGGCGGTGCCCATGAACTGGCAGGAGCCGCAGGTCGGTCCGCAGACATCCGAGAGATGCCGAACTGCGAGCTCGTCCACCTTTCCCGCCTGCATCATCCCCTGCGCCTCGCTGACGCTGGTCGTATCCGATTTCTCTATATCCTCGAAGGCGGGACCGGAGAGCATGCTGCCGCCCGCCAGAAAGATGCAGGGGATATCCAGCCGCGCGGCCGCCATCAACATGCCGGGGACGATCTTGTCGCAGCTGCCCAGGAGCACCAGCCCGTCCAGGCGGTGGGCGCTGGCGATGATCTCGATGCTGTCGGCTATATTGTCGCGGGAGGGCAGCACGTAGTCGTTGCCGTTGTGCCCGCACGCCAGGCCGTCGCAGCAGCCGATCACGCCGAACTCCGCCGGCGTGCCGCCCGCGCGGTATACGCCGTATTTCACATGCTGCGCGAGGGTGCGCAGCGAGGTGTGGCCTGGCACCATGTCCGAGAACGCGTTCGCGATCCCGATGAGGGGGCGCCTGATGTCGTCATCCGAGTAGCCGCAGCCCTTCCACAGGGCCTGGTTGCCGATCCGGTCGATGTCGGGCAGCGGCGGCACATGTTCTTCTCTCATGGATTTCCTCCTGCTCTGGGTGGGTTGAGGTGGGGGTGGCAGCCGGCCTGGATGGTCCGTTTGGGACGGCCGGCTGGGATGATCCGTGCGGGGCGGTCGGACTAACCTCTGGTTGGGTCGTTCAGGGCGGTCGGGCTGGACCTGGATTGGTCCGTTTGGGACGACCGGCTGGTTGGACCGCCGCCCCGCTCAATCCGTTCGGTCCCTCTGGTTTGCATCAGCCCATCTGATCTGTCCGACCGCCTGCGCCTGAGGGCGGGCGTTTCCGTGAAAAGCATAGCACGATATGGATGGGATGTCCAGGAGATTCGAGCCTGTGGCAGAGACCCGTGCCCGTGACCCGTGCGTGCCATTCCCGGAGCGCCTATGGGGCATGGGGCCCCATGGGATTTCCGTGGGATTCTCCTGTGGGATTCTATGGGAATCGATGCTTTTCCTCTGGCGCCGGCGGCGCAGCTGTGGTAGAATGGTCCCGTGATGCGAAATTCATATCCGCAGAAGTTCGTAACCGTTCGTATGAGAGATGTCGGGGTCCGTGTGCATCGGATATCCGCTTAGAGGGGTGCGCGGCGCCCGCAAGGCCGCAATTTGCATGGAATCGCATCACGGCGAAGGCGTTCGCATGGGAGAGTGCGTGGTGCCGAGCATCGACCATTTCGGTCATGGGAAAAGGCGCACATCGCGGCTGAGGCGCACGCACAAGGAGGATGTACGATGCCTGCACAATGCAAGCCCGCAGGGGGCGTTCGAATCGATGAAATGCTGGCGACCAATCCGAAGCTGGCGGCTCTGCAGCGGGGTGAGGAGATCTATTGGACCAACCCGCTCTACCTTGCGGCACCTTCGAATCAGCTACGGCGGGCTGACGGTTCGCCTCTGCCTCTGACGATCGCGGATATCGATGAGGCAGATGCGCGCCTCACCCGTTTCGCGCCGTATATCGCCCGGGTCTTCCCGGAGACGGCGGAGTTGGGTGGCATCATCGAATCGCCTCTCAAGGATATTGAGGCGGTAAAGCCCTATCTGGAAGCGACCTATGGCCCCGTCGCGGGGCGCCTTCTCCTGAAGTGTGACAGTCACCTGCCCATCTCCGGCTCGGTAAAGGCCAGGGGCGGCATCTATGAGGTGCTCAAGGTGGCGGAGACGCTGGCGGTGGAGGGTGGAATGCTCTCCTACGAGGACGATTACAGCGTGTTGGCGGAGGAGAGGTTCCGCCGTTTTTTCAGTCGGTATTCCATGGCGGTCGGTTCCACCGGCAATCTGGGTCTGTCCATCGGCATCATGAGCGCGGCGCTGGGGTTTTCCGTCACCGTTCACATGTCCGCCGACGCGCGTCAGTGGAAGAAGGATCTGCTGCGCAGCCGGGGTGTCCACGTCGTCGAGTATCCGGATGATTATCAGAAGGCCGTGGCGGAGGGGCGTCGCCTCGCGGCGGCAGACCCGCGCTGCCACTTCGTGGATGATGAGTCCTCGACGGACCTATTTCTGGGGTATGCCGTCGCCGCCCGGCGCCTCAAGCGGCAGCTTGAGGACGACGGCATCGCCGTCGATGCCGCCCACCCGCTGTTCGTGTACATACCCTGCGGCGTGGGCGGCGCGCCGGGCGGCGTGGCCTTCGGCCTCAAGACCATCTTCGGGCCGGATGTGCACATCTTCTTCGCGGAACCGACCCATGCGCCCTGCATGACCCTGAGCATGATGACCGGACTTGAAAATCGCATTTCCGTCTACGACCTGGGCCTGGACGGCCGAACGGAAGCCGACGGCCTGGCCGTCGGCCGGGCTTCCGCTCTGGTGTGCCGGATGATGGAGACGCTGCTGTCCGGCTGCTACACCATCGAGGATGAGAAGCTATATCCCTTCCTGGCAGCCCTTTCGGACAGCTGCGGCATCCGTATCGAGCCCTCCGCCTGCGCGTCGCAGGCAGGGCCTTTCCTCCTCTGCGCAGATACGGCATACCTTGCTACCCATGCGCTGACGGGGCGGATGCGGGATGCCACGCACATCCTCTGGGCCACCGGCGGCAGCATGGTGCCACCGGCGGAGATGGAAGGCTACTATCAGCGCGGCCGGCAGGCGCTGGCCGGGATGAAAGAGAGGATACGGGTTTGAAACAGGTAGACATGG
>CAZDUM010000014.1:3166-4602 GCA_964508645.1 uncultured Oscillospiraceae bacterium | reverse complement strand
GCGATAGGTAAAGGAGGACGATCCCGCATGAGAGACATACCCAAGGAACTGATACCGCATGCGGCGGGATTTTTCCGCGTGGTGGGAGACGAGACGCGCATGAAGATTCTCTGCGCCATCGCCGACGGTGAGCTCTTCGTTAACGACATCGCCGAGGCCGTCTGCATGACCAAATCGGCCGTCTCACATCAGTTGAAGCTGTTAAAGGGGGAGGGGCTGGTCAAGTCGCGTCGGGATGGCCGCAACATCTACTACTCGCTGGACGATCAGCATGTGGTCGATCTGCTCGACATCGCCTTCACGCATATCGAGCACAAGCTGCGCGGTGAGGCCGATGCGGACGCACATGCCCCGGCACCTGCCCCCGCGCGGACGTCAAAGGGGGACGCATAGGGCATGCTCGTCAGCGTCAGCAATATCCTATCCATCTTCCTCATCGTCGCCGTCGGCTATATCGCCAACAAATGCCATGTCATACCCGACGAAGCCAGCAAGTATCTCGTGGATCTCCTGATGTGCATCGCCAGCCCCTGCATGATCCTGGACTCCATATCCTCGACGACGCTGCGCGAGGATATGGGCACCCTCACGGCCGAGATGCTGGCCTGCGCCGTCGCATTCTTCGCGTGCACCTTCGTTCTATCCAGGTTCCTGTGCCTGCATGTCCTGCATGTCCCCAAGGAGGATGCCGGCGTCTACATGTTCTGCTTCTCCACGATCAACAACGGGTTCATGGGATTTCCCATCACGCTGGCGCTCTTCGGCGAGGACATTCTCTACCTGATGGTGCTGTTTCAGATCATTCTGGTCATATATCTGTACTCCGCAGGATTCGTTCAGGTCGATTACGGTCATACCGCCAGGGTCGATCTGCGGTCCACGCTGCATTATCTGGTCAATCCCAATACGATCGCGGCGGCTCTGAGCATGCTCATGCTCTTCAGCGGCCTGCACCTTCCGGGTTTTCTCCAGAGCGCCGTCAGTCTCATCGGGAACGCCACGACACCGCTCTCCATGCTGCTGATCGGCGTTCAGCTCGGCAGCAGCAACCTCCTCGGCATCCTGAAGAACAGGAAACTCGTGCTGCTCTCGGTGCTGAAAATGCTGCTCCTTCCCCTTCTGACCTTCCTGGCCGTCAACTGGCTGCCCCTGCCGGCCACGCTCAAGGTGGCGCTCATCTTCGGCGCCGCCTTTCCCACCGCAGCAGCCAGCGTGCCCGTCACCAGCATGGCGGGGCGAAACGCGACTCTGGCGGCCGAGATCGTCGCCTTCACCACGCTTCTCTCCATGGTGACGCTGCCCGTAACGGCTCTGCTGCTGCACGCGGTCTATTCCCTCTGATGCGCCTTATTCCTTTCGATGCGGCTGCTCTCTCTACAGGCACTGCTCGCTCCGGCGCGGTTGCTCTCTCTACAGGCGCTGCTCGGGTCGACGCG
>CAZDUM010000014.1:0-3066 GCA_964508645.1 uncultured Oscillospiraceae bacterium | reverse complement strand
GCGGCATCTGCGGGCATCCCGCCCGCCGTCACAGCACGAGCGGCATCCTGCACGGCAGCCTCGGCCGGGGCGAAACCCGCAGCGCCCTCCCGCGCCGCCATATCGCTGGCGCCATCCGCCGCGGCAGATTTTTCCGCGCCGGCGGGCACGGCGGCTGCCGGCGCGCACGGGCCGTCCGCCGCCGCCCCATCCGGCTTCTCCCAGGCGGTGAAGGCCCGTCTGAGGGACTGGGCGATGGGATGCGTCGAGAAGCTCTCCGCCAGCGCCGCCGCCTCCAGAACCGCGTGCGCTGAGAAACCATCCGCCGGCTGCACATCCTCCACCTCGAAGACACCTTTTGTCAAGGTGCCCGTCTTATCCATCACCACGCAGCTCGCGCCGCCGATGGCCTCCAGATAGTTGCTCCCCTTCACGAGCACGCCGGACCGGGACGCGGCACCGATGCCGCCGAAGAAGCTCAGAGGCACGGAGATGACCAGCGCGCAGGGGCAGGATACGATGAGAAATTCGAGCGCCCGGTACACCCAGTCGCGGAAGGCGGCGCCCGGTATCAAAAGCGGCGGGAGGATGGCCAGCACGGCCGCCGCAGCGACGACGACGGGCGTATAGATGTGCGCAAAGCGCGTGATGAACGTTTCCGTCTTCGCCTTGCGCATCGAGGCGTTCTCCACCATGTCGAGGATGCGGGCTACGGTCGACTCGCCGAACACCTTCTGCACCTGCACCGTCAGCAGCCCGCCCCCGTTGATGCAGCCGCTCAGAATCTCGTCCCCGACCGTCACGGTCCTGGGCATGGACTCTCCCGTCAGGGCCGCCGTATCCAGCGCGGATGTGCCTTCCGTCACCACGCCATCCAGCGGTACGCGCTCGCCCGGTTCGATGACGATGGTCTCTCCCACGGCGACCGCCTCCGGATGCACCGTCTCCAGGCCGTTTTCCGTCTTGCGGTGTGCGGTGTCGGGGCGGATATCCATCAGGTCCGTGATGTTCCTGCGGGAGCGGTCGACGGCGTAATCCTCGAAGAGCTCGCCGATCTGGTAAAAGAGCATGACGGCCACCGCCTCCAGATACTCCTGCAGCAGAAACGCGCCGATGGAGGCGATGCACATGAGGAAATTCTCATCGAATACCTCGCCGTGGCGAATGTTGCAGAGGGCCTCCCACAGCACCTTGTAGCCGAGGATGAGATAGGCGGCCAGGAAGAGCAAGGGCTGCAGCCACGCCGGTTCTGTCGGCAGCAGCGCTGCTATCACCATCGTCGCGGCGCCTGCCGCCAATCGTAGGATATTCGCACGCATCGTGATTCCCTCTTTCTTTTCGGCACCGGTGTTTTCCGGCACCCGTGCCGTCCCGTAGCGCGGCCCGCCTGCCTGTGCACAATGATTGACTGGCCGTTCAACTATCCGTCAGCCCCATTATAATTGAACGAGCGTTCAATAGTCAAGAGGGAATCGAAAAAAACGCGCGCCCACCATTGTTTTTTTTGCTGAATTGGTATATATAACTGTATAGAAAAGGGGCGGGCGCCGCCCCCGCGAGAGCGTCCGAAAACCCGGGCGCGCTGCCGAGACGCGCAGCTGGCAGGTGGGCGGCGGCCGCGAAGAAGTGCCCGGTCGCGGCCCCGAAGCGGAGGCAAACCATATCGTCAGCCCATCGTAAGCGCCCTTGAAATCAAAGGTGGAGGCGCGGGGCGACCGCGAAGCACCCTTTGGACACTCTCCCGCACCACCAGCGAAGGAAGGAGTTTTCTCACACCTTGGCCACCAAGCACGCGCCATTCACAGTTCTCAAGGGGGGCCTCGACGAGACCGTCGGCCACGGCCCCAAGGTCTTTCGGTCCGCCTTCGTCACCGACACGCGCCTCATGGGCGTGGTGGGCCTTCACGTCCACTGGACGCTGCCCGACAACGAGGTCAACACCGAGCTGCATCAATTCTTTTACTTCGATGCCGAGGAATACGGCCTGGACACCTATGAGAGCGTGCTGATCGCCGACGACGAGGAGAGTAACGATCTTGAGATTTTGCGGGAGGAGGAGGAAAATCTGTTCGGCGGTCTGGGCGGCGTCAAGGTCCCGCTCAACGAGCGCGAGGTCCGGCTGCTGGTGCAGGAATACGTCGAGCTGACGATCTCCCTGGGGCTGGAACTGCCCGGCGACACCTCGGAATACGCCTTCCTGCTGTCCCCGCGCCTGGAGCCCGATCAGGCGGAGCGGGATGCCCTGATGGCCAAACAGTGCACGACGATCGACTCCCCCTATCAGGTCATCAACTATTTTCTCATGCGCTGCTTCTGCAAGGACCGGACGGCCGCCAAATTCCTCACCAAACACTATGTGCGCACGGACCTTTTCCCGGACCTGAAACCGGCCACCCTCTTCAAGAACACCATCGACCCGGCGCCCGACCCGACCAGCGGGATGAACACCGATTACTACGCCACGAGCGCCGACGCCGACTTCGGCACCTTTCAGACGCATACCGCCTACCTGTGTGAGTCGCTGATCGCCACCGACGACGCCTACAGCCTGGTCGTGACGCAGGTGACGCTGGATCATCTGCAGGTCGTGCGCTTCGAGCGGATATCCTGCTTCCGCGTCTCCGAGACGGAGGCGGCCATGATGCTGACCAAGCCAGAATACGTGACCGTCTTCGATGTGGTGGAGGACGCGCCGCCGTTCATGCACAACACGACCGCCATGTCCCGCCGCTCGATGATGAGCTTCCACGACAACGGCACCCTCTTCATGGTCTTCCATCCCCACAACGACCACGTGTCCCGGCGAGAGTTTTTCCTGAACGAGGATGTGCAGGGCACGTACTACGCGACGGATTTCGGCCAGCTCATCCTCTCCTCCTTCTCGGAGCCGGGCATCCAAGCCCTCGAGCGCGACCTCTTCCGCTCCAACTACTTCCGCTACGTGGAGATCGCCGGCAGATACCAGTTCCCGGACCCCGTACTCTACGAGTTCATCTCCGGCGACTACGAGGATTTCCTGGACTTCGTGGAGCAGATGATGGAGGGCGAGCCGCCCGACGGACCCGACTGAGCCGGGCGCCGAGCCGC
>CAZDUM010000013.1:21107-24436 GCA_964508645.1 uncultured Oscillospiraceae bacterium | reverse complement strand
ATCGTGTAGGAAATACGAAACCGTGATTGGAAGGAATACGAAAGGGGATGACGATATGAATATGGAGAAATATACGCAGAACGTGCAGCAGGCCCTGGTGGACAGCGAGCAGCTCGCCATCTCTCTGGGCAATCAGACGATCGAGGGAGAGCACGTGCATCTGGCGCTTTTGACGCAGGAAAACAGCCTCATCATCCGGCTGCTGCAGTACATGCACGTGGACACGGCCGGCCTCACGCAGGCCCTGCGGGACGAGCTTGACCGGCTGCCCAAGGTGGGCGGTGCGCACGACAACGTCTACCTCTCCCGGCGCGTGAGCGCGCTCCTCACCTCTGCGGAGGAGACGGCCGCGCAGTTCAAGGACGAGTATGTGAGCGTGGAGCACCTGTACCTGGCGCTGCTCTCCGAACGGGGCACGCCGAGCAGCCAGCTGTTCGCACGCTTCCAGGTGACCAAGGAGGGCTTTCTATCCGCCCTTTCCAAGGTGCGCGGCAATCAGCGCGTCACCAGCCAGAATCCGGAGGACGCCTACGACGCGCTCGAAAAATACGGCCGAGACCTAGTGGAGATGGCCAGACAGGGCAAGCTGGACCCGGTCATCGGGCGGGACGAGGAGATTCGGCACACCATACAGATATTGAGCCGCAGGACGAAGAACAATCCGGTCCTGATCGGGGAACCCGGCGTTGGCAAGACGGCCGTGGTGGAGGGACTGGCGCAGCGCATCCTCAGCGGCGATGTGCCGGAGGGCCTCAAGGATAAGACGATCTTTGCGCTGGACATGGGCGCCCTGATCGCGGGCGCCAAGTACCGGGGCGAGTTCGAGGAACGTCTCAAGGCCGTGCTGGCCGAGGTGGAAAAGTCGGAGGGGCGGATCATCCTCTTCATCGACGAGCTGCACAACATCGTGGGCGCCGGCCGCACGGAGGGCTCCATGGACGCGGGGAACCTGCTGAAACCCAAGCTGGCCCGCGGGGAGCTGCACTGCATCGGTGCGACCACGCTCGACGAGTACCGACAGTACATCGAGAAGGACAAGGCGCTGGAGCGGCGCTTTCAGAAGGTGCTCGTGGACCAGCCCTCGGTGGAGGACACCATCTCCATCCTGCGCGGTCTGAAGGAACGCTTCGAGATTCATCACGGCGTGCGGATCGCAGACGGCGCGCTCATCGCCTGCGCGACCCTCTCCGACCGGTATATCAGCGACCGCTTCCTGCCGGATAAGGCCATAGACCTCATGGATGAGGCGGCGGCCCGCATCCGCACGGAGATCGACAGCATGCCGGAGGAGCTGGACGCGTGCAGCCGCAAGATCATGCAGCTGGAGATCGAGAAGCAGGCGCTCGGCAAGGAGACGGACAAGGCTTCGGCGGCACGCCTCGCCGCCCTGGAAAAGGAGCTGGCCGAGCTGAGGGAGCAAAATGCCAGCATGCGGGCGCGCTGGGAGTCTGAGAAGGAGGAGATCGCCGAGATCAAGGCGCTCAAGCAGCAGATCGAGGACGTGAAGCTGAAGATCGAGGAAGCGGAGCGCAAGTACGACCTGGAGCAGTTGGCGCAGCTGAAATACGGCACGCTGCCCGATCTGACCCGCCAGCTGGAGGAGAAGCGGGCGCAGGCCGCCGACGCGGGCGGCGAGCGGCTGCTCAAGGAGGAGGTGACGGAGGAGGAGATCGCGGAAGTCGTATCCTCCTGGACGGGCATCCCCGTGGCCAAGCTGGTGGAGACGGAGCGGGAAAAGCTGCTCAGGCTGCCGGACATCCTGCACAAGAGGGTCATCGGGCAGGACGAGGGCGTACAGGCGGTCAGCGAGGCCATCCTGCGGGCGCGGGCCGGCCTCAAGGACGAGAACAGACCGATCGGGTCCTTCCTGTTCCTCGGACCTACGGGCGTGGGCAAGACGGAACTCGCCAAGGCCCTGTCCGAGGCGCTCTTCGACACGGAACGGAACATGATCCGCATCGACATGTCCGAGTATATGGAAAAGCATACCGTCTCCCGGCTCGTCGGCGCGCCGCCAGGCTATGTGGGGTACGAGGAGGGCGGCCAGCTGACGGAGGCCGTGCGACGCAAACCCTACAGCGTGATCCTTTTCGATGAGATCGAGAAGGCGCATCCTGATGTGTTCAACATCCTTTTGCAGCTGCTGGACGATGGACGGCTGACCGACAACCAGGGCCGGACGGTGGACTTCAAGAACACCATCGTCATTATGACCTCCAACATCGGCAGCAGCGAGCTCCTGGCGAACACCGACGCCTCCGGGCACATTCCGGAAGCGGTGCAGAAGGAGGTGCTGGGGCTCCTGAAGCAGTATTTCCGTCCGGAGTTTTTGAACCGGATCGACGATACCATCCTATTCCACCCGCTGACGTTGTCGCAGATCGAGGAGATCATCAGTCTGTCACTCGCTTCTCTGCAGGAAAGGCTGGCTTCGCGCGACATCACGCTCGTGCTGACCGATGCGGCGCGGCACACGATCGCGCGCAGGGCCTACGACCCGCAGTACGGGGCGAGACCGGTGAAGCGGTATCTGCAAAAGGAAGTGGAGACGAAGATCGCGACCATGCTGATCGAGGGCAGCCTGCACGACGGTCAGAATCTGACCATCGACGCCGGACGGGGCGAGGAGCCTCTGACATTTGCGGCCGCGGACAGGCCGGATGCGGACCGTCTGCCTGCGTAGGCAGGCGGCCCGCCCGGCGGGGGTTCGGCGGTTTGACAGCGAGGGACGGGGCGTCATTCGTGACGCCCCGTCCTTCGCGCATCTGGCGAAGTTTCAAAAACGCGAAGGCGCCTCTGCGGCAAACGTCGCGGTTCTTCGTTCGCGCTGCACGCGCCAGCCGCGATGTCCCCAAGCGGTACGCCAGCTTTCATGCTGCGCGGGGATGCTGCGCGCCAGCCGCGCGGGCGCAAGAAAGGGCTTGCAAATATGCGCCTCATGGGATAGAATTTTGTGCATGCAGCACCGAAGGTGCGCGCAAAGGTGTGAAGGAAGGAATGGGACGTGGGACTCTTCGAGATTTTTCTGACGGGTGTGGGACTCTCCATGGATGCGTGCGCGGCAGCCATCTGCAAGGGCTTGGAAATGCGCCGTCTTCGCGTGTCCCATCTGCTCATCATCAGCATACTGTTCGGCGGGTTTCAGGCGCTGATGCCCGCCATCGGCTATTTTCTGGGACGGCAGTTCGAGGTCTTCATCTCCGCGTTCGACCACTGGGTCGCCTTCGCACTCCTGTGCATCATCGGCGGGAAGATGGTCTTCGATGCGCTTCGGGAGAGAAAAGAGGGGCCGGAGCCGGCGAAAGTGGCCGATGGTGCCGCTCGCGATA
>CAZDUM010000013.1:18982-21007 GCA_964508645.1 uncultured Oscillospiraceae bacterium | reverse complement strand
CTGAACATGCTGGATGTCCTGACGCTGGCCGTGGCCACCAGCATCGACGCGCTGGCGGTCGGCATCTCCTTCGCCTTCCTGGAGGTGAATCTCCTGCAGGCGGTCCTGCTCATCGGCGCGACGACCTTCTGCCTGTCGGCCGTCGGCGTCCTGATCGGACATCGCTTCGGTGCGCGCTACAAGGACAAGGCCACGCTGGCCGGCGGCCTGATCCTCATCCTGATCGGGCTCAAAATCCTGCTGGAGCACCTTGGGATTCTGGGATAGGGAAGGTTTCCCGAAGGTCGGATATGGCGGGCCGCATGGAACGGCATGGATGTGACGGCACGAGGGTCGATGCACTGGCAGCATAGGAGGCACGTACATGGGCATCCTGGAATATCTACCGCAGGTGCTGGAGGCGGGGAGACGGGACAGCGAGGAGACGATAGCCGGCAGGTACGGCACCGTGCTTCGAAGCCCCGCTTTGCCGCGGGACGTTGCACCGGCGAGACCGATGGAGAGGACAGACGGGACGGACGAAGCACCCGCCGCGCATGAGGGGGAGGACCAGCTCGTGCAGGGCGAGAACGCCGCCTACATGCGGTATCTTTTGTGCGAGGCGGGGATGGCCGGCAAGGTGCAGCTCGTCTACATCGACCCGCCTTTCTTCACGAAGTCCAGCTACGATGCGACGGTGCGACTGCCCGACGCCACGAGGGTCCGCCACCACGCATACACCGACATCTGGGAAAAGGGTCTCGCGCAATACCTGCAAATGCTCGCATGCCGACTTTTCCTGGTTCGTGATCTTTTATCGGATACGGGGACGGTCTGGGTGCATGTCGACTGGCACGCCGCCCATTACGTGCGCCTGTTGCTGGACGAGATCTTCGGGGCGCGAAACTTCATCAACGAGATCGTCTGGACCTACAAGTCCGGCGGGGCCGGAAAGAGGCATTTTGCCCGCAAGCACGACACGATCCTCCTCTACGGGAAGACGTCGCGCTACTATCTCAAGCCGCCGAAGGAAAAGTCCTACAACCGCGGACTGAAGCCGTATCGCTTCAAGGGCGTGCGGGAGTACGAGGATGAGACGGGCTGGTACACGCTCGTCACCATGAAGGACGTGTGGCCCATCGACATGGTGGGGCGGACGGCGGCGGAGCGCACGGGCTATGCCACGCAGAAACCGCTCGCGCTCCTGTCACGCATCGTAGAGGCCGGCAGCCGCGAGGGGGACATCTGCGCGGATTTCTTCTGCGGGTCGGGCACGCTGGCGGTGGCGGCGCGGCGGGCGGGACGGCATTTCATCTGTTGCGACCAGGAAAAGCTGGCGGTCTCGGTTACGGCGCAAAGGTTGGCGGAGGCGGGGATCGCGGCGCCGACGCGGTGGTTGCGGGCGCTTCGCGCTGCGGACGGTTTCGAGGATGGTATCGGGCCGCATCGGGAGGACGCGGACGGAGAATCGGGGGAGCCTGGCGCAGCGGCGGCTGGATGCGCGGCGGACGCCGAGGCCGGAGACGGGAGGACCGCGCAGGTTGGCGGAGGCGATGTGGATGGCACCGAGGCCGGCGTGCCTTCCTACGAGGGGGAGATTCGCGCCGTCCGGCGTGACATGCGTATCGACGCGAAGTACATCCGCACCAGCGTGCAGCTTGGGGGCCTTTTGCTCCGCTCGGCGTCGGGTCTCGACGGCCTTGCGGACGCGGAAAGGGAACCGGTCGCCGAGGCGCTTTGCGGGCAGTCGGTGTCGATGATCGCCGCCTGGTCCGTCGATCCGGCGTATGATGGCAGGGCGCATCGCGTCAAGGCCGTCATGCTCGCGCCGAAGAAGGGGACAGTGCCCACCACCTGGGAGGTCGTCCGCACGGCGGCTGAGGCGCGTGGGACCGTCCATCTCCTGGCGGCCGATGTCCTGGGGAATCTGTATACCTGCCTGCTGCCGCCGACGCCCTCCGTCCGCTGATGGCATAGGCGGGATGGGAATGTGCGGCGGAATGTGAGTATGAGATGAGGAAACGAGAAGGAACAGAGCGGATAGAG
>CAZDUM010000013.1:12949-18882 GCA_964508645.1 uncultured Oscillospiraceae bacterium | reverse complement strand
CCGGCCTGAGGAAGCGATGGCGTCGTCAGATGCCATGCAGGGTCGGAATACAGCCGCCGCGCAGGGGCAGACCTCGGCCGGCGGGCTGCAGGCGCCGGATGCGAGCGCGCAGGACGGCAGCCGACTGGCGGCCCTGGTGGGAGCGGCACTGGACTTGGGGGAACTCCTGCTGACGTATGGCGCCGAGGTATCCCGCGTCGAGGATACCATCCGCCGCGTCTGCTATGCCTACGGCGCCGACCCCGTGGAGGTTTTCACCATCACGACCAGCATCGTGGTGACGGCCAATTTTCCGGGGTACGGCTCCATCACGCAGACGCGAAGGATCCGCGGCATCAGCTTTCAGCTGGAGGCGCTGGAGAGGCTCAACGACCTGTCGCGTCAGGCGTGCAGCCAGCGCATGGAGCCGGAGGAGCTGCACGAGAGGCTGGATGCGGTGCGGACGATGAAGCCACACAGCCTCCTGCAGGACATGGGCATCTGGGTTCTCATCGCCTCGTCGCTCTCCCTGTTCTTCGGCGGAAACCCGCTGGATGCCGTCTGCGCCGGCGTGATCGGTGCCATCCTGTTCGTGGCGGACCGGGTGCTGAGCGGCATGGAGATCAACAGCTACCTGGTGACGGTCCTTTTGAGTCTCCTGGGCGGGCTCCTGTCCAATCTGGTCCTGCAGGCGCTGCATCTTCCGGTGAACCCGGCGATGATCAACATCGGCATCATCATGCTCCTGATTCCGGGCGTCGCCTTCACCGGCTCCATCCGGGACATGTTCAGCGGGGACACCATCTCCGGCCTCATGCGGGCCAGCGAGGCGCTCGTGCTGAGCATCGCGATCGCCTGGGGCTTCGCGCTGACGGCGGGCGAGGCGGGGGAGGCCGCCGCGGTATCGCGCATCCTACAGGTGGTGACGGCCACGGTCGGCACCTTGGGCTATGCGCTGCGCTTTCACGCCCGCGCCCGGCACCTGCCCTGGTGCATGCTCGGCGGCATGTTGGCCTGGGGCGCCGTCCTGCTCTTTCAATCCATGGGGGTGGGAGAGGTGACATCCTACTTTCTGGCGTCGGTCGTCCTGGCGGTCTACAGCCAGATCCTGGCGCGCGTGAGACGCTGCCCGGCCACGGTCTTTCTGGTGACGGCCTCCATCCCGCTCATTCCGGGCGGCGGCCTGTATCAGACCATGCGGTATGCGATGGATACGCGCTGGGACCTGTTCATCGCGCAGGGCCTGCAGACCCTGCTCCTGGCCGTCGCCATCGCCGCGGGCATGCTCATCGTGCAGACCTGCGTGCACGGGGCGGGCGTCTGTGCGCGCCGCCTGCGCGAGCGCCCCGCGAAGACGAGACGACGAGAATAGGTGAGAATAAATGGAGACAGGCGGCCGCGAGGCGCCAGCCGGGGACATGCCCGCCGGCTGCGCCTCACAGCGCGGCCACGGTGGCCAGCAGGTCCCGCATGTCCTGCGGCAGCGGCGCCCGAAATGTCATGCGCGCCCCGCTGACGGGATGGCGGAACGTCAGCTCATACGCGTGGAGCGCCTGCCTGTCGATGTAGGGGGAGATGTGCTCCTCGTGCACATCCTTCGGGATGTTGTGGAGCTTCCGGTACAGAAACGGGTCGCCGTGCCCGTAGAGATGGTCTCCGACGATGGGGTAGCCGATATAGGAGAGGTGTATGCGAATCTGGTGCGTGCGCCCCGTCTCCAGGCTGAGCTCGAGCAGAGTATGTTCCCGGAAGCGTCGCAGCGTGCGATAGCGGGTGACGGCCGACACGCCGCCCTTTTGCTCCGGCACCACCCAGCGCTCGATCTCGTCCTCATAGGGATGCCCGAGCGGCAGGTCGATGACCCCTTCCTCCTCCGAGACCACGCCCGTGACGACGGCCAGGTACTTCTTCTCGACCTCCTTCGCGCGCATCTGGCGGATGATCTCCTCCTGCACATAGCCGGTTTTCGCCACGAGGAGCAGACCGCTCGTGTTCATATCCAGACGGTTGACGAATCGAATCTTGTACGGGGCGGCCGGGTCCGACCCCTTTTCCATGTCCGTCAGCATCTTCTGCATGACGCCGTTGGCGATGGTGTGATAGGGCTTGTTCTTCGTCGGATGCACCGCCACACCGGCCTGCTTGTTGAGAACCAGCAGGTACGCGTCCTCGTAGAGGATGTCGAGCGGGATGGGCTCTGGGGCGATGTCGCTTGTCTCCTGCGGCATCCGGGCCGTAATCCTGTCTCCGGCTGCGGCGGGCACCCACCCGGGCATGGGCTCTCCGTTCAGCAGGATCAGGTCTCCGGCCTTGAGCTTGGTCATCAGGCGGGAGGAGAAGTGAAAGTTTCTTCGCAAAATATCTCGGATCGGCCTGCCCGCCTCGTCCGGCGTCACGGTGTGCGTAAATTCGGTCATAGGGCCCTCCGCCTCACAGGAACTTGCTCGTGGCCTTGTCCCAGAAGTTGAGGGACCCGAAGCGGACCACGCTGACGCGCTTCTCCGACAGGCGGATGGCGATCTCCTGGACCGCCTCGTATTCGGCCATGCGGCCGTCATATACCACGGTCAGCCGGTCGTCGCGCTTCGTGCAGGGGCGGATGGAGAGGGTGTCGCTCTCCGGCAGCAGGATGCTGGAGGTAAAGGAGCGGTAGGCGACGCTGTTCATGGGGGCGATGGGTGTCATCTGCAGGAGGTTGAGCCGGGGGTCGACGATGCTGCCGCCCAGGGAGTAGTTGTAGGCCGTGCTGCCGGCGGGGGTGGCGACGCACACGCCGTCGCCGCTGAAGCGCTCGACGAAGGATTCGTTGATGGAGATGTTCAGGTGGACGGGGTAGGTGGGCAGCCCCTTGACGGCGATCTCGTTCAGGCCCGTGTGGCGAAATACACCTTCGGCGGCCGTCACGACAGCCTCGACGGCGTGATAGGCCTGGATGCTGTAGTTTTGCCGGTTGATCTGAAAGATCATCTCGTCGATCCTGTCCGGCGGCACCTCCTGGAAGAAACCCAGGTGGCCGGTGTTGATGCCCACCACCGGCACCTCGGGGAAGTCGAGTTCCTGCATGAGGTTCAGAAGCGTGCCGTCGCCGCCTACGCAGAAAATGAGGGCGGTATCGGCATCGAAGCTCTCGTAGATGCGCAGGCCGGATTTGATCAGCTTGTTGCGCAGGTCATGCTCGATCCGGGCGGACATGGCCGTGTCGTTGACATAGAGGAATACCTTGCGATTCATACCCTCATCTCCTTCGCTCAGGTCCTTCGCTCAGGCGAGCGCCTTTTCCAGCTCGTCGAGAAGGCCGCTGAAGACGCGCAGGGCCTCGCGCACCGGCTGCGGCCCGGACATGTCCACGCCGGCCAGCTTCAGGAGCTCCACCGGATAGTCGCTGCTGCCGGATTTCAGGAAGCGCAGGTAGCCCTCCCGCGCCGGCTCGCCCTCCGTGAGGATCTTGTGGGAGATGGCCGTGGCGGCGGCGTAGCCCGTGGCGTACTGGTAGACATAGAAGGGGCGGTAAAAGTGCGGGATGCGGGCCCATTCGTAGCGGATGTAGGGGTCGCCCGTGAGCGCGTCTCCGAAGTACTGCCTGTTCAGCGCCTCGTAGGTGTCGCAGAGCCACTCGGCGGTCAGCATGCCGCCGCCCTCGACCTCGCGGTGTGCCCGGAGCTCGAACTCGGCGAACATCGTCTGGCGGAACAGCGTGGTGCGGAACTCCTCCAGATGGTAGTTGATGAGGTAGGCGCGCATCGCGGGATCGGTTTCCCCGTTCAGAAGGTGCGCCATCAGGAGGGACTCGTTGACGGTGGAGGCGACCTCCGCCGTGAAGATCGAGTGGTCGCCGTAGATGAAGGGCTGGGTGCGCCGCGTGTACCAGGCGTGCATGGAGTGGCCCATCTCATGGACGATGGTGAAGACATCCTGCAGGGTGCCGCCGAAATTGAGCAGGACGTAGGGTTTGCTGTCGTAGGAGCCGAAGCTGTAGGCACCGGAGGTCTTGCCGGGCGTCTCATAGACATCGAGCCAGCGCTCCCGTACGCCCTCGGCGAGCTGCGTCACATACTCGTCGCCGAGCGGGCGCAGCGCCTGCAGCATGATGTCCACGGCCTCCTCATAGCTGAGATCCCTGCGGGGCACCTTGACCAGCGGGACATAGACATCGTACATCTTCAGCTCGTCCAGCTTCAGAACCCGCTTGCGCAGGGCCGTGTAGCGGTGCAGGACCGGCAGGAACTCATGGACAACGGAAATAAGGTTATCGTAAACTTCCTCGGGAATATTGCCGGAGGAAAGCGCCGCCTGCCGGGCGGAATCGTACTTCCGGATGCGCGCGGCCACCACATCGGTCTTCACGCTGTAGTGGTAGTTCATGGCCAGCGTGTGGATGAGGGCCTTGTAGGCCTCGTACATGTGGGTGAAGGCCTCCTCCCGCACGCGCCTGTCGTGGCACTGCAGGAAGTTGATGTAATTGCCGTGGGTGAGATGCACGCGCTCGCCCCTCTCATCCGTGATGCTGCCGAAGTCCAGGTCGGCATCGTTTAGCATCCCGAAGACATCGTCCGCGGCGCCGGTCACCTCCTGCATCTGCGCCATGATCCGTTCCTCCGCCACCGACAGGACGTGGGCTTTTTCCCGCAAAATATCTCGCAGCAGGAAGGTGTAGACGGTCAGGCGCGGTTCCTCTCCGAGAAAGCGTTCGATCGTGCCCTCCGGGGCGGCCAAAAGCTCCGGGGTGAAGAAGGACATGGCGGCGGACACCTTCGCGGCCGCGCTGCTGGCCTTTTCGTCCATGGCCTGGTACTTGGAGACGCGGTTGTCCTCGTCCCGCTTCATGTGCGCATACACCATCGCATGCTCCAGTTTGAGCCAGATGGCGTCCCGACTCTCCAGCGCATCGGCGAGCGTGCCGGCCGATGCGCAGAGCCGTCCCCGGTAGCCCTCGAAGGCCTGCGCCATGTCGATGGCGTCCTGTATATCCTGGTCGAAGCGCCCTTCATCCGGGTACATCGCCTCGATGTCCCAGGTGTATTTCTTCTCTATGCGGTCGCGGCTCTGCAAATTTTTATCGCTCATTTTCGTCTCCTTCGGTGGAAAATACGCGTGGAATATGGTAGACTACGTGTGCAAGTATACCACACCCCGGGCCAAAACGAAAGGGGCGCGTGGAAGAATCCGTGCACAAGTCGGGAGGACGGCATGCTGGACAGGGAGAGACTATATGCGCTGCTCGATATAGAGTCGGGGCGGGATTTTCAGTATTTTGAGAATCTGGCCGCGCTGTTTGAAAGCGATGAAGGGGTGGAGGCGGATCTGCTCTGTGAGCTCATGGCGGATGTGGACATGGAGGTCTTCTCGGAGCTTTTAGACAGCTATTTCGAGGAGCTGGAGGGCGGACTGCCCGCGGAGGAGACGGCGCTTATGAGCCTGCTGGAGCAGATTCGCATGGCGCTCATGGGCCTGGCGCGCGCCGCCGTGACGGATGCGGACGAGGCGCAGTCGCGGATTCTTCGACTCAGCGAGGAACTGGCGCGCTTTCAGCGCTGGTATGCGCTGGAGAGCGAGGTCCTGTGCACGCCGGAGACGGGCGGGCGCACCGAGCGGCTGACGCTGCGAGATGCGGCCTTCTCCACCAGGGCCGAGCGGCTGACATCGGGCGGATACCTGTATGATTTCAGCGGCTGCCTCGACTATCCGCTCGACGACTATATCGTGTCGTTTGCGGACCTTCTCGCGGCGGAGCCTGAGGGGGACATCTCCTGAGGCGGGCGCTGCCGGCAAGTGGGCGGGCGACCCGGCCGCAGGCTTTGCCAGCGCGGTATCGTCCGTGCCGGGCAGGGCGCCGCATGGCTCCGCTTTCGTAAGACCGCCTGCGCCGAGCGGGCAGAAGCCGCTGCCGTGCGCGTTCGAGGCGGCCGGGCGGCAGGCGGGAGGCGGCATCCGGCCCACATCGACCGCCGTGCGGC
>CAZDUM010000013.1:8022-12849 GCA_964508645.1 uncultured Oscillospiraceae bacterium | reverse complement strand
ACAGGTAAGGAGGCAAACACATGCAGACCTATGCGCAGAACCGGGCCGTGATCGAACAGGGCGTCACGGACCATCTGGCCGACCTCATCGCCCTGAACGACGACCTGGCCGACCATCCGGAGCTTTCCGGCGAGGAGCGCCGCTCCTCGGCGCGGATCGTAGAGCTGCTGCGGGCGAAGGGCTTCACCGTGGAATACCCCTATGCGGGCCTTGAGACCGCCTTCAAGGGGGTATGCGGTCCGGACAATCACAGATACAAGGTGGCCATCCTGGCCGAGTACGATGCGCTGCCGGGCATCGGCCACGCGTGCGGTCACTGCGTCAGCGGCTCCATCAGCGTGCTGGCGGCCCTGGCCCTGGCGCCGCTGCAGGATGCGCTGGACTGCGATGTCCACATCCTCGGCACGCCCAACGAGGAGGTCGAGGGTGCCAAGTGCGAGATGGTGGAGCAGGGCATCTTCGACGGGTACGACATGGCGATGATGATCCATCTCTACGACCAGAACATGCTGTACTGCAAGCTCCAGGGCCTCCATGCCTTCCTCTATACGTTCCACGGCAAGGCCGCCCACGCCTCCTCGGCGCCCTGGGAGGGGGTCAACGCCCTCAACGCGGCCCAGCTGATGTTTCACGGCATCGACATGATGCGCCAGCATGTGACGCCGGATGTCCAGATGCACGGCGTCTTCCGAAACGGCGGCCTGGCGCCCAACATCGTGCCGGAGGAGGCCAGCGTCGAGTTCTACTTCCGCGCCCTGGACAAGGCCTACCTCTTCAGCGTGGATGAGCGGGCGGACCGCTGCGCGGCCGGCGCGGCCATGATGACCGGCTGCACCTGGGAAAAGACCTCCACGTCGGCGATGTACGACAACATGAAGAACAATGCCGCCGGCCTGGCTGCGCTCGGCGAGGTCTATGCGGAGCTTGGCATCGAGGATGACGGGGATTACGACAAGATATTCGGCTCCTCCGACATCGGCAATGTCAGCTTCGTCTGCCCGACCTTCCATCCGACGCTGGCGATCGTGGACCGCGGCGTGCCCATCCATACGCGCGCGTTTGCAGAGGCCGTCAAGAGCGAGCGGGCACACGATACCATCGCGCAGGGCGCCAGGGTCATCGCGTGTCAGACGGCCAAAATCTTCGGCGATCCCGCACGCGTTCGGGCCATGAAGGAGGATTTTATCAGGTAACGAAGGGGGTATTATGGCACAGCTTTACTACCGGTACAGCACGATGAACGCGGGGAAGTCCATCGAGCTGATCAAGGTCGCCTACAACTACGAGGAGCGGGGCAAGCAGGTCCTGACGCTGGTTCCCGCCGTGGACAACCGCTACGGCGTCGGCCTGATCACCTCGCGCATCGGCGTGCAGCGGGAGGCGATGGTCGTCGGCGACCAGACCAACATCCTGGAGCTCTTTCTGCGGGAGAATGAGAAGAGAAAGATCGACTGCGTCCTCATCGACGAGTGCCAGTTCCTGAAGAAGCACCATGTGCTGGAGCTGGTGGAGATCGTCGACAGCTTCGAGGTACCGGTCCTGACATACGGCCTGAAGAACGACTTTCGCAACGAGCTGTTCGAGGGTTCCTACTACCTGCTCATCTATGCCGACAAAATCGAGGAGATTAAGACCATCTGCTGGTGCGGGCGCAAGGCCACCATGGTGGCGCGCGTGGTGGACGGCAAGATCGTCAAGCACGGGGAGCAGATCGTCATCGGCGGCAACGATATGTACGTATCTCTCTGCCGCAAGCACTATAACGACGGCAGGCTGGGGGTGAACAGATGAGCGGCGTGCGACGGGATGAACGCGTGAGGCGGGCCGGACGGTCGGGGATCGTTCTTTTGCTGGTTCTGGCCCTGCTTACCGGTGCCGTGGCGGTGCCGGAGGCGGCGCAGGCGCAGGAGGGGATGATCGGTACGGTCGTCACCGCGGTGCTGAACGTGCGCTCGGGGCCGGGCACCCTCAATCAGGTCATGGGCACCGTCTACATGGGGGAGCAGCTGACGATCCTGGGCACGGAAAAGGATGCGCTGGGCGAGGACTGGTATCGCATCGACTTTCACGGCCGGACAGGGTATGTGAACGCGGCCTATGTGACCGTGACCAGCGGGAACGAGTATGTCCACGACGACGCCTTCGAGGCGCAGCTCACCGCGCAGGGGTTCCCGGAGTCGTACAAGCCGTATCTGCGAAAGCTGCATGCCGATCATCCGGGCTGGGTCTTCGAGGCGGCGCAGACGGGCCTTGGCTGGAGCGATGTCATAGACAGGGAAAGCCAGCCCGGCGTCACCCTCATCGCGGGGACGGCGCCCTCCTCCTGGAAGTCGACGGACCCCGGCGCCTACGATGTCGAGACGGGCCGGTATGTGCAGTTCGACACGGGCAACTGGGTGACAGCCTCGCGCGCCATCATCGAATACTACATGGACCCGCGCAACTTCCTGAACGACGGCGGCATCTTCCAGTTCCTGACGCACGCCTATAACCCCGTGACGCAGACGCGGGAGGGGCTCTCGGCGGTGCTGGAGGGAACCTTCATGGGCGGCCTCTTTCCGGAGGAGGGGTATGAGACATACCTGGACGTGCTGATGGAGGTGGGCGCGAGCACCGGCGTCAATCCCTATGTGCTGGCCTCCATGATCCTGGTGGAGCAGGGCAACACGGGGATCGGCCGCAGCATCACCGGCACGGAGGCCGGGTATGAGGGATATTACAACTTCTTCAATGTCGGCGCCTATGCCAGCGGCGGCATGACCGCCGTGCAGCGGGGCCTCTGGTATGCCAGCCAGGCGGGCAGCTACAGCCGGCCGTGGAACAGCCGCTACCTCTCGATCCTCGGCGGGGCGCAGTTCTACGCCACGGAATATGTGCAGCGAGGAAAGAACACGCTTTATCTGAAGAAGTTCAATGTGATGAACGGGCTGGAAAATGTGGGCCGCGGGCAGTACATGAGCAATCTCCAGGGCGCGGAGAGTGAGGCGGCGGAGCTCAGGCTCGGGTATCTCTCCGTCATGGAGGCACCGAAGACCTTCTACATCCCCGTCTACGTCGGCATGCCGGAGACGGCGGTTCTGAAACCGCAGGCGACGGCGAACAACAACAATTACCTGACATCGCTGGTGCCGTCCGACGGGACGCTCTCGCCGGCCTTCACGCCGGAGGTGAGCGATTACGTCCTGCGCGTGGGGACGCAGGCGATGACCCTGTCCTTCACGGCGGTTCCGGCCGAGCCGGCCGCCGTCATCAGCGGGAACACGACCGTTACGCTCGCGGAGGGCATGACGGGGCAGATGATCGCCCTCACCGTGCGGGCGCCGAGCGGGCTGACGCGCACCTATACCGTGACGATCGTGCGGGATGCGACGCTCACGCCGCCGCCGTCGGATGACCCGGACGGGCACATCCGGGCCGGCGTCGAGGCGACGACCCTGCGTCTCTCCTCCGCGCTGACGGAGAAGGGGCATATCAAGCTGACCTGGACGAAGTCGCCCGGATTCAAGGTGGACTACTACGAGGTCTACCGCTCGCTCGAAAAGGATACGGGCTACGGGACGGCGCCGTACTATGTGACGGCGGACGGGTCGAAGACGGACTATACCAACACGAAGGAGCTCCTCCCGGGGACGCGGTACTACTACCGGGTGCGCGGCGTGCGCACGCTGGACGGGGAAAAGGTCTACACCAAGTGGTCGGGGAAGGCCTGGCGAACGATGCCGGGCAAGAAGCCTTCGCAGGAACCCGCTGAGCCGTCCGAACCGTCCGTGCCGTCGGACCCGTCCACGCCGTCCGAACCCGCGAAGGGGGATGACCCGGACGGGCATATCCGGGCCGGCGTCGAGGCGACGACCCTGCGCCTATCCTCCGCCCTGACGGAGAAGGGAAATGTGAAGCTGACCTGGACGAAGTCGCCGGGATACAAGGTGGACTACTATGAGGTCTACCGCTCGCTCGAAAAGGATACGGGCTACGGGACGGCGCCGTACTATGTGACGGCGGACGGGTCGAAGACGGACTATACCAACACGAAGGAGCTCCTCCCGGGGACGCGGTACTACTACCGGGTGCGCGGCGTGCGCACGCTGGACGGGGAAAAGGTCTACACCAAGTGGTCGAGCAAGGCCTGGAGGACGGTCCGATGAGCGCGGCGTGCGCGAAGGGAAAGGATCTGCCGCGCCGGCGCACGGGCGTGCGCCGGCCGCGCGGCGCGGCTCTCTGCCTTTTTCTGCTGGCAGCCACGCTTCTTTTTCCGCAGCGCGCGCTGGCCGCGGAGGGCACGCTGACGCTCAGCGATGTCGGATCCGTACACGCCGGCGAGGCACTTCAGATCACGCTGACCTACAGCGCGCAGGGCATGCAGGCGGCGGAGGCCGAGGTGGCCTTCGGCCCGCAGCTCACCTATCGGCGCTGCGAGGGCGGGGAGGCGTATGAGACGGAGGACGGCCTGAAACTCAGCCTCACGGAGGCGACAGCCGATGTCGGCGTCTGCACCCTGCATTTCTACGCGGAGGCGGCAGGAGAGACCTTCGTGACGGTGACGACCGACCACCTGCGCCTTACGGATGGCTCGGAGGCTTCGGTGCAGACGGCTTCCGTCAAGGTCACGGTCCTCGAGGCGCAGCCGAACCAGCAGGGCGCAGGGGAGCCGGCGCGCGGGGCAGCCTCTGGGCAGGACGCGCAGGAAAACGGCGGCGGGACGACGGATACGACGGACCTTCCCGTCTGGAAACAGATTTTGACCGCGGCGAAGCGTCTGGCGCACTGGATCGCGGCGGCGGCCTCCCTCGTGTGGGAGAGGGCGCGCGCCTTCGTGGCCTCGCGCAC
>CAZDUM010000013.1:3298-7922 GCA_964508645.1 uncultured Oscillospiraceae bacterium | reverse complement strand
CATATGGATTTTACGACGTTTATGCAGACGACATCGGTGGCCTCCGTGACCCTGCGGCTGGTGCTGGCCACCTTCCTCGGCAGCCTGGTGGGCGTGGAGCGCGTCCACAAGCGCTACGCGGCCGGCATTAGGACCTTCGCGCTCGTGAGCCTGGGGTCCGCCCTGGCCACGGTCATGGGACTGTACCTGGCGGATATGAACCCGGCGGCCGACATCGGCAGGATTCCGGCCGGCATCGTCAGCGGCGTGAGCTTCCTCGGCGCCGGCATCATCCTCGTGACGGACAGAAAGCAGATCAAGGGGCTGACGACGGCGGCCGACCTGTGGGTCACCTCCACGCTGGGCATCGCCATCGGCGCCGGATTCCTGTGGGCCGGGATATGCTGCGTGGCCCTGATCCTCCTCACGACATGGCTGATGTCGCATATCTCCACCTATGTGGAGGAGCACACCCGCTTCATAGAGCTGTATGTGGAGGTGAGCCGGGAAAGCGTGCTGGACATGCTGAACTATGTGCGGGAACAGGGATATTCCGTGCAGACGGTGGAGCGGCGGTCCGAGCTGCCGATCATAGACGGGGACATCACATTGCGCATGCGGCTCGATATGCACACGCGCAGCAACCATCAGAGCAAGGTACAGGAAATCTCGCACCTCGCCGGCGTGCACTATCTGGAGGAGATCGGCTGAGGCAGCGGATGTGGCGCCGCCGCCAGGAGACGGCCGGGGATCGCGCGATGCCGGCGGCGCGGATCGGGGGATCTGTGCCGCCTTTGGGCTGCAGGAGGCGCCTGCGCGGGTTTAATCTGCCGGGGGCCGGTGCCGATTTGGAAGCTGTATGCGGCACCGGTGCCAATTTGGGCAGTGCGGCGCGCCGGCACTGCACGTGGATGACGTTCCCGGGGCCGCCGGGAGGAAAATACTTACAGAAAAGATTGACAGTGATAGGGAACGGGGCTATACTGGACCCGCAAGGGAAAGCGGTGAGAAAGGATGGCGTATGAAACCGATCCATATCACTGTTTTGATGCGGGATGCGGGCCAGGCGAAAGCCGTCGCCCGCGCCCTGGCGGAATGCGGGCGTCACGCCCTGATCCATGTGGCGGAGAGCCCGGACAACCTGCATGAAGCGGACTTCGGTCCTGTCGATGCGCTGCTCACGGACAGCGCATCGCTTTTAGAGCGGCCGCCGGACTGCCCCGTGGTCCCGGTGGGGGAGCTGCCCCTGTACGGACCCGCGCTCTGGGCGGCCGCGGAGGAGGCGGCCCTGCAGAGGCGTGGCCTGGGGGCGTTCTTTGCGGACGCGCGCGGCAGGAAACCCTCCGTACTCGGCTTCTTCAGCCCCTGGGGCGGATGCGGCGTCACGTCCCTCGCCATAAGCTGCGGGCGCCTGCTGGCGGCCGGGGGCGGGCGGCCGCTGTACATCGACCGGGACGGCCGGCCGGATGCGGCCCTGTATGGGGGCCTGTATGCGAGAGAAGGTCGTCACGCCGCGCCGGATGCCGCCTGTACGCTGAAAGAACTTTTATTCCGTCTGGAGCATGATATGCCCCTGTGCCTCGAGCGCTGGGTGCGGGAGGAGCGCTACGGACTTCGTCTCCTTATGGGTGCGGCGGGCGATACAATCCTGTCGAGCCTTTCTGTGGAGGACTGGAACCGCGTCCTGATGCAGATCGCGCTGGCTGCCGGTGCGGACTGGCTTCTGCTGGACCTGGGGCGCATGGAGCGGCCGGCGGCGGTGGCGCTCGTTCTGGACGGACTCGCACTCGAGGTCAGAAGCCGACGGGAGCAGCGCTGCCTCTGCGCCGACGGGGCGGATGCGGGCGCGGCCGGGGAATGTCTTCTCGTCTGGAATCACGATGCGGAAAGCGGCTCGCACACTCTGCGGGATGCGGGGTGGCCGGTGTTTTCCATCCGGCACGATCCGGAGAGTTTCGCCGCGCGGAAGGGGAGTGCGGGGATCGACCTGCTGCTCTCCAAGGACTACGGCGCCGGTGTCGCGGCCCTGAAGAATTTTCTGCTCACCTGGTGCGAAAATCGCGTCGAAGGCGGGGGAACCGTGTCGAACGCAGCCGAATGAAGCCGAAATTGCCATTCTTTTGCCGAATCCTGACGAAATAAAACAGTTGCACCTTTCGGGCAGCTGTTTTATTATCTCCCTGAACTGAAAACATTTTACAGGGAAGGACAGCCAAATGATGATGGAAAACTTTTTGCGAAAGAAGATGCCGGAGGTGCGTTCCGCGCTGGGACAGGCGGAGGTGCGTGACGACCGGGAGGCGATGGAGCGCATCGTGGAGCTGGTCTTTGCGGACCCGGACGCGGCCGCGCTCAGCATGGAGGAGATCGATCTCGCCATCCAGAGGCTTTTCCTGCAGACCCGCAGCAGGCTCGGCATCCTGCAGCCGTTGATGCGGGATGGCGGGGTGACGGAGATCATGGTCAACGGGCCTGCGCATGTCTTCATCGAGCGGGACGGACAGATGGAGGCGTATCCGCTGCGCTTCGATACGGTGGAATCCCTGGAGGAGGTCATGCGCGGCATCGCAGCGCAGGTCCACAGGCAGATCGACGAGATGCATCCGATCGTCGACGCCAGGCTGGCGGACGGGTCCCGCGTCAACGGCGTGTACAAGAACGTGGCCGTCAACGGGCCCATCCTGACCATCCGCAAGTTCTCCGAACGGTTTATGACCATGGAGGCGCTGGTGCGGGGCGGCACCCTCGATCCGGTCGGGGCGGAGCTGCTCTCGATCCTGGTGGCCTGCGGGTACAACCTCTTCGTCAGCGGCGGGACCTCGTCGGGCAAGACGACGCTGCTGAACGCTCTCGCAGACGCCATCCCACGGGGGGAGCGTGTCATCATCATCGAGGATTCCAGCGAACTGAAGCTGCGGGGCGTGGAGAACATCGTGCATCTGGAGTGCCGAAGCAGCAACAGCCAGGGGCAGGGGCAGGTGGATATGTCCCAGCTCATCCGAAGCAGCCTGCGCATGCGGCCGGACCGGATCATCGTCGGGGAGGTGCGGGGCGGCGAGGTCCTGGACATGCTGCAGGCGATGAATACCGGCCATGCGGGCAGCATGAGCACGGGGCACGGAAACTCGGTGGAGGGGATGCTGAGGCGCCTCGAGACCATGTATATGATGGCCGCGCCCATGCATGTGGATGCCATCCGCGCGCAGATCGCCGAGGCGCTGGACCTGATGGTGCATGTGGAGAAGGGCGGCGATGGAAAGCGCCGCGTCGCGGAGATCGTGGAGATCGTCGGCTATGAGGACGGCAGGTTCAAGCTGAATCCCCTGATGGAGCGCGCGGGCGGGTGCCTCAAGGCGACCGGACACAGGCTGGTGCAGACGAAGAAGGTCGAGGGAAAGGATGGTAGATATGCCGATCGACTACGGGCGTTGGGCTTTCTCGGCTGAGGATGCGCTGCTTCTCCTCGGCTTTTCACTGGGCTGCGGCCTGGCGGTCGGATGGCTCTTTTACGACAGTCTGCCGCTCGGCTTCGCCATCGCCGTCTGCCTCCTCTGCCTGAAGAACCGCTACGCCGACATGCGCATCCGGCAGCGGCAGCAGGCGCTGCTGCTGCAGTTCAGGGACCTGCTCTACGCCATCTCCTCCTCGGTGTCCGCGGGTCGCAGCATGGAGCAGGCGCTGGAGGCGGCGCTGGACCTCTGGCAGGAGCTATACGGGGAGAAGGACCTGATGATGCAGGAGCTCAGGAGCATGGTCAGGCGCATCCGGCAGAGCAACGAAACCGCCCTTACGGTTCTCTCCGACCTGGCGGCGCGCAGCCATCTGGGGGAGATGGAGGACTTCGTGAGCGTATACGAGAGCTGCCGCACGTCGGGGGCGGACCTGGTGCGGGCCATCCATCGGGCGACGGACATCATTGGCGACAGGATCACGCTGGAGCGAGAACTGAGAACTCTCATGGCGCAGAAACAGCTGGAATGTCGCATCGTACTCGTGTCACCTTTTGCGGTGCTCCTGCTCCTGAAGATGACATCGCCGGAGTATCTTCTACCGCTGATGACGGGGGATGGGCGGATCGTCTCCACCCTGGCCCTGGGGCTCATCGCGGCGGCGGGGGTTTGGATGGAAAGGATGAACAGGCTTGTCTTCTAAGAAGGCCCAGAAAAAGGAGAGAGAGGCGCGGCGCACGGCCTGCCTGTGCAGTCTGCCGGGGCTTTTAAGTCAGCTCCTGCTGCTTTTGAACAGCGGGATGATCCTGGAGGCCGCCCTCATTCGGATCGCCGAGGGGTATGGGCGGCTGCCGCCGGAGGCGGAGAGCGACTTTACGCGGCAGGTAGCGGCGCTCGCCGTGATGCGAGAGCGAACCGGAGAGAGCATGGTGAGCCTGTTTTACGGCTTTGCACGGCACAGCGGCGTGAAGGAGCTGAGCCGCGTCGCGGGCATCATGCTGGAGAACAGGGACAAGGGCACGGACCTGTGGGACAAGCTCGCAGGGGAGGCGAACATGCTGTGGCAGGAGAGAAAGGCACTCGCGCTGGAGAAGATGCGGCTCAACGAGACCAAGATGAGCTTTCCGCTGGGCATACTGCTCATGGCGCTGCTGCTGATGACGGCGGCGCCGGCCATGATGCAGCTGTGACGCAGG
>CAZDUM010000013.1:1326-3198 GCA_964508645.1 uncultured Oscillospiraceae bacterium | reverse complement strand
CCGGCGCGGGATGGAGATGGTGCAGGTGGCGATCCTGGTGGCCATCGCCGTAGCCTTGGGCCTGATCTTCAAGGATCAGATCGGGGCCTTCGTAGACAGAACGTTCAGTTCGCTGAGCAGTGCGCATTTTTAGGAGCCGGCGCGGCAGCCAGCTCGTGGAGGCCACCATGGTGATGCCGCTCACGATCCTTTTCATGGTGGCGCTGCTCGGCCTGACGGTCCGCTTTTTCTCCGATCTCAGAGAGCAGGCCGCGTCACATGAGGCGGAAAGGGATGCGCTCTACGAGACGCAGGAGACGGATCTTCTGCGCCTGCGCGAGGGATTGCGGCCGCACGAGGGAGACGAGAGCGGATAAGCGGGGCGGCGCTGCCCGCGCTGACATGTGTGAGAACGGATGAGAAGGGGGAAGGTCTGCGCGGAATGTGGCCGAGTGGGAGTGAGAAACGTGAGAGTGCGCCGCCTTTGACGGAAGATCGGAAAGTGCGCGTGAAGAAGTCCCGCATGGGATGGTGGCGCGGTACGAAGCAGGATGTGACGGGATGAGCGGGAATGCGCGAGGGAGCGGGCGGCGGGCGACAGGCGGCGCGGATGCCGCAAAACATGGGAAGGGAAATGCCGAGATGCCCGATCTCCGCAGCCGGCGCGGCTCCTTTACCGTATTCGTCGTCATGGCCTTTGCCGCGATGCTGATCGCCCTCTACGCCTTCATCGATGCGGCCAGCGAGGTGATGGTGCAGAGCACAGCCGGGCATTTCGGGCGGCTGTGGGGGGCGAGCATCCTGGCGGAGTACGACCTCAACCTGGCGTCACGCTACGGGCTGTATGCCTTTTACGCGGGTGACGGGATGACGGTCGAGAAGCTGGACGATTACGCGCGCTACACGTTCGACCGGAAGCGCTACATAGACTACGGCGGTGCCGTCTGCCATCTCGACGACTGGAGGCTGTCGGACCCCGATATTCTGAAGAAGCAGATGGCGGAGGCGGTGCTGTTTCACAATCGTCCGCACCCGCTTCGGCACAGCGCCTCTGCGGGCGGGACCGCGTTCGGCATGCGCTCCATCACCAGCCCTTGGATTCTCCGCAGCCTGCCGTCGGCCGGTGACAGGAGCCAGAGCCTCATCGGTGCGCTGGCCGAGGCCATCAAGAGCGGGCAGGGGGTGGGAAGCCTCCTGTCGGATGCCCTGACGGACCGGTATCTGTTCACATACTTTCGGCACCAGATGACGTCCGAGGAGGAGGGAGCGGATTTCGGGGATACGTATTTTCGCAATGAGATCGAGTACATCCTGACGGGACAGCCGGACGACGGAAAGGCGCTGAAAAAGGTGAAGAATCATCTGATCGCGCTGCGAAATCTCCTGAATCTCTTCTACCTGTACGGCTGCCCGGAAAAGCGGGATGCGGCCATGGCCCTGGCGACGGCTTTGACGCCCGGCCCGGAGGCGGTGCTGACGCAGGCGGTTCTTTTGGAGATATGGGCCTATGCGGAGTCCCGCAACGATGCAGCCATGCTGCTCGATGGAGAGCCCGTACCCCTGCTGAAACGCGATGAGAACTGGGCGCTCAGCCTCGAAAATGTGGCGGGTGGGGGCGATGCGCCGGACCTCTCCGGGGGAGGGACCGACGAGGAGAGAGACGGGTATGTGCGACCGCCGGTCATCGAGGGACAGCGATATTCCCTCTACCTGCAGCTGCTGCTCTGCGGGCTCTCGGAGCGGACGAAGGTCCTGCGGGCCATGGACCTGATACAGATCAACATGAAGTACCTGTACTGCGATTACTTTTTGCTGGACGATTACTACACGGGTTTGGACTTTACCATGCGCGTAAACGGGGTAGAGCATACCTTCAGGGAAAGTTATGAGAGG
>CAZDUM010000013.1:0-1226 GCA_964508645.1 uncultured Oscillospiraceae bacterium | reverse complement strand
CTCACGCTGCCACTCTTCATCGTGGCGCTGGTGGCCCTGAGCCTTATCATAAAGGTGTCCGCCATCTGTGAGACCATCGGCTTCGAGACGGCGGCACAGGTCAAGGACGCAAGCCTGCATACCGGCAATACCATATATGCCGTTTTCCTTTGCAACCAGATCGAAGATGCCGTCATGCAGGCCTGCGATCCACTGACCGACTTTCAGGTGACCGATGTGAAGTACCTGTACCGGGGCCGGAACGCCTATGATCTGATCGGCGTCTCGACCAGGGCGAACTTCACCGTATCCAATCCCATCGGCATCATGGGCCGCATACGGTACAGCCAGAGCCTTCTGGCGCGGGGCTTTACCGGCGCCCTCCAGGACGCCTCGCCGCTGGGGGAGGAGGCGTTTCACGATGGGCAGCGGGCGGTGACGGTCTATGTCTTCCCGCAGTACGGCAAGCGGTTCCATCAGGAGAGATGCAGCGTCATAGACCGGGAAGCGGAGAGGGGAAATGCGCCGCAGCCCATGGACCGCGAGGATGCGGAGCGAAAGGGATTTACACCCTGCCTGCTATGCCGGCCGGATGCCGCCTGAGGAAAAGGGGAGCGGCCCTTTTATCCCGATGCTAACAGCGCCACCTGCCTCGCATGGATAGTGCGCGGCCCTGGCCGTCTGCGGCGCGGCGGGCGGGAAGTTCGTTTCACCCTTTACGAACGGGGACAGTGGACATGAGGAGGATTACCGTTTCAAAGGCCGATTTTGCCTATCCGGCGCAGATGGCCATGCTGGTGGCCGGCGGCTGCCCGGCCCTGCTTCCGGTCGAGATCGTGGAGGTCGAGGCCGCGGAGAACGGGGCGGCTGTCGATCTCTTTTACCGGGTATCCGATAGGCGGGCGCTGAGCAGCATCCCCGAATTTTCGGTGCGGAGCGCCCTGGAGACGGTGCAGGCGGTGCTGGCGATGATGGAGGAGCTGCGCAGGTGGCTGTGGTTCCCGGAATCGTATCTTCTCACGCTCGATACCGTCTATCTTACCGGCGACCGAAGGGCCTGTCTGGCCTTTGTGCCCGATGCGCAGTGCGGATGCGAACAGGAAAAGCTGCGCACCTTCCTGCGGGCGCTCGGAACGCGCACCGATGCGGAGGGATTGCGCTATCTGCAGATCGTAGAGGAGGAGATCGCGCAGGAGGACATGCGGTGCGGAAAGCTGATGGCGTGGCTGGACGAGCTCCTGGCGGAG
>CAZDUM010000012.1:13673-24959 GCA_964508645.1 uncultured Oscillospiraceae bacterium | reverse complement strand
CCCTGCGGCGTGAACCATCGACCTCAAGTTTCGTGGCGACCGGATCCTCGGCGATGTAGGCACGGCCCTGCGGCGTGACCTGTGGGGATACTTTTGCTGCGTAAACGAAACTCGGCGCACCAGAACGGCGGCCTTGCCGGGAATGCCCGCGAGAGAACTTTTGCTACGAAACAGCGGCCGAAATGCCGTGAATCTACGCCTTTTAGGCCTTTTGCTGGAAAAATATTTTGCGAAAACCCCCTTGCAAAATCCGGCCCCTTCGTATACAATGGGGGTTGCGAATTTGATTGGTCCGGCTTTCGGACATGCTAAACAGTATAAAGTGGGGTGAAAGAATGGCAAACATTAAATCCGCAAAGAAGAGGATCCGCGTCATCGAGAAGAAGACGGCGAGGAACAGGCGGGTCAAGGGGCATCTGAAGGCGGTCCTTCGGAACTTTGACGCTGCGCTGGCCGAGGGCAATTTCGAGCTGGCGGAGGAAAAGCTGCGTCTCGCTGAGAAGAAACTGAAACAGGCTGCGGCGAAGAAGACCATCTCCAAGAACGCGGCCGACAGGAAGACTTCTCGTCTGGCAAAGAGACTCAACGCTGCGAAAGCGGCACAGGAAAGCTCACCCGTCCCCACCGGTGCATAAGTTCAATGCACAAAAAGAGCCATCGAAAAACCATGGTCGTGTCTCCCATGGTTTTTTTCTTTGTCCGCGTCCGCGCGCGGCTTGAAGGTCTGCAAGGTGCATGGGCCATCGCGCAAGGCGCATCAGCGTCTCAGGGCGCCTGCCTCCCCCATGCCTTTCACGGGTGTTTTCGCCATCGCGTGAAGCCCTGTGAACCGTGCGGGAACGCCCGAGAGAGCGTCTGAAAACTTGGGCGCGCTGCCGACAGGTGGGCGGCAACCTACGAGAGTGTCTGGCTGTGGCCCCAAAGTGGAGGCAAAACATATCGTCAGCGCGCCCTTGAAATTAAAAGTGGAGGCGCAGGGCGGCCGCGAAGCACCTTTTGGACACTCTCCCGAAGGATTTCGAAACTCTCTCGAACCTCTCGAAACTTTTTCCGGCGGCGCGTGAAAAAGGGTGGCGGGCCGTGGCGGCCGGTGGTACAATGGATTTGATGGATTTGGCGGGCGCGGCGCGTCCGGGCGCTGGGCGGGAGAAACGCCCCACCATCGATATGGGTGACGGCGCCGGAAACCGGATGTCATGATTATATATAAATGTACAGTCGGCGGCCTGGGCACCGTGCCTATAGATGCGCACGGGTGCGTGCGCAGAAATGTACGACTGGCGGCATCGCGTCCGGGCGCTGGGTTTCAGGAAGGAACAGGAAGGGAGACGAACGATGATCGAGATGACGAACAGGCAGGTGCTGGACTGGGTGGCGGAATGTGCGGCCATGACCAAGCCGGCCCGCATCGAATGGATAGACGGCTCCGAGGCGCAGCTGGAGGCCATCCGGGCGCTGGCCGTGGAGACCGGGGAGATGATCAAACTCAACGAGGAGAAGCTGCCGGGCTGCTACTATTACCGGACGGACCCGAAGGATGTGGCGCGGGACGAGAAGCGCACCATCATCGCCACCACCTGCGAGAAGGACGCCGGCCCCACCAACAACTGGGTCCAGAAGGATGAGATGTACGCTAGGATGCGGCGGCTGTTTGACGGGGCGATGGCGGGCCGCACGATGTATGTCATCCCCTTCTCCATGGGCGTGGTCGGCACGGAATTTTCCAAGATCGGCATCGAGATCACGGACTCCATCTACGTGGTGCTCTCCATGCACATCATGACGCGGATCGGCGATCCGGTCATCGCGGAGCTGAACAAGGGCGCGGACTTCACCCGCTGCCTGCACTCCAAGGCCCAGGTGGATGCGGAGAACAAGTACATCGTGCAGTTCCCAGAGGACAACACCATCTGGAGCATCAACTCCGCCTACGGCGGCAACGTTTTGCTCGGTAAAAAGTGCTTCGCCCTGCGCATCGGCTCCTGGCTCGGCAGGCAGGAAGGCTGGATGGCCGAGCACATGCTGATCCTGTGCATCCAGTACCCAAGCGGGGAAAAGAAATACGTGTCGGCGGCCTTCCCCAGCGCCTGCGGGAAGACCAATCTGGCCATGCTGACGCCGCCGGAGCACCTGCGAAAGGCCGGGTATAAGATCTACACCATCGGCGACGACATCGCCTGGCTGCGCGTCGGCCCGGACGGACGCCTGTACGCGGTCAACCCGGAGAACGGCTTCTTCGGGGTGGCACCCGGCACCAACAGCAAGTCCAACAACAATGCGCTGCTGACGACCCGCCGGAACACCATCTTCACCAACGTGTGCCGGAATCTGGATGACAACACGGTCTGGTGGGAGGGGCTGGACCAGCCGGCGCCGACCAACGGGGAGGACTGGCAGGGCCGGCCGTGGAATGCGGAGACGGCCACCGAAAAGGGTGCGCATCCCAATTCGAGGTTCACGGCGCCGGCGGAGAACTGCCCCACCATCGCGCCGGAGTTCTTCACCGGGGAAGGCGTGCCCATCAGCGCCATCATCTTCGGCGGGCGCCGGGCCAAATCGGAACCGCTGATCTGCCAGTCGCGGGACTGGGACCACGGCGTGTTCATCGGCTCGAAGATGTCCTCCGAGACCACGGCCGCGGCGGCCGGCGCCGTGGGCGTGGTGCGCCACGATCCCATGGCGATGCTGCCATTCTGCGGCTATCACATGGGCGACTACTTCCAGCACTGGATCGACATGGGCAAGAAGCTGACGGATCCTCCGAAGATCTTCAACGTCAACTGGTTCCGCACGGACAGCGAGGGCCATTTCATCTGGCCGGGATTCGGCGACAATCTGCGGGCGCTCCTGTGGGCGCTGGGCCGCTGTGACGGCACGGCGGGCGCGGTCGAGACGCCGCTCGGCTATGTGCCGCGCAAGGAGGACCTGGACCTGACGGGCCTCGACATCAGCGATGAGGCGCTCGATGAGATCCTGACCGTGGACCACGAGGTCTGGAAGCAGGAGGTCGAGGGGCTGAAGGACTGGTACGCCAAGTTCGACCATCTGCCGCAGGAGCTGACGGACTCCCTGGCGCGGCTCGAGGCGGAGCTGTAGGCAGGTGGCTGCGGGAGCCCCTGCAGACCGAGACCGGGGGACAGTGTGGCCTCGCGGAACCTGCGAGGGATGAGGGCCCGCTGCGCCGGAGCGGGACGGCGGAAAGGAACGGCGTTGATACACCTGTATCTCACACAGCGCACGGCGGTCCCCGGCGGAGCCGGGGCCGCAGGCGGCCGGCAGGCGGCAGCCGGGACGGTTGCCGCCTGCGTCGCAGACTACATGGCCGCCTGCGGGCGCCCCCTGCCGGGGGCGCCCGCCGTGTCGCTGTGCCACAGGGACGACGGGATGCCCTACCTCGCCTACGCCGGCGGAGCGGCGCAGAGGGATGCGTCCCTGCCGCCCCTCCCCTGCATCAGCGTGAGCCACAGCGGTCCGTGGTGGGCCTGCCTGCTCTCTGCGCTGCCGTGCGGCCTGGACATACAGGTCACGCGCCCCTTTTCCTCGCAGGCGCACATGCTGAAGCTGGCCCGTCGATTTTTCGAAGCCGCAGATGCCGACTGGGTCTCGGCGCAAGCGGCGCAGGGCAGCGGGCTGATCGCCTTTTATCGGGTCTGGACGCGGCGCGAGGCTCTGGCCAAGTGTATCGGCACGGGCCTGTTCGGTGCCACGCTGCCGCCTGTCATCGGCGTGTATGGCCCGTGCCCCACGCGAATCACGATGGAGGACCGCGCGATCTATCTAAGGGAAATCGGGGCGGGGCCGAAGGGTCTCGCATGCAGCATCGCCTGCGAGGAGGACGGTCATGAAATTCACATTGTTACTGGATAACAAGACGGAGGATGTGCGCTGCCGCGCGGAGTGGGGCCTGTCCGTACTCATCGAAACGCGGGGCAGGCGAATCCTTCTGGACAGCGGCCCCTCCGGCCTGTTCGCGGAAAATGCGGCCAGGCTGGGCATCGATCTCGCCGAGGTCGATGCCGCGGTCATCAGCCACGGGCACTACGACCACACGGAGGGAATCCCCGCCTTCGTCGCCTGCAACGAGAAGGCGCCCATCTACCTGCACCGGCAGGCGCTCGGAACCTTCTTCGGTGAGACGCACGGGCTGGTGGATGCGGAGGCGTGCGGCGTGCGCTGGACCGAGGCGCAGAGGGAAAAGATCCTTCCGCGCGTCGTCTGGACCGACCACCGGACGGACATCTTCCCCGGCGTGACGCTCCTGGCGGACATCCCGCCGGCTGCCGATGCTGGGGTGACAGAGCGTTTTTGGAGGTTGACGGTTGACCCGGATCCCTCATCCGCGGGTGCTGTTGCAGAGGCTACATCCCTTGCAAATACAGCGTCTGCATCCGTTGGTGCCGTGGCCGCCGGGCCAGAACCGGGCCACGCAAGGGCCGCGATCGATGCTATGGCCGATGCTGCGACCGATGCGGATGTGTCACGGATATTGGCTGCGACCGATGCGCCCCGCACGACCGCCGAGACCGCCCCGCCCGAGACGCCGCACCTCACCCGTCCCCTTCCGGCGGGCATGCGCCTCGTACGAGATGATATGGCGCACGAGCAGGCGCTCGTCGTGGAGGAAAACGGCAAGCTCTATGTCTTTTCGGGCTGCAGCCACGGCGGCGTCCTGCATATCCTCCAGCATGTCCAGGAAACCTTCCCCGATGTGCCGGTCGCCGGTCTGGTCGCAGGCATGCACCTCATCGCTGCGACGGAGGCGACCAGGCAGGCGGTGGCGGATGCGCTGGCCGGCATGAACCTCGATTTTGTCTTTCCCGTGCACTGCACGGGCATGGCGGGGATCCTGGCGCTGAAGAACCGTCTCGGGGCGCGCTGCGTCATCGCCTCCGCGGGGGATAGCTATGTGTACTGATACCAGGCAGCCCCCCGATCCGTTCGACCAGGCCGCCCGCTACCTCTCCACGCAGCCCCGCTGCATGGCGGAAATGCGCCGCTACCTGCAGAAAAAGGGCTATGAGGCGGCGGTCATAGAGGAGGTGATGGAGCGCCTCTGCGACTATGGCTATGTGGATGATGCCGCCTACTGCCGGACCTATTTCCGCCAGGCGGCGCGCCGCGGCAAGGGTCGCCGCCGTATCGAGCGGGAACTGCAGCAAAAGGGTGTCGCGCCTGCCGTCATCACGGATGCGCTCGATGCCATGATCGACGAGGCATCGACCTCCTCCGGAGCCGATGCCGAGGGGGCCGGCGGAGGCGGATATGCCGAGGACAGCTGGGCATCCGACAGCGACGCCAGGCTATACGACGAAGCCGCCAGAGCGCTGGACGTGGCCGAAAAGATGCGACGGCAGCAGCTCGCGGCCGAAAAGAAGGTCGATGAGGCCTTTCTGGCGCGCGTGGGGCGCCGCCTTTACGCGCTGGGCTATCCCCAGGGCTTGATCTATCATGTCCTGCACACTCTGCGGGACCGGGCCTGATCCTGCCCCCGCACCTCCGCTGCGGCTGGCCGCTGAGGCCGCGCTGGCGCCCGTAGACCTTGCGCAGGCGCCCGTAGGTCCTTCGCGGGCGCGCCCGCCGGCGCCCTCACACCCCACGCGCGGGACCCTCGAACAGCCCGGGGCGCAACGGCCCGCGGGTACGGACGGGGGGGCGAAAGTTTCGCTTGACACCCCCGCCCCGGTCATGCTAAAATGGGCCGATGCGCAAAGGAGGCGTGATGAGACCACTTGGAGAGCTGTATCCCGAAGAAATTTTGACCGGCCCGCGATGCACCGGGGATTTTCATTCCCGTTTCGGTGCGGCGATCGCCGGACTTCCGGCAAGAAATCTTTTACTGATTCCCTCTTTCGTAGATGTGCATGTGCACCTGCGGGAGCCGGGATTTTTTTATAAGGAGAGCATCGCCACCGGGAGCCTGGCAGCTGCAAAAGGTGGCTACAGTCACATCTTCGCCATGCCCAACCTCGACCCCGTGCCGGACAGCCTCGCGCACCTGCAGATCGAACTCGACCTGATCGCGCGCGACGCGGTGATCGATGTGCGCCCCTACGGGGCCATCACGGTGGGAGAAAAGGGCGGCGCGCTGGCTGATCTCGCGGGCATGGCACCATTCGTGGCCGGTTTCAGCGATGACGGCGTGGGCCTGAACGACCCGGCGCTGATGCGGCAGGCCATGGTCACGGCCAAGGCACTGGGCCGAATCATCGCGGCGCACTGCGAGGATATGCGCCTTCGAGACGGTGGTTACATCCATGACGGCGCCTATGCCAGGGCGCACGGCCACCGCGGGATTCCCTCGGAGAGCGAGTGGCTGCCCGTCGCCGGGGACTTGATGCTGGCGGCGGAGACCGGCTGCGACTACCATGTCTGCCACGTTTCCACGAGGGAGAGCGTCGACATCATCCGCAGGGCCAAGGCGGCCGGCGTGCCTGTGACCTGCGAGACGGCGCCGCACTATCTGCTCCTGTCCGATGCGGACCTGCAGGAGGACGGGTGTTTCAAGATGAATCCGCCCCTGCGCGGGCCGGAGGATCGAGAGGCGGTGCTGGCAGGGCTTCTGGATGGGACCATCGATATGATCGCCACGGACCATGCGCCACACAGCGCGGCGGAAAAGGCCGGCGGTCTCAGGGACAGCGCCATGGGTATCAGCGGGCTGGAGGCGGCCTTCCCCATCCTCTTCACGCGGCTCGTGCGCCCCGGCCGTCTGCCGCTGCAGCTGCTCCTCGCGCGGATGTGCCATGCGCCGCGCCGGCGTTTCGGCCTGCCCACGGCGGAGAAAAGCCTCGATTATGCCCTGTGGGATGTATCCACCCCCTATGTCCTGGACCCGGCGACGTTCGTGTCGAAGGGCAAGTCGACGCCGTTTGCGGGAGAAAAGGTCTACGGGCGCTGCCTGCTGCACGTGTCGGGCGGACGGGTTGTCTGGCAGGACCCGGCGCTTTCCGTCCCCTGATAGACGCATCGCCGTCAGGCGATGCGCCGGATGCCGGCGGACGGAACACGGCATGACCCACGGCGACGGAATGCGGCGGTGCCGACCGGCATGAAGGCCATATCGGTATTAGGCAATATATCCTGCATCCCGCCGCATCCGGCCGCGATGCAGGACGAGGCACAGAAAGGAGACGCATGGAGCAAAGCACCTATACCATTCAGTTCAACACGCCCATCGGGTATGACAGCTGGAGGTTGGATTTGGTGGGGGATGTCGTCCCTGTCACCCGTCCAGGACAGTTCGTCAACCTAAAGTTGAACGGCTTTTTTCTCCGCAGGCCCTTCTCCGTCTATGACTGGAATGACGAGGGGGATATGAGTCTCATCTACAAGGCGGTGGGCGTGGGTACGGAGGCGATGACGAAGCTCATAGCCGGTCAGCGTCTGGATGTGCTGACGGGGCTTGGCAACGGCTTCGACATCGACAAGGCCGGCCCGCGCCCGCTTCTCATCGGAGGCGGAGCCGGCGTCCCGCCGCTGTACGGCCTGGCCAAGGCGCTGCTGAAGGCCTGTCCGGAGAGGCAGGTGCAGGTTCTGCTGGGTTTCAATCGGAGGCGTGATGTTATCCTCACGAATGCGTTCCATGCGCTCGGCGCGGAGGTCTACCTGATCACCGCCGACGACCCGCCTGGCGAGCGCGGGGTTGTGACGGATGTCCTCCCCTCCCTGTCCTACAGCTATTTCTATGCCTGCGGCCCCACGCCCATGCTGCGCGCCGTCGAGGAGGCGACCACCTCTGACGGCCAGCTCAGCCTCGAAGCGCGCATGGGCTGCGGATTCGGCGCCTGCATGGGCTGCAGCTGCCAGACCGTGCACGGTCCCGCGCGTGTATGCAAGGAGGGACCGGTCTTTGAGAAGGGGGAGATTCTATGGTAAGATTGCACGCATGGAGCGATGCCTTTTTCGACGTCGTCACAGGTAAGGGCCCCGCTGTGGACATTTCGGTCGATCTCTGCGGCCTCCCCCTGGATAACCCCATCATCCCCGCCTCCGGCACATTCGGCTACGGTGCCGAGTTTGCGGCACTGTATGACATCGACTGCCTCGGTACCTTCTCCTTTAAGGGCACCACGCTGCAGCCGCGTTTCGGCAACCCCACGCCGCGTATCGCAGACTCTCCGTCTGGCATGCTCAACGCCGTCGGCCTGCAGAATCCCGGCGTCGAAGGCGTCATCTCGCAGGAGCTGCCGCGTCTGGCGGAGGTGTTTCATAAGCCGGTCATGGCCAATATCAGCGGCTTCACCCTGGATGAATACGTGGAGACGGTGCGCGCCTTCGAGACGGACGAGGCCGCATCCAGCCAGATCGGCTGGTACGAGATCAACATCAGCTGCCCCAATGTGCATGGCGGCGGTATGGCCTTCGGCACGAGTCCCGAGGCGGCGGCCGCGGTGACGCGCGCGGTGCGCGCGGCGACGGACAAGCCCATCATTATGAAGCTCTCCCCGAACGTCACGGATATCGTCGGCATCGCCAGGGCCTGCGAGGCGGCCGGCGCGGACGGTCTGAGCCTCATCAACACGCTGCTCGGCATGCGGATCGATCTCAAAACGCATCGCCCGATTTTAGCCAACAGGACGGGCGGCCTGTCCGGCCCGGCCGTCCTGCCGATAGCCCTGCGCATGGTCTACGAGGTCTATGAGGCCGTCCGGATTCCCATCGTGGGCATGGGCGGCGTCTCGAGTGCCAGGGATGTCATCGAGATGATGCTGGCCGGGGCGCGGGCCGTGGGCGTCGGCGCCGCCAACCTGATCGACCCCTATGCTTCGAAAAAGATCGTCGAGGCGCTGCCGGTTGCCTGCCGCCTATACGGGATCACCCGGCTGGCGGATATCATAGGAGGTGCTCACTGATGGGAAAGGATGTCATCATCGCGTGCGATTTCGCTTCGGGAGGCGAAACATGCGCCTTTCTCGACAGGTTCACGGAGGAAAAGCCCTACGTCAAGATCGGCATGGAGCTCTTCTACGCCGAGGGGCCCGCGATCGTGCGCCGGATCAAGGCGCGCGGGCACAGAATCTTCCTCGATCTGAAGCTGCACGACATTCCCAACACGGTCAGGCGGGCCATGTCGGTGCTCGCCGGCCTGGAGGTGGACATGTGCAATCTGCATGCGGCCGGCACCATCGCCATGATGGTGGCGGCCGTCGAGGGTCTGACGAGACCGGATGGCCGCAGACCGCTGCTCATAGCCGTCACGCAGCTGACCTCCACGGACCAGGCGCGCATGGAGCGGGACCTGCTCATCACGAGGCCGATGGAGGAAGTCGTCATGCACTATGCGGAAAATGCGAAGCGCGCGGGCCTGGACGGCGTGGTCTGCTCCCCTCTGGAGGCAGGGACCGTCCATGCGGCCTGCGGGAATGAATTTCTCACGGTTACGCCGGGAGTGCGGTTCGCATCGGCCGCCGGCGCAGCGGCCGATGCGCCGGCGATGCCCGCGGACGATCAGGCGCGCGTGACGACACCGGCGCGGGCGCGGGCGCTCGGCGCCGACTACATCGTGGTGGGAAGGCCCATCACCGGCGCCGCCGATCCCGTGGCCGCCTATCGCCGCTGCGTCGAGGACTTTGTGGACGGTGCCGCCGACCAGGCGTGATGCGCGCAGGCGCACGCGGCCCTGGGCTGGGACGGCAATGAGGATGGAGGCGAAAATATGGATACAGATAGGAGCGAGAACATCGACATGGCCATGCATACGGACGGGGGAGCGGACGAGGCCGCGCGCATCGCGGCGGGGCTTCTCTCCATCGGCGCCGTCTTCCTGCGCCCGGCCGAACCCTTCACCTGGGCCAGCGGCATCCGCAGCCCCATCTACTGCGACAATCGCCTAACGCTGACGGCGCCGGCGGTGCGAAGCCAGGTGGAGGCGGGACTGGCGGGGATCGTCAGGACGCACTACCCCGCCTGCGAGGTGCTCATGGGCACCAGCACGGCGGGCATCGCGCATGCGGCCATCACCGGCCACCTGCTCGGTCTGCCGATGGGCTATGTGCGGGCCAGCGCCAAGGACCACGGCCGCGCCAACCAGATCGAGGGACGACTTTTGCCGGGGCAAAAGGTGGTCGTCATCGAGGACCTGATCTCCACCGCGGGTTCGGTGCTCGAAACGGTGTCCGTCCTGCGGGCGAGCGGCGCGGATGTGCTGGGGATCGCCAGCATCTTCACATACGGTATGGAAAAGGGCCTGTCGCGTCTTTCGGCGGCCGGCGTCTCGAATGTCAGCCTCTGCGACCTGGACACCCTGGTGCGCGTGGCGGTGGCGGAGGGCTACATCGGGGCGGCGGATGCCGCGGCCATCCTGGCCTTTCGCGATGACCCGTCGGATGAGAGCTGGATGCACCGCTGAGGCCGCCGGGCCGGCGGCGTAAACGAGGGAAATACGCTAAGGGGGACGAATCGAATGAAGGAAATCAGAAACCTCATCAACATCACGGATTTGAGCGTCGAGGAGATCGACCACCTCATCGAGGTGGCCGATGACATCGTCGCGCACCACGCGGCCTATGAAAACATCTGCGCCCACAAGAAGCTGGCGACCCTGTTCTTCGAGCCGAGCACCCGCACCCGCCTGAGCTTCGAGGCCGCCATGCTGGAGCTCGGGGGCAGCGTGCTGGGCTTTTCCGAGGCCGCCTCCAGCTCCGCCGCCAAGGGCGAAAGCGTCAGCGATACCGTCCGCACGGTCGGCTGCTATGTGGACATCATCGCCATGCGGCATCCCAAGGAGGGCGCGCCCATCGTGGCGGCGCAGCGAACCACCGTGCCGATCATCAATGCCGGCGACGGCGGGCATTTTCATCCGACCCAGACCCTGACGGACCTGCTGACCATCCAGCGCAAGAAGGGACGCCTGTCCGACATGACCATCGGTCTCTGTGGGGACCTGAAATTCGGGCGCACCGTCCACTCCCTCATCGAGGCCATGCTCCGCTACGAGAATGTCCGCTTCATCCTCATCTCGCCGCAGGAGCTGCAGATTCCGGACTACATGAAGGAGAAGATGAACGCGGCGGGCGCCAGCTGGGAGGAGACGGAGTCCCTGGAGGATGCCATGCCCAAGCTGGACATCCTGTACATGACGCGCGTGCAGCGGGAGCGGTTCTTCAACGAGGAGGATTACATCCGCCTCAAGGACAGCTACATCCTGGACATGGAGAAGCTGAAGACGGCCAAGGCCGATCTGACCATCATGCATCCCCTGCCCCGCGTCAACGAAATCAGCGTGGAGGTGGACGATGACCCGCGCGCCTGCTACTTTTACCAGGCGCTCTGCGGCAAGCACATCCG
>CAZDUM010000012.1:3508-13573 GCA_964508645.1 uncultured Oscillospiraceae bacterium | reverse complement strand
CGCAGCATTTCACTTTGGGAGGTTGACTATGAACATAGACGGCGTGAACAACGGTATCGTGCTGGATCACATCAAGCCCGGCAAGAGCATGATGGTGTACGAGCTTCTGGGGCTCGACAAGGTGGACAACTGCGTGGCCATCATCCAGAACGCGTCCAGCTCCAAGTACGGCAAGAAGGACATCATCAAGATAGACGAGATCATCGACCTCGATTACGACGTGCTGGGCTACATCGACAGCAACATCACCGTCAACATCGTCAGGGATGGCAAGCTGGAGCAGAAGCTGCACATGGAGCTGCCCGCCGAACTTCGGAATGTCATCCGGTGCAAGAACCCGCGCTGCATCACCACCGTGGAGCAGGAGATCGTCCACATCTTCAGGCTGGTCGATAAGGAGAAAAAGATCTACCGCTGCGCCTACTGCGATGCGGAGCACAGGGTCCGGTAGCGGCCCGAAAGGCCGGAGAAGGCAGAGGGGGGCACCGCAGTCTGCGGCGGCGGAATGTTCCCCTGCCTGAAGGTGTCTTTTTTCAGAGGGCCCTGCTCCGGATGATCCGGATGATCCTACCTGCGGTAGAGCCGCAGAGGGGCTACCTCCGCCTCGAAGTCGTCAGCCTGCGCCTGCCAGTCCGCGAGGAGCGCATGCAGCGTCATATCGCCGGCCAGATATCGGTCGGCGTTTTCGTCTCCGGTCAGGGTCGTCAGGCGGCTCACGTCGGCGTAGGTGCGGAACCCGAACTGCGCCGGATACAGGTCGCGGATGGTCTTCATGGTGAGAAGCGCCACCGGCAGGAAGTCCACGCTGTCCTTGACGGGCAGATATTCCACGCCGAAGCAGACCTCCCCCTGATATTTGGAATAGAACGGCGTAAAAGCTCTTTTGCGGAGTAAAAGCCCGTCGATATCCAGGTTTTCGCGGGCGAAGCCGGCCTGCAGCGCGTCGTGCAGCAAGTCCATGTCGATGAACGGCGCCCCGTAGATTTGAAACGGCGAGGCGGTGCCCCGGCCTTCGCTGATGTTGGTGGCCTCGAAAAAGCAGCCGCCCGCATAGCAAAGCGCGGAATGGAATGTGTGGATGGCCGGCGAGGGGGTGTTCCACGGCTGCCCCGTCTGCGGCCAGTACATATCCGAGCGGTAGCCCTCCATCTCCACGACGGTATAGTCGAGGTCCAGCGCGAGGTGTGCGCGGAAGTAGCACCCCAGCTCCCCGGCGGTCAGGCCGTAGCGGATGGCCAGGGCGTGGTCGCCCACGAAGGAGGCGAATTCATCCCGCATCCGATTGCCGCAGACCCTGTCCCCCAGCGGATTGGGCCTGTCGAGCACCGCGAGGCCGATGCCCGCCTCCGCCGCCGCCATCATGCAGTAGGCCAGCGTATAGATATATGTATAGTAGCGAAGTCCCACATCCTGAATATCGTAGACCAGGATGTCGACATCCGCGAGGTCCTCGGGCGTGGGTTTCAGCTTCTCGCCATACAGGGAGATCATGGGGATGCCGTATTTCGGATGCACCGTATCCGCCACCGCCGCGCCGTCCATGGCGCCGTACAGCCCGTGCTCCGGCGTGAACAGCTTGACGACCCGGTATCCGGCCGCCGCAAAGACATCCAGATCCTCCCGCATCCGGCTGTCGATGCCGGAGTAGTTGGTGATGAGGCCTATGCGCCTGCCCGCGAGCAGGTCCTGGCAGGCACCCGCACCGACCTTGTCTATTCCCAATGTGACCATCTTCATCCTCCTCACATGTTTCCTGCACCGCCGCAGACGGTCTCCCCGTGGGGACATCGGCGTTCGCCTGCAGCGGACTGCACGCCGATCCGTTTCCATCATCTTAGCACGCGGCGGCGCGCTTGTCCAGCACGCGCGCGGTACTTCATATTTCCGAAACTTTTTTCAAAAAAACTGTTGACAGTGTACTATGATACATGGTACACTTAGTACGCAAAAGGGGGTGCAACAGCGCACCCGGCGCATGCTGACACGCCACGGCGCAGGCATGCAGGAAAGGGGGTGTGGCCGATGTTTCAACTTGATCCGCAGAGCCGCAAGTCGATCTATGAGCAGGTCATCGACAAACTCAAGTCGATGATCATCAGCGGCGCGCTGGCCGCCGGAGACAGACTGCCTTCCGTGCGGGAGCTTTCCAAACAGATCGAGGTCAATCCCAACACCGTACAGAAAGCCTATCGTGAGCTGGAGCGCAGCGGATATATCTACACGACGGCGGGTGTGGGCACATTCATCGCGGATCGATCGAACATCAAAGCGGACGAGAGGGCCTTGGAACGCGCGAAGAGCGTATTTGCCGAAGCCTTCCGACAGTTCCTGTATCTGGGCCTGTCCTACGAGCAGGCTGAGGAACTGGCTATGCGCATCATAAAGGAGGGGGTGATGCTCCATGATCAAGATCGAACATGTAACCAAGACCTTTGAGAAGTTTCGGGCGCTCGATGATTTCAGTCTGACGGCACCCACCGGCTCTGTCTACGGGCTGATGGGCCTGAACGGTGCCGGCAAGACCACCATCATCAAGCATCTGGCCGGCTATCTGGTGCAGGACAGCGGCACCATCACCATCGACGGGCAGCCCATCCTCGATAACGAGGCTCTGAAGCAGCGCGTCATCGTCATCCCGGACGATCTCTACTTTCCGCACGGATATGGGCTCAATCACATGGGGGTCTACTATCGCAGCCTCTATGCGAACTGGGATGAGGAACGCTTCCGTGCGATGACGGCGGATTTCGATCTGGACGGCAAGACGGCCATTCATAAATTCTCCAAGGGGATGCAGAAGCAGGCGGCGTTCTGCCTGGCCCTCTCGACCAGGCCCGACTACCTGATCCTGGATGAACCTGTGGACGGGCTGGATCCCATCGTGCGGCGCCGGGTGTGGCACTATATCATGGACGATGTGGCGGATCGGCAGATGACGGTGCTCGTTTCCTCCCACAGCGCGCGGGAAATGGAGGATGTCTGCAACTACATCGGCATCATGGGAAACGGGCGCATGGTCTACGAGGGCGATCTTTTGGAACTCTTGCCGAAGACGCTGGAGGAGATCTTCGTGGAGAAGCTGGAAGGTCTCGAAGCGCGGCACGCGCAGCAGGAAAGGAGGGAGAGAGATGAAAGATAGAAAGGCGGCGGGTCTGTCCCGACCTCTCATGGCGGAGCTTTTCCGTCTGTACTGGTATCTGCCGGTACTGACATTCCTCTTTTACTTTATCCTCATCATACTTCCCTGCCTGATGGAACCGGTTTCGGATGTCGCGTACGAGGGCGCGCCCGTCGCGAGGAACCTCCTGGTCGACTGCCTGGGATACAACGCGTATGCACTTCCGCTGCTCATCCTCCTCGTACCGCTCATCCTGTCCATCACGATGATGGGCTTTATGCACAGATCCAATCGCGCCTTGTTTTTGCATGCGCAGCCCTTCAGCCGGAACCGGCTGTTTGCCACGCACATGCTGACGGGCTGGCTCATGGGCGTGCTGCCCATTCTGGCCATGGGGCTGTGCTTCGCCCTTCTCTGGGCGGTGAAGAGAAACCTGTTCCTCGCGGCCATACAGTATATGGGGGCGAGCGGTGCGCTCGAGGTGATAGGGCACTGGATGCTCGTCGGGATCAGCGCCTTCACATTCTTTTACGGGCTGTACGCTCTCGCCGGCAGTCTGACCGGGACGAGCGTCTTTCACCTGCTCCTGTCGGCGCTCTTCTTCTGCCTCGTACCCCTGGTCTCCTGGATCATCGCCAGTTTCTGCGAAACCTTCCTGCCGGGATATGCCGGGCCGGGCCCTGTCGTCGAGGAACTGATCATGGGCAGCAACCCCCTCATCTATATCCTGAACGAATACGATCTCCCGGAGATGTCGTACCTGCGGCTGGTCATCTACCTGCTTCTGGGCGCAGCGTTTCTGCTCCTCGGCGGTTTCCTCTATCGCAGGGCGAAGCTGGAGCATATCGGCGATGCTACACTGTATGGGGCATTCGGCGAGATCGCTACCTGGCTGCTCACCTTTATCGGGATGACGGCCCTCGGCACTGTCTTCTACGTCATCAACGAATCCAGGGCCTTCCTGCTGGTGGGCATGGCCTTCGGTGCCATCCTGACCTTTGCCATCGTCAAGATCGTACTGACGCGATCCATCCGCATCTTTAGCAAGTCCAATCTACGATCGCTCCTGCTGTTCGCCGTGCTGGCCGTCCTCTTCACAGGGGTGAGTGTCTTCGACGTGACGGGATTCGCCCGGCGGGTACCCGAGGTGTCCCAGGTGGAGTCCGTCTCCCGCGAGATCGTAGGCCCCCGGTGCTTTTACGGCACATACGAGGGCAATGAAAAGGGTAATTCGGATGATCTGGTGCTGCCCTGGGATGAACCGGAGAATCTGGTCTTCACAGACCCCGACACCATCCGGCAGGCTGTGGCGATCCATCAGTATGTCGTCGACCAACGCCTGTACGATCAGGAAAACATCGGGAACGTCGAAAACGCCACGTACGCACCCCTGAACCTGAACTACCAGGTGACCGGCGGCAGCAGGAGGCGGCACTTCGACCTGCGTGCGGATGAAACACTGCTCGATATGCTGAGGGCATTGGGGCGCAGTCCCGAAGTGCGGCAAAAGGAAAATCCCTTCTCCTATCTGCCCGCGGATGATGTTTCCTTCGTCCAGATTAGGATCGAGGGTCCTGGCCTCGATGATGATACCGCTCCGCCGGATGCGCTTGACGGAGGCACCTTCACCTATCAGGTGGATGAGTATGCAAGCCGTATGATTATATTGCTGGATCGGCGAGACGATGCCTCGGATAGGGCACTGGGCGACCTATTGACGGCTATGACGCAGGATTTCAGCGACCGGATTTATCTGGGCAGCGCGACATATCAAACCGCCACGGCCGAGACGGAATCGCACGCGTATGTCGAAATCGAGCTGGTAGGGTCCATGAGGGCCGATAACAGGCTGATGGACGCGCATCTCGACATACCCATCGACAGCCAGTGCAGCCGCACCCGCGCCGTCCTGCTGGACTATATGCGGACGAACTTTGCGGGGAACCCGGGCATCGATACGCTGGTGGGTACACTGGAAAGCGAGTCGGACGCCGACGTTTTCTGATTAGGTCCGGTGGCGCTGCACGGGACCTCAGTGCACGCGGCGCGGCGCAGTGCATGTTCCGGCGCAACAGGACATGCTGTGCGCACCGCCCTGTGCCAGGTGCAGCATGCGCCGTTTGCTTCACTCCCGCAAGGCGGGAACCCATACGCGGCGCTTCGTATGCAAACTCTCCCCATCCTCCGATGGGGAGAGTTCTTTTGCACCCTGCCGGGTACGCATCCCGCCAGCCGGGCCTATGTCTCCCGCCAGGTCAGCGGGCTGCAGGTCGGACCCGCACCTCCCGCCAGTTCGGCAGGCCGCCTGGCTACCTGGCTTTGCGATAGGCCGGATTCGACCAATCCGTGTACAGCCGCCGGCTGCCGATCTCCTTATACGCCCGCACCAGGTAGTAGTAGCGCGTACCCTTCTCCACGGCCGTATTCTTAAATGTCGATCTTCCCGGCTCGACATCCTCCCACAGCATATACTCGCCGTCATCTCCCTCCGCGCGCCACACCTCGAAGCCGTCCGGATAGGCGTCCACGCCGGCATCCTGCGGCAGCAGAGAAGCGATCCTGGCATCCACGGCCACATCCCCGGTCCGATCTACGGACAGGCTCCAGCGCAGACGAATGCCGCCGTCCTCCGCCTCGCTGCTGGCATGCAGTGAAATGGCACTCAGCACGAGAAGCGCATCCTCACGGGCCTCACGCCGCGCCTCATACGCCGCCTGGACCTGCGGATACTGCGTGACAGGCACCATCCGGGCGGCTTCCTCGCTGAAGAGGCAGCGCCAGGTCTCCTCGTCCAGGATGCCCGAGTCCGTCAGATCGTTCACGACCTGAAAATGCTGAACGGCCTCGCCGAGCGCCGCGTCGAAGACGCGCACCGTCTCTCCCTGCACGGTCGCCACATAGCCGAGTTCACCCAGCCTTGCGGCAGCCGCCTGGATGTAGGGGAGATGCGCCTGCTGGCTGTCTCCCACGGTCAGCGTATAACGGAAGCTGTCCGGGTCCGGGGCGAAGCGCACCAGGTATGATGTGGCCTGGGGCTTAAAGTGCCACGGGCTCTCGGTCGCCAGCCGGCTGCCGCTCGCCGCACTGTATACGCCGCCCAGCTTGTAGCCCAGGTCCGGCTCGGCGTACAGGGACAGAGGCGTGGCCTTGTAGCGGGTATCGAGCGTCAGGTAGAAGGTGCCGTGCGCCTCCGCGGTGAATGTGCGGTTGCTGCCATTGACATACAGGACCGCCTTCTCCATGGGATTGTTCTGCGCGCGAACATACCACGCCTTCCTGCAATCCGTCATATCCAGCGTGCGAATGTCGTTGTCGTAGAGATAGACCTTTTCCAGGGCGGTATCCCCCGCCAGGTCGACGTCCGTCAGATGATTGCCGTGCGAGGAGAGCAGAACGAGCTGCGTGAAGTGCGGAAGGTGCATCCCCGTGCTGAATCCGTAGTTGCTCCACTGAATCTTGTACGCCTGCCCCCGTCCGTCGGACATGAAGTGAGAGGTGATCCCGTCACCCCAGGTGCTCACATCCAGCGGGTCGTAGGCATCGCTGAGCAGGTCCCCGTTCGTCCGCGTAAGCCAGGGGTCATCCCCCGCGGATCTCGCATCCAGGAACGCCCGCAGCGTCTGCGTCTCATAGGCGTTCGTCAGGTATTTTCCCTGCTGGTAGTTGGGGAAGATGTTCATATAGACATGGCTGGTGGCGATCTGCTCCTCCGAAGGGTCGAAGTAGGTGTAGTTGGTCAGCCCCGTGTAGGTCCAGACGCCCGTCCTGCTGTTGTACTTGTTGTCGGTGCCGACGGTGGGATCGATGAAGATCCAGTGGCCGTTCACATAGGCCTCCAGCCACCAGTGATCCCGCACATCGATGTCGGGCTCGGACTCCCAGTCGCTGTCAGGCACGGACAGCCTGTGCCCGTAGGCCAGCCGGCAGGGTATGTTCTGCGCCCGCGCCAGCGCGATGACGATAGCCGAAAATCCCTGACAGGTGGTGTAGACGCGGCCCTGCTGGCTGTTGGCCGTCGTCCGCCCGGTCTCAAAGCTGTAGATGTTTTCGTAGGGATCGGCGAACTGTCGCGAATGCGTTTGGAAGGCTATGGTATCGTAGTAAAAGTTCTCCGCCGCGTACTCGTAGAATCGTCTCAGTTTTTCGTAATCGCTGTACACGCCCGTCGTCAACCGGTTGGAGATCGTGCGAAAATACGATATCTTGTCGGGGGTCATGGTGGCGTAGACATTGGTATCGGGATTGCGCAGGCAGAAGCGGATGTCCGTCAGGCTCATGTCCGTATAGCGGCCGTCGCTGACGGGATACCGGTCCCCGATCTCCCTGCGCGCCCCGTTATAGGCGAGGACATCGTCATACCGCAAAATCTTCACCTTGCCGCCCCTCACCTGTATCTCCAGATTCTTATACAGGGGACCGTTCGCGCCGAAATCATAGGCCGCAGCCTGCTCCGGGGTCTCGCAGCGGCGGATGTAGAGGTTGTATCTGCCGTTCGGCACCTCCAGGTCCTCCATGTTCATGCGATAGGTGAAGCCATAGGTGGGCAGTCCGTCCGCGCCGTACGAGATGCCCGGCTCGATGCGGATGCCGGCCTCGGTCCTGCCGCCGCCCGCACCCACCCGGTACAGGGACAACTCGAAGAGCGTCGTCGGCTGCTGCGTCCGGCATACGACCCTGAGAACATGGTCCCCATCCGCAGCCGGCACATAGGCCTTCAGATACTCCCCCTCGAAGGAATCCGTCGACTCGAACGCGCTGACCTGCCGGGGCGTGTTCACCGTCGAGAGGCTGGCGTATGCTGTCCGACCCGGCAAAAGACCGGCGAGCAGGACTACCGTCAAAATGGTGGCCAGTGCGGTGCCGATGTTTTTCTTGATCTTCATGCGAGTGTCCCCTTTTCCTTTCTTCGCCGGATGCGTCCCGGGGCGCCGGGTCCGAATGCGGCGGCAGGCCCGTAATTACCGCAAAGCCCCCGCGGCGCGTGCCGTAGGGGCTTTCGTAACGCAGAGCGGCGATCGCCTATTGCATCTGCTTCGCGACTTCCTCGGCGAAGTTCTCCTCCTTCTTCTCGATTCCCTCGCCGACCTCGAAGCGCACCATCTCGACGACCTCCATCTCGATGCCAAGCTCCTTCGCGCAGGCTGCCACATACTGTGCGACGGTCTGCTCGCTGTTCTTGACGAACTTCTGATCCACCAGGCATACATCCTTCAGGATCGCCTTGATCTTGCCGGGGATGATGCGGTCGAGCATGGCCTCCGGCTTGCCCTCGTTCAGCAGCTGCTGCCTGGCGATCTGCTTCTCGTTCTCCAGCCAGGCCTGATCCACCTCGTTTTCATTGACGAAACGCGGGCTCATGGACGCGACCTGCATCGCCACATCCTTGGCGCAGACCCGGATCGTCTCCGCATCGGCCGCCGTCTTCATGCCCACCACGACGCCGATCTTGCCGCCGCCGTGCAGATAGCCCGTATAGACCACGCCGGGCGTGTTCAGCCGCTTGATGCGGCGCACATTCATGTTTTCGCCGATCTTGGCGATCTTGCTGTTCAGCGCGTCCGCGACGGTGCCTTCTCCCTCGTAGGGCATGGCCTTGAAGGCCTCGATATCGTCGCTCTCCGCATGCAGTGCCATCTCGGCCAGCTTCTCCACGAAGCCGATGAACTCCTCGTTCTTGGCCACGAAATCCGTCTCGGAATTGACCTCCACGACGGCGGCGCTGCGATTGCCTTCTCCGAACGCCACGCGCACCAGACCCTCCGCCGCTATGCGGCCGGCCTTCTTGGCTGCCTTGGCCAGACCCTTTTCCCGCAACAGCTCGATCGCCCGATCCATATCTCCATCGGCTTCCACCAGCGCCTTCTTGCAATCCATCATGCCGGCACCGGTCCGCTCTCTCAATTCCTTTACCAACTGGGCTGTCACAGCCATATCGTTCCTCCTGTTCCCCGCCTAAGCCTCTTCGCTCCCGTCGGCTTCCTCATCGGATGCGGTCTCCTCCACGGTCTCCGCCTCCGCGCTCTCGTCTGTCTCCTCGATCTTCGCCGCTTCCTCCTCGGCCGGTCCCTCGTCGTAGCTCTCGCCCTGGTTGGCCTCGATGACGGCGTCAGCCATCTTGCCGGCGATCAGCTTGACGGCGCGGATGGCATCGTCATTGGCCGGGATCACATAATCCACATCGTCCGGGTCGCAGTTGGTATCCACGATGCCCACGATGGGGATGCCCAGGATGCGGGCTTCTCTGACGGCGATGCGCTCCTTCTTGGGGTCTACCACGAACATGGCGCCGGGCATACCCTTCATATCCTTGATGCCGCCCAGATATTTTTCCAGCTTCTCCATCTCGGCGCGCAGCTTCATGACCTCCTTCTTGGACAGCTTGTCGAATGTGCCGTCCTCCTCCATGGTCTTGATGTCGCTCAGGCGCTTGATGCGGGTGGCGATGGTCTTGTGGTTGGTGAGCATGCCGCCCAGCCACCGCTCGCTGACGTAGTACTGGCCGCAGCGCGTCGCCTCATCGCGAATGGCCTGCTGCGCCTGCTTCTTCGTGCCGACAAACAGGATCGGCTTGCCGGAGGCGGCGACCTCCTTCAGGAAGTCGTAGGCTTCCTCGATCTTTCGCACGGTCTGCTGCAGGTCGATGATGTAGATGCTGTTCCGCTCGGTGAAGATGTACGGCGCCATCTTCGGATTCCACCGTCTCGTCTGATGGCCGAAGTGGACGCCCGCCTCGAGCAGCTGCTTCATAGAAACGATTGCCATGTGTAACTCCTCCTTGGTTTTTTCTTCCACCCGCAGCCCACCGCTTGCGCCTCATCGCACCCTTATCGCAGGGAAGCGCGGCAACCATCACCGCAGGTGTGTAAGATGAAATCTCGGCGCCAAGAGCAGCGCCGAGGGATATTGTACTATATGCCCGGGATTTTTGCAAGGAGAAAATGCGCCAC
>CAZDUM010000012.1:0-3408 GCA_964508645.1 uncultured Oscillospiraceae bacterium | reverse complement strand
AGGATCGCAGGTGCGCTGATCACGCGCATCATAGAATCATCTCCTCTTTTGACGTCCCTCCCCCAGTCTGGGGGCCTTTTCCGGGGCGCGGCGCTCCTCCTCGGTGTCATCCTCCTCCCCGCCCTTGCCCGCACGCAGGGACATGTAGAAGCAGCACCCCGTGTACAGCAGCGCCAGCGGCACCGTGACGGAAAAGAGGAACGCGTACCAGGTACCCACCCGCTTCATGGCGAACATGGCGATGGCCATGGTGATGATGGCGGATATGTAGAACGCCCGCTTATTGATCCCGCGGCGCAGGTCGAAGATCAGAATGAGGATAGCGGCGACGATGGGGGCGAGCATGAGCACGGTGATCACGAAGATACCCTTCCCTTCGGTTCTGAAGAACCGGCGCTGCCCCACCCTCGCAGGGCAGGCAGCGCCGTCTGTTCTCTCAATCATACGCTATCATGCGCTGTCCGAACCGGAATCACGTCCGGCAGACTGCGCCTTACTGCAGATTGATGCTCGCGGCGATGATGACGAAGATCGCGCCAACCGCATACTGCATGATGAGGATCGGCAGGAACCATTTGGCCCATTTGGTCCAAGGGATCTTCGCCAGGGCCAGGCCGGCCATGAAGTAGCCGGAGGTCGGGGTGAAGATGTTGGAGATGCCGTCGCCCAGCTGGAAGGCGATGACGGCCGTCTGCCGGCTGACGCCTACCAGGTCAGACAGAGGCGCCATGATCGGCATGGACACAGCCGCCTGGCCGGAGCCGGACGGCACCAGGAAGTTGAGCAGGCACTGGAAGATGTACATGCCGATGGCACACAGCTGTTTCGGCAGGCCGCCCAGAAGACCCGCTGCGGCGTGCAGGATGGTGTGCAGGATGTTGCCGTCGGTCATGACGACCAGGATCGCGCGCGCGAACCCGACGACCAGCGCGCCACCGGCGATGTCCGCCATACCTTTGCCGAGGACCTCCGCGTAGTGGTTGAAGCCCATCCGGTCGATGCAGGCCGTGATGATGGACATGGCCAGGAAGATGGCCGCGATCTCATCCATGTAGAAGCCCCATTTGATGACGCCCACGACGATGAGGATGACGGAGATGAGGAAGACGATCAGGATGGCTATCTGCTTGGCACCGAAGGGCGGCAGCGCCTCCAGATCCACCACATCTTCTCTCTGCTTGTCGATGTCACGCACCGGGGACAACTCCGGATTCTTCTTGACCTTCATCGCATAGCGCATGACCATGCCGATGGTCAGGACCAGCATGACGGCGTACATGACGATGCGGAAGCCCATGCCGGACAGCAGTTCCAGCTGGGCGATGCCCTGGGCCACCTGAATGGTGAACGGGTTGATGAAGGCGGCCGAGAAGCCGATGCCGGCACCCGCCAGGACCACAGCCACGCCCACCAGGCTGTCATACCCCGCCGCCATCATCATGGCGACGAACAGAGGAATGAAGGCCAGCGTCTCCTCCGCCATACCGGCGATCGCACCCATCAGGGAGAAGAGGAACATGACGATGGGAACGATGACGATGCTGGCACCCTTCAGAGCCTTGATCATCCGCCCCATGCCGGCCTCGATGGCACGGGTCTCCTGCAGGACGGTCATGGCACCGCCCACGACGAAGATGAAGAAGATGATCTGCGCCACCTCCTGCATGCCTCTCGGAATCGAGGTGAGGAGCTGCAGCAGGGTGACGGGGGTTGATTCTACAGCATGATAGCTATCCGGATCGATGACGTCGCGGGGGACGCCGTTCACTTCGATCGTCTGCATGTCGTATACATTCGCTGGGATGATGTAGCTCAAGATGCTGAAGAACAGGATGATGAACATCATCAGAATGTATACGTGAGGCACTGCAAACTTTCTCTTTTTCTTTTCCATTGCTTACCTCCGTAGGAACATTGATGATTTAGGATAATAACTGGCTATAGACACAACCGCCGGTCGCTTCCTTCTCCCCCTGAAGCGCACGACGATGTCGCTATCTCTTTTCCTGATAGGTTTCCTGGTAAGGGAGAAACCTGCCAAGCCGTCCGTTCACGGTTTCCTTCCCTTCCCGCGCCACCTGCCCGCCGATGAGCACATAGTCGATGCCGTCCGGCGGTTCCAGATGCGTCCAGTCCGCCCTGTCTATGATGGTCTGCGGATCGAAGATGGTGATGTCCGCATCGCAGCCGACCCGGATGCGCCCCTTTTGCGCCAGGCCGAGCCGCTCGGCAGGCGTCAGCGTCATCTTGCGAAGGGCATCGAGCAGCGGTAAAAGGTTTTCCTCCCGGACGTATTTTCCCAGCACGCGGGGAAATGTGCCCGCCGCCCTGGGATGTCCGTTGCCGTGGTTCAGGATGGCGTCGCTCGCCACCATGCCGTTGGGATCGGCGATGGCCTGCGCGATCTCTTCCTCGTTCATCACGAAGGCGACCGCCAGCATCTCCGGATACGCCGCGCGCACCTCGTCGAAGATCTCCTTCGTGCAGCGTACATTTTTATACGGGTCGTCGGTGAGCAGGATGGCGTCATAGTCCTTGCCCCAGGCCTCCATGCAGCCCTCAGCGAACACCTCGGACCCCATGGTGGTGGAAAACGCGTTGTACGGATAGGTGTCGAAATTGAGGCGCGGATTCTCCCGCATGGCCGCTCCGATGGCGGCGAGCGCCTGCGTCATGTCGCCCGTCGCCGAGCAGCTGCTCAGGTGCGAGATTTGAAACTTTTGCGGGATCTCCCCGGCGAAGCGGATCATCTCCAGGATCGGCTCGATATCGCCGTGCCTGCACTCGTCCCGGTAGTGCACCGAGATCAGGTGCCCGGGCTCCCTGGAAGCTCTGGCGACCGTCATCATCTCCTCGTATGTGATCCCGGGGTCATACTCCAGCCCGAAGGAGATGCCCCAGGCGCCGGCCGCAAGGTCCGCCTCCACGCATTTGACGGCTGCCTCGATCTGCGCCGCATCGGCCTTTTCCAGATGCCCGAGGCCCTGCATGACGCGATAATCGTTGTACCCGCTGAGAAGGATGTAATGGATCGGGCTGCCGCCCAGCTCCTCGACCACCTGGCGAAAATACGCGACAGGCTGCTTCATCGTGCCGCAGTTTCCGCCCACCGCGGTCGTGACGCCCATCTCCAGCATGCGGTTCGCGATGGAGTAGGTCCTGCCCTCCCCCGCAAAATCCTCCTCGTGCATGTGGATGTCGATGAAGCCCGGCGAAACGACGCGCCCGGCCGCCTCGATGGTGCGTTTTGCCTGCGGCCTCTCCTTCCCGATATAGGCGATCCTGCCGTCCGCAACGCCAATATTGGCCTGCGTCATCTGCCCCGTCTCAAAGTCCGGGTAGCTGCCACCCGCTATCAAAATGTCCAACATGCTATCGCCTCGCTCCGCTGCGTATCGTTTCTATCTG
>CAZDUM010000011.1:16989-25939 GCA_964508645.1 uncultured Oscillospiraceae bacterium | reverse complement strand
CGCCATCGTGACCGCCGTGCAGATCATCGCCTGAGCCTCCTTTCCGAGAGGGCGGTCGGGAAGCGGACACGAAGCAGACGGGTGCCGAACGGGCGGAGCTGCCGCCGCCGGAGGGCGGCTGGGAAGGCGAAACGGATTGCAAGGAAACAGTGACCATGACAGAACAGCAAGCGGACACGAAGCAGACGAGCATCGGGCAGGCGGATCTTCCGCTGCCGGACGGCGGTCGGGAAGGCAAGGCGGACCTCGCAGGCGATGCGGATGCGGAGCGCATCCTCATCATCGACGGCAACAGCCTCATCAACCGGGCCTATTACGCCATGCACAAGCCCATGATCACGGCGGAGGGCATCTACACGCAGGGCATCTACGGCTTTCTCAACATGCTCCACAAGCTGCAGAACGACTACAAGCCGGCGTATCAGGCGGTCGCCTTCGATCTCAAGGCGCCGACGTTTAGGCACCTGGAATATGACGGGTACAAGGCCGGACGGCATGCCATGCCCCCGGAACTGGTCATGCAGCTGCCGCTCCTCAAGGAGATCCTGCAGGCCATGCGCATCGCCGTGCTGGAGCTGGAGGGATACGAGGCGGACGACATCCTGGGCACGGTGGCCAAAGCCGCGGAGGCGCGGGGAATCGATCCGTACATCATCACAGGCGACAAGGATGCCCTGCAGCTGGCCACGCACCGGACCAGGATCGTGATCATGCGCCAGGGCATTTCCGTCTTCGACCTCTATGACTACGACAGGATGCTGGAGGACTATCACCTGACGCCGACCCAGTTCATCGACCTGAAGGGCCTCATGGGCGATAAGTCCGACAATCTCCCCGGCATCCCCGGCATCGGGGAGAAGCGGGGCATTCAGCTTTTGCAGCAGTTCGGCTCGCTGGAGGAGATGCTGCGTCGCACGGATGAGATCAGCAGCCCCTCGCTGCGGCAGAATGTGGAGGAATATGCGCAGCAGGCCATGATGAGCAAGCGCCTCGCCACCATCGTCACCGATGTCCCCATCGAGCTCGACTTCGAGGCCATGCGCACGAAGGAGCCCGATTACGCGCACCTGGAGGCGCTGTTCACGAAGCTGGAGTTTCGGACATTCCTGCGCCGCCTGCTGCGGCATACGCCCGCGAGCGCGGAGGCGGAGGCGCTGCCGCCCGTGGATGCCAAGGGGCAGGTGCTGAAGGCGGCGTCGCAGCTCGATGCGCTCAAGGTGCTGGAGACGCTCGGCGGGGATACGCCCGTGTTCCTGAAGGTCTTCGGCGAGGGCGATCACGTGGCGGGACCCCGTATCGACGGCATCTTCCTCTCCGCCGGCGGGCAGGCCTTTTACTTAGAAACGGCGGGCATCGGCATAGCGGCGATCATCGACTGGATGAACGCGCACCCGCTGCCTCTCCTCGGGCACGAGCTGAAGGACGACCTCTTCATGCTCATGTATCACGGGCTCAAGACGTGCCAGCCCGTCTACGACACCGCCATCGCCGCCTATGTGCTCGATTCGTCCCGCAACCGCTATGATCTGCCCACGCTGGCCCTCGAGCAGCTGCATGTACAGCTGCCGTCGATGGAGGATTTTCTGGCGGAGAGCGGACAGATCGACCTGTTCAGCGATGCCGGCCTGCAGTATGTAGACTACGGGCTCAAACTGGAGCAGGTCGTGCGGCAGCTCATGCCGATCCAGAAGGCGGAGCTTTCGTCGAAGGAACTGGAGGCGCTCTTCTACGATGTGGAGATGCCACTCATCGAGGTGATGGCTGCCATGGAGGTCTCCGGTGTGGCGGTCAACGCGTCCTTTCTCGCGGCCTTCGGCGACGAACTGCGCGGACAGATCACGGACCTGGAGCAGGAAATCTACGCCTATGCCGGCGGGCCCTTCAACATCAATTCGCCCGCGAAGCTCGGAACCGTGCTGTTCGAGACCCTGGGTCTGCCGGCGGGTAAGAAGAGCAAGCGGGGCTACAGCACCAGCGCGGAGGTGCTGGAAAAGATCCGGCCCCTGCATCCCATCGTGGACAAGGTGCTCACCTATCGCAACCTGAGCAAACTTCTCTCCACCTATGTGGAGGGGATGAAGCCGCTCATCTGCGCGGACGGCCGCATCCGCGCCCACTTCCAGCAGACGGTGACGGCGACGGGTCGGATCAGCTGCACGGAGCCGAACCTGCAGAACATTCCCATCCGGCAGGAGCTGGGGCGGCGCCTGCGGCAGGCCTTCGTGGCGGAGGAGGGCCATGTGCTGGTCGGCGCGGATTACTCCCAGATCGAGCTTCGCATCCTGGCGCACCTGTCCGGCGACGAGGAGCTCATCGATGCCTTTAACCGCGGCGACGACATCCACAAGCTGACGGCATCCCGCGTGCTGGGCGTGCCGTTCGATGAGGTGACGCTGGAGCAGCGCACGCGGGCCAAGGCCGTCAATTTCGGCGTCATCTACGGCATGAGCAGCTTCGGTCTGAGCGAGAACCTGAACATCTCGCGCAAGGAGGCCGAGGACTATATCCAGGACTACTTCCGCATCCACGAGAAGGTGAAGGACTACATGGACGGGCAGATCGCCCTGTGCCGGTCGCGCGGCTATTCCACGACCCTGCTGGGGCGCCGCCGCGCCATCCCGGAGATCCATGCCAGCAACCATACCCTGCGACAGTTCGGCGAGCGGCTGGCGATGAACAGCCCCATCCAGGGCACCGCCGCCGACATCATCAAGATCGCCATGAACCTGGTCTACCGTGACCTTCGCGAGGCATGCCCCGATGCCAAGCTCATCCTGCAGGTTCACGACGAGCTGATCATCGAGGTGCCCGAGGCGGACGCGGAGGCGGTGCAGGCCCTGCTGGTGCGCAACATGGAGAGCGCCATGGACCTGCGGGTTCGGCTCAAGGCGGAGCCGGCATGCGGCAAGTCGTGGTTCGATCTGAAATAGGGGAGGCGGCCATGCGCGTCATCGGCCTGACGGGCGGCATCGGCACGGGCAAATCCACCGTCGCCGCCTATCTCAGAGGAAAGGGCATACCGGTCGTGGATGCCGATGCCATCGGCCGCGAGGTGACGGCGGACGGGTCCCCCCATCTCGGTGCGATCCGGGATGCGCTGGGGGACGGCGTCTTTCGCGCGGACGGGAGCCTGGACCGCCGGGCGGTTTCGGCGCGCATCTTTGCGGATGCGAAGGCACGCGCGGCCTATGAGGCGATCGTGACGCAGCGCATCAAGGAGATTTGCCTCAAGCGGTTGCAGGTGCTCGAGGCGGCGGGGGAGAGGCTCGCGGTCGTCGATGCGCCGCTGCTCTTTGAATCGGGCTTCGAGCGCTATGTGGATGAGACATGGGTGGTCGAGGCGCCGCTTTCCTTGCGCCTCGCGCGCGTGACGGCCCGCGACGGTGTGGAGGAGGCGGAGGTTCTGGCCCGCATCCGCGCCCAGATGGACGACGGGGAGAGGGACCGGCGCGCCACGCATGTGCTGCGAAACGACGGGGATGTGGCGTCGCTGTATGCGGCGGTGGATGAACTGCTCGCCCGGTAAAGGGCGGGGATGCCGGGAAATGCAGGAAATGCAGGAGGAAAGGCATGCGGAGCTTTCTGCGGATCATCAAGCTCTTTCTGCAAAAGATATGGATTCCGGTTCTGGTGGTCGCCATCGTTCTGGCGGCCGGTTTTTCCAGTGTGGAGATATACCGCGACGAGGTGAAGAAGAACGCGCCGGCGGATGTGACATACAAGGAGTCCAAGGCGCTCAACCTCTCCGCCACGGCGATCGACACGCTGAATCCCATCCTGTCCCGGTGCGAGGACATGTACCACATCACCAAGCTCCTCTACAACAGCCTGTTCGACTACGATGAGACGCTCTCCATCGTCCCAGAGCTCGTCGACACCTATGAGGTCAATACGGAGCGGGGGCGGGTGGTTATGACGCTTCGCGAGGGCGTGAAATGGCACGACGGCTCCGATCTGACCGCCCGCGACGTGCAGTTCACCGTATCCGCCATCGTGGCGGCGGGCGAGGACTCCCCCTACTATGACAGCGCCTCCAAGATATATTCCGTCAACCTGCGCGGCACCCGGGAGCTGGAGATATACTTCCGCAACGCCTATGACGCCTCGCTCGACGACCTCACATTTCCCATCCTGCCGGCCGCACAGTACGCATCCCCTGCGGCACTGGCACAGGCACGGGACGATTTTCACCCCGTTGGGACGGGCCAGTACTGCTACCGTTCCTACGACCCCCTGCGCCAGCTGCGCCTGAAGGTCAACGAGGACTACTTCGGCCCCGTCGCCGAGAAGCGCATCGACATCATGCTCGTCCCCGAGAAGGAGCTGGCGGCCAACATGCTGCAGATCGATGCCGTGACCTGCTATCTGGACGCCTCTCCCACGCGAAAATCCATCGTCCAGGATCACAGCTTCAACATGTACGAGGTGCCGTCCAACGAGGTGGAATTTCTGGTCTTCCGCCCCTCCGGCAAGATGCTGCGGGAAAAGGCCGGGCGGCAGGCCGTCGCCTACGCCATCGACGAGAGGAACGTCCTGGAGAACGGCTACATGGGCAACGGCATCCTTTGCGATACCATCTACTATCCCGGTTTTCTGGGGGTGGAGGAGGAAAGCGGCGGCACCTATGCGTACGATGTGGAGGCCGCTAAGCAAAAGTTGAGGAGCCTCGGGTATGCGGACGTCGACAACGACGGCATGCTCGAGGATGAGGATGGGGAGGACATCGACCTCAGCCTGCTGGTCAACCGGGACAACGCCATGCGCCTCGCGGCGGCGCGCCTCATCGCGCAGAACCTGGAGGCGGTGGGCCTGCGCGTCACGCTGAAGGAGCAGGACTGGAAGGATTACCGGACCTCGATCAAGGAGGGCGAATACGATATCCTGCTCACGGGTTACGCCATGGATGAGAAGTACGATCTGCGCAGCTTTTTCAACCGGCGCAGCCCCTGGCGCTACTACAACGAGGGGATGTTCGAGCAGGCCTCGGCGCTGGAAAAGCTGCACACGCCGCAGGAGTACCGCGACACCTACGGGCTTTTGAAGAACATGCTGCTCGATGAGATGCCGTACTACAGCCTCTGCTACAAGAAGCTGGGCCTGGTCGGCGTCAGCACGTTCACGGCGGACGGCCTGCCCACCTTCTTCGACCACTATCGGCACTGTGAGACCTGGCGCTGGTCCTATGCGGTCACGGCGGACGGCGAACCGGCCACAGACGGAGAAAATGTTGAAATTTCAACGAGTTAAAAATTGTTAAAAATTTGATTGTATTTTGTTTTTGCGTGTGATACAATGGGCATGACGCCTTCCACGCCGGCGTGATGGAATTGGCAGACGTGCGGGACTCAAAATCCCGTGGTGGCAACACCGTATGGGTTCGACCCCCATCGCCGGCACCATGCATTTCATAGAGCGCATCGCTTTAAGTAGAGACGCGGGAACCTGAAAAGACAGACATCGAGAATTCAAGGCAAAGCAAAGGAGAAGTGGACTATGAATACGATAATGGCGTTTGCACCGCTTGTCATACTGATCGTCATCATGTACTTCCTGATGATTCGTCCGCAGCGTAAAAAGGATAAGCAGATACAGGAGATGCGCAAGAATCTGCAGGTGGGTGATGAGATCGTGACCATCGGCGGCATCTGCGGCAAGATCGTCAGGACCAAGGAAGACTCGATCATCATACAGGTCGGCGCCGACAAGGTCAAGTTCGAGATGATGCGCTGGGCCGTATCCACCGTATCCGGCAGCGGTACGCGTAAGGCGGAGCCTGTGGAGCCTGAAGAGGAAGAGGCGCCGAAGAAGAACATGCCCAAGCGCCTTCGCAGGTCCGAGAGTGAAGGGGAGGCCCCCGCGCCCGCACCGGCTCAGGCGCCCGTCGAGCCGCCCGCAGACGCCGGCGCGAACCCCGCCGATGAGGCGTAGACCGGCGAGAGATCCGCACGTGGTTTCAGAAAAGGATGAAGAATCGGCCGGCCCGATCCCGGCCCGCAAGAAAAGCCCCCGCACGTGCGGGGGCTTTTCGAGTGGAGGCGGGGCTGCTGGATCCTTCTCCGCGGCAAACCTAATCCATATGCCTTACAGCTGCGAGGGAGCGTCTGAAAACCTGGGCGCGCTGCCGACAGATGGGCGGCAACCTCAAGAGAGTGTCTGGTGGTGGCCCCGAAGTGGAGGCAAACCATATCGTCAGCGCGCCTTTGAAATCAAAAGTGGAGACGCGGGACGACCGCGAAGCACCATTTGGACACTCTCGCGAGGGGGCGATCGCGCCTTCATATTTTCATGCGCAAGCCCTCCTTTAGAACAGTATAGCAGGCAAATCTAACGAAATCCTGACGATTTCAATTTTCGTCGGCATTTTTCGTCCGCACGCCGGCAGGTTTTTTGCGGCCCTGGGTATCAGCCAGACCTTTCCCGTTCTCTCTGCATCGGGAATACGCCCTTCAAGACCTCAGGAAAAAATGTTCGAGGGATTTCACACGGCGGCGCGAGGCGCGAAAAACCACCGCAGATATGCCAGCGGAGGCTGCAAAGAATTTGGAAAAGATGCGTTTTTTCCTTGTATACAGGGGCAAAAAGTAGTACAATGGTTTGTAAAATAAATTTTTACGAATTTGCGAATGAGAGGGACAACTGACATGAGCACAAAAGTCAAGAGGGTGCTGACGATCCTGGTACTGATCGCGGTCGTATTCGGGTGGTACGTGACGGTCTTCGGCATCGGCAAGTATGACTCCGTGAAGGATGCGCTGAAGTACGGCCTGGATATCGACGGCGGCGTCTACGTCGTCATGGAGGCCCAGACCGATCTGACGGGCAGCGAGCTGGATGACCTGATGGACCAGACCCGGGCCGTCCTCAACAACCGTGTCAACCAGATGGGTACGGCGGAGGCCTCCGTGACGATCGAGGGTTCCAAACGGATCCGCGTGGAGATTCCGGGCGTGGAGAACGCGGAGGAGACCATCAAGGCGATCGGCCAGACAGCCCAGCTGCAGTTCATCCTGGCGGACGGCACCGTCATGCTGGATGGCAGCATGGTGTCGGACGCCGGCATCCAGACGAACGGCGCATACTACGAGGTGACGCTGAGCTTCAACAGCGAGGGGGCGGCGCTCTTCGAGGAGGCGACCCGCAGGGCGTATAACAACGAGCCGGAGGTCGCGATAGAGGGCATGCAGTCCAACATGATCGGCATCGTGCTGGACAACGAGATCATCAGCAGCCCGGTCGTGCGGGACGGCGTCATCTCCGGCGGCAACTGCGTCATCGACGGTGAATTCAGCCGCGATGATGCTTCCACGCTGGCGGCGCTCATCCGCGGCGGCGCACTGCCCGTGGACCTGGTGGAGATCCAGTCCTCGGTCCAGACGGCGACCATCGGCGCGGATGCGCTCGACAAGTCCATCATCGCCGGCGCCATCGGCCTCGTGCTGGTCTTCCTACTGATGCTCATCTTCTACGGCATGCTGGGTCTGGTGGCCGATATAGCGCTCATGCTGTATGTGGTCCTGTTCCTGTGGTCGATGGTCGGCATGGGCGTGGTGCTGACGCTGCCGGGCATAGCGGCCCTGATCCTGTCCATCGGTATGGCGGTGGATGCCAACGTCATCATCTTCGCCCGCATCAAGGAGGAGATCATGGCCGGCAAGTCCATCCGCGTGGCGGTGAGCGCCGGCTTCAAGAACGCGCTCACGACCGTGCTCGATGCGCAGATCACGACCCTGATCGCGGCCGTGGTGCTGTACGAGGTCGGTACGACCTCGGTCAAGGGCTTCGCCCTGACCCTGATGATCGGTATCGTCATCAGCATCTTCACGGCGGTGGTCATCACGCAGCTGTTCATCTCGCTCCTGGCCGACAGCCGGCGTTTTGCCAAGAACAAGTACTTCGGCGTCAACGACGACGGGACCCCGAAGCAGATACTGAACAAAACCTTCTCATTCGTCAAACATAGAAAAATCTACTATGCCGTCAGCATCACCATCCTGGTGGTGGGCCTCGTCTTCGGCATCGTCCGCGGCCTGAACTACGGCATAGACTTTACCGGTGGGACCATGCTGCAGATCGATATGGGCGAGCAGGTCGATTTGGGCGAAGTGGAGGATGCGATCGATTCCTTCGACCTGCATCCATCCATCATCTACGCCGGTGAGAACAACGAGCAGATCGTCATACGAACCATTCAGTCCCTGGAGAACGACGAGCGGGCGGATGTCGTGGATGCCATCGGCGAGGTCTTCGACATAGACCAGTCGGATGTGCTGGCCTCCGAGCAGTTCGGTCCGTCCGTGGGCAACGAGCTGAAGATGAACGCCGTCATCGCCGTACTCGTGGCGGCGCTGGGCATGCTCGTCTACATCATCATCCGGTTCCGCTCCTGGAAATACGGCGCGGCGGCGGTCGTGGGCGTCTTCCACGATGCCTTCATCGTCATCGCCTTTTACGCCATCTTCGGCTTCACGGTGAATAACCCGTTCATCGCCGCCATCCTGACGCTGGTCGGCTACTCGATCAACGATAAGATCGTCATCTTCGACCGGATCAAGGAGAACAAGCGGCTGTATCCGAAAAACGGCAACGAGGGCAATATCGACCTCTCCCTGAATCAGACGCTGAACCGGACCATCATGACCTCCCTGACGACGCTCGTCGTCATGATACCGCTGTACATCATGGTGTCCGCCACGATCCGCGAGTTCGTCATCCCGCTGATGATCGGCGTGATCGTCGGTTGTGCGTCCTCCATCTTCATCTGCAGCCCGCTGTACTATGACCTGTGCAAGGGAGAGGAAACCTCCAAGTACCTGAAGGCGCAGGAAGCGGCCGCCAGGGGACGCAAGGGCAAGGCAAGCAAGGACGCGAAGAAGGAGATAGAGGGAAAGACCGAGGAAAAGCCTGAGAAGCAGGCGGAAAGCGAGGTCGAGGCCAAGTCGGAAGGCAAGGT
>CAZDUM010000011.1:4223-16889 GCA_964508645.1 uncultured Oscillospiraceae bacterium | reverse complement strand
AAGGCAAGGTCGAAAAGGAAAAGGCCGGCGGCAGGACCGCGGATAAGACCGCGGCGCAGGCCACTGCCGGGGCGGAAAAGGCCGGACGCGTGGCCGGCACTGAGGCGGCAGGCGAGACCGAAGGTACGGCCGGCGGTGCGGCGAAGGAGACCGGGGACGGGACTTCGCAGGCGTCCGCAGCGGCGGATGGCGCCGAGGCCGAGGGCGCGGCGGCTGCGGAGCCGCAGAAGCCAGCGCAGAAGCAGGGAAAGCCGAAGGATGGCGGCAAGCGCATGCACGGTGGCGTGCAGCCGCAGAACAAGGGCAAGAAAAAGAAGGGCAAGAGATAGCGGTGCATGGGGGCTGTGCACACCATGATGACGAAAGCGGAGTTTTTGGACGCGATACAGCGTGCGCCCCTGGGGCGCGATAACGAGCTCATCGGGAGGGCCTTCGACAAGGCGCAGGCCCTCCACGAGGGGCAGCTTCGAAAGAGCGGCGAGCCGTACTTCATCCATCCCATCCACGTGGCTTTGATCCTGGCGGACCTGGGCATGGATGACGAGACCATCGTCGCCGGGCTTTTGCATGATGTGGTGGAGGACACACCCTACACGCGCGAGGAGCTGGTCGCGGATTTCGGCGAGGAGATCGCCGAGCTGGTCGACGGCGTGACGAAGCTGGGCGCCATCAAGTACGAATCCAAGGAGGAGCTGCAGGCCGAGAACTTCCGCAAGATGTTTCTGGCCATGTCCCGCGATATCCGCGTTCTCATCATCAAGCTGGCGGACCGGCTTCACAACATGCGGACCCTCCAGTATCAGACGCCGGAAAAGATCATCGAGATCAGCAACGAGACCCTGGAGATCTATGCCCCGCTGGCCGGACGGCTCGGCATCTCGACCATCAAGTTCGAGCTGGAGGACCTGGCCCTGAAGTACCTGCATCCGGCGGAGTTCGCCGACCTGCAGGAAAAGGTCGAGGCGCGCAAGGTGGAGCGGGAGGAGACCATCAACCTCGTCATCCAGGAGATTCGCGAGGTCCTGGACGACATGAACCTCTCCTACGAGATTTACGGCCGCGCCAAGCACTATTACAGCATCTACAAGAAGATGAAGTTCCAGAACAAGCAGATCGACGAGATATTCGACCTGATCGCGGTGCGCGTCATCGTGGACACGGTCCGGGACTGTTATGCGGTCCTCGGCGCGGTCCACACGATGTGGAAGCCGCTGCCCGGGCGCTTCAAGGATTACATCGCCATGCCCAAGGCGAACATGTACCAATCCCTGCACACCACGGTCATCGCCGAGAACGGGGAACCGTTTGAGATCCAGATTCGCACCCACAAGATGCACGAGATCGCCGAGTACGGCATCGCGGCGCACTGGAAGTACAAGGAGGGCAAGATCTCGGCGGAGAACACCTCCGACGACATCAAGCTCGCCTGGCTCCGCCAGTCCCTGGAATGGCAGAAGGAGCTGAAGGACCCCAAGGAGTTCCTGGAGACCATGAAGATGGACCTCTTCGCCAGCCAGGTCTACGTCTTCACGCCGAAGGGCGATGTTCTGGAACTGCCGGCCGGCTCCACGCCGCTCGACTTCGCCTTCAAGATCCACACGGCCATCGGCTGCAAGTGCGTCGGCGCGAAGGTCAACGGCAAGATGGTCACGATCGACTACACCCTGCAGAACGGCGATATCGTGGAGATCGTCACCTCCGCCAACTCCAGCGGACCGAGCGTGGACTGGCTCAACATCGCCAAGAGCTCGAACGCCCGCAACAAGATACGAAACTGGCTCAAGCGGGAGAACAAGTCCGACAATGTCGACAAGGGCAAGGACCTGGTCGACAAGTTCATCCGCAAGAAGGGATATGACCCGCAGACCTGCGCCAAACCCGCCTATGTGACGAAGGCCATGCGCGCGATGAACTTCGCGAGCAACGATGAGGGCTACGCGCAGCTCGCCAACGGCGGTTCGCTCGTGAGCAAGTTCTGCTCGCTGCTCTTTTCCTATTACAACGAGGATAACAAGACCGAAGCCCGCAGCGACCAGGAGGTCATGGACGACATCAAGGCGGCCGAGGCCAGGAAGGCGCGCCAGGAGAAGCAGCGCCGGGACGATGCGCCGGGCATCATCGTCAAGAACGCGGACAACCTGATGATCCACGTGGCCCGCTGCTGCAACCCCGTACCGGGCGATGAGATCATCGGCTTCATCACCAAGGGTCGCGGCATCTCCGTCCACAGGCAGGACTGCTCGAACATCCGCAACCTGCCGCCCTCGGAGAAGGAGCGCTTCATCGAGGTGGAGTGGGAGGACATGAAGGCGGGCAAGTCGTATAACGCGGATATCTGCCTCTTGACATACGACCGCAAGGGGATGCTGGCCGACATCTCCCGCACCTGCGAGGATATGGACATCCACCTGACCGGCGTCAACGCGAAGACGACCAAGGACGGCAATGTGAACATGACGATCAGCCTCTCCATCTCCAGCACCCAGGAGATGCAGAAGCTCCTGCGCAATCTCCGCCTCATCGAGGGCGTGATGCAGGTCTACCGGGCAAAATCGTAGGAGATCATGGGAGATCGTAGGAGGGAGAAGGGATGCGGGCAGTCGTACAGCGCGTGACGGAGGGCAGCGTGACCGTGGGACAGGAGACGACGGGTGCCATCGGAACGGGGTTCGTCGTCCTGCTGGGCGTCGAGGAGACGGATACGACCGCGGACAGCGAGTATCTCGCCGAGAAGATCGTCGGCCTGCGCATTTTCGAGGATACGGAGCAAAAGATGAACCTCTCGCTCTGCGATGTGCAGGGCGCCATGCTGGTCGTCTCGCAGTTCACGCTTTTAGGGGACGCCCGCAAGGGCAAACGCCCCAGCTTCAGCCATGCGGCGCGGCCCGAGGTGGCCCGCGCCCTGTACGAGGATTTCATCGAGCGGGTCCGCGCGCGGGGCATCCCGGTGGCGGAGGGCGTCTTTCAGGCGCACATGCAGGTGCACATCTTAAACGATGGGCCCGTCACCATCCTGCTGGACAGCCGCAGGACGTTTTAGCCCGGTGCCGCGGAAAGATCGAGAGGAGAGAGTATGCTTTTGCCGGTGGAACGCTATGTGACCGGTCCCATCGGGACCAACACCTATCTCATCTGGGACGAGGCCACGCGCGCGGCGGCCATCGTCGACCCGGCCGAATATGCGCCGAAGATCGCGGCGAGCATCGAAGCGAAGGACCTCTCGCTCGCCTACATCCTGCTGACGCACGGGCACGGGGACCACATCGGCGGCGTGGCGGCCTTTCAGCACGATTTCCCGGCGGTGAAGGTCGTGGCCGGCGAGAAGGAGCGCGAGCTCCTCACCGACGCCACGCTAAACGCGTCCGAGGAGATGTTCGGCCGTCCGATCACCGTGGATGCCGACCTGTGGGTGCATGACGGCGATGTGCTTTTCCTCGGAGAGATGCCGCTGACCTTCCTGGAGACGCCCGGCCACACGCAGGGGGGCATGTCGATCTACGGCGGCGGCATGGTCTTCAGCGGTGACACCCTCTTTTGCCGCTCCGTAGGGCGGACGGACTTTTACGGGGGCGATTTCCCCACCCTCCAGCGCTCCGTGCGGGAGGTCCTTTATCGCCTGCCGGACGAGACGGTCGTCCTGCCGGGCCACATGGAACCGACCACCATCGGGGAGGAAAAGCGGGGGAACCCCTTTGTATAACATCGTGCTGCCGGATGTGCGCAGCAAGTACGAGTATCAGGAGCTGGCGCGGGTCTTCTTCCCGCCTTCCGCGTTTCACCTCTACACGCGCAGCGAGTTCTCGGCGCTGCCCGCGGCGGAGAGGCGGGCGGCGCAGGCGATCCCCGTGTGCCCGGAGGCTCCCTCCGCCGTCATGCCTGACGGTGCCGCGGCGCAGGCGGCCGGGGAGGAGACGCTTCCCCCTACGCCGGAAGGTGCAGGGACGAGGCTGACAGGAGAGGAAGTGCCCTCTCTCCTGTCGGACGGCCCATCGGACGGTGCAGAGGCGCAGGCGGCCGGAGAAAAGACGTCCGCTCGCAGGGATGGACGCGCCGAGGATGCCGTCAAGCGGGCGCTGTTCGACCTTCTGTGCCAGCTGAGCGGTACGAGACCGCCCTGGGGGATGCTCACCGGCGTCAGGCCGGTCAAGCTCACGGGCGCCCTCGTGCGTGAAAGGGGCGAGGAGGCTGCCAGGGAGAGGTTGGAGACCTTCTACGGGCTCTCACCGGACAAGGCCGCCCTGCTACTGGACATATATGCCTACCAGCAGGCGGTGACGGGCCCGCCCCCGGCGGGCAGCGTGGCCCTCTACATCGGCATCCCCTTCTGCCCGACGCGCTGCCTGTACTGCGCCTTTCCCTCGAACCAGAAGCCGGAGGCGGAGGTTCTTCGCTACCTCGCGGCCCTGCAGGAGGAGATCCGCTACTGCGGGCGCAGGCTGGCGGATGGCGGCCAGTGGGCGGAGAGCCTGTACATCGGTGGCGGCACGCCGACCACGCTCTCGGCGGCGGCGCTCGATACTCTGCTGCACACGGTGGAGACGGCCTTCGACCTGTCCCGCCTGCGGGAGTTCACCGTGGAAGCCGGGCGTCCGGACACCATCACGGAGGAGAAGCTCGCCGTCCTGCTGGCGCACGGGGTGAGCCGCCTCAGCATCAACCCGCAGTCGATGGAGGATGAGACGCTCAGGCGCATCGGGCGGGCGCACACGGCGGACGATGTGCGGCACGCCTTCGCCCGGGCCAGGCGGGCGGGCAATTTCATCCTCAACGCCGATCTGATCGCGGGCCTTCCCGGCGAGAGCCCGGCCGCGCATCTCGCCTCCCTGGCCTCGGTCATTGACATGGGGGCGGATAACATCACCGTCCACACGCTCGCCGTCAAGCGGGCGTCACGGCTGATCGAGGCGGACCCGGACTACCATTACCGGCACGGCGAGGAAGTGGCCCGCATGCTGGAGGAGGGGAGGGCGATGCTCGCCGCGGCCGGCTACAGGCCCTACTACCTGTACCGCCAGAAGCAGATGACCGGCGCCATGGAGAACACCGGCTACTGCCGCGACGATACGCCCTGCCTGTACAATATCCGCATCATGGAGGAACGGCAGACCGTTCTGGCCATGGGGGCCGGCGCCATCAGCAAGCGCTACTATCCGGCGGAGGACAGGCTGGAGCGCACGCCCAATGTGACGAACTACGAGATATATATCGAGCGTCTCTCTGAGATGCTGGCCCGCAAGGATGCGAATCTGTTCGACATCCGCGATGCGGGGGACGGAGCGCCCGGTGCCTGCCGGGCGGAGAATCAATGTGAAGGAGACGGATGATGCTGACCAATGCCCCCAAGGGGACCAAGGATGTGCTGCCGGCGCAGGTTTCGCGGTGGCACTATGTGGAGGATAAGTTTCGGGATATCTGCCGGCGGTACGGATTTCAGGAGATTCGCACGCCGGTCTTCGAGCACACGGAGCTGTTTACGCGCGGCATCGGCGACACCACCGATGTCGTACAGAAGGAGATGTATACCTTTCAAGACCTCGCCGGCCGGAGCATCACCCTCAAACCGGAGGGGACAGCCTCGGCGGTGCGGGCTTTTGTCGAGCATAAACAGTATGCTGAGATGCAGCCCTCCAAATACTACTATATCACGCCCTGCTTCCGCTACGAGAAGCCGCAGTCGGGGCGGCTGCGCGAGTTTCACCAGTTCGGCATCGAGGTCTTCGGCACGCCCAGCATGCTCGCGGACGCGGAGGTGATCTGCCTGGCCTATGGGTTCCTCACGGACCTGGGGATCACGGACATCGAGCTGCATATCAACAGCGTCGGCTGCCCGAACTGCCGGCGGCAGCACAGGGAGGCCTTGAAGGCGTTCCTGGCGCCCCATTACGAGGAGCTCTGCGACACCTGCAAGAGCCGGTATCACAAGAACCCCATGCGGATCCTGGACTGCAAGGACCCGACCTGCCAGAAGCTGACGGCGGGGGCGCCCGCCATGCTCGACTACCTCTGCGATGACTGCCGGCACGCCTTCGAGGCGCTCCAGGCGCACCTGACCGCCATGGAGATTCCGTTCGTGGTGGATCCCGGCATCGTGCGGGGACTGGACTACTATACCAAGACGGCCTTCGAGTTCGTGACGACCAGGATCGGCGCCCAGGGCACGGTCTGCGGCGGCGGACGATACGACCAGCTCATCGAGGAGATCGGCGGACCGCCCATCCCCGGCGTGGGCTTCGGCCTCGGCATCGAGCGCCTGCTCCTGTTGATGGAGGAGTGCGGCTCGGCGTTTCCGGCTGAGGCGCCGCCGGACCTGTTCATCGCCGTCATGGGCGAGGCGGCCACGGCCCGCGGCCTGAAACTCTGCCGAGAGCTCAGGGCGCGCGGTCTCAGGGTGGAGATGGACAGCCTGGCGCGCAAGATTCAGAATCAGTTTAAGTACGCCGCACGCCTGGGGGCGAGATATACCGCCGTGATCGGAGACGATGAGTTGGCGGCGGGCATCGTGACGCTCAAGGATATGCGGACATCGACGCAGCAGGCCGTGCGGGAGGAGGACCTCTACGCATGCATCTGCAGCGGCTGCGACGGCCGTTCGGCGGTGGATGCCGCCCCTGCCGATGGTGCGGCCGCGGAGCCCGCGGGAAAGGCCGGCGGAGAGAAGAAGACGGACGAGGTGGAAAAGACGGACGGAGCGGGAAGGACCGACGGGGAGGCGAAGGCATGAGCGAACTACTGAAGCGCACGGACATGTGCGGGACACTCTCCCTGCAGGATGTCGGCAGGACGGTGGTCCTGAACGGCTGGGTCGCCAGGCAGAGAAATCTCGGGAGCCTCATCTTTGTGGATCTTCGCGACAAGACGGGCCTGGTGCAGGTGACCTTCGACGAGAAGACGCCGGCGGACATCTTCGCCCTGGCCGACAGCCTCCGCAGTGAGTACGTGATCGGCGTGCGGGGCATCGTGCGGGCGCGCAGCGCCGTAAATGCCAATCTGGCCACGGGGCAGGTGGAGGTGGAGGCCGAGACGCTGGTCCTCTATGCGAAGGCCGATACGCCGCCCATCTATATCAAAGATGACGATAACGTGGACGACAATCTGCGCCTCAAATACCGGTATCTCGACCTGCGCAAGCCGGGCATGCAGCGAAATCTGACCTTCCGCCACCGCGCCGCCAAGGCGACGCGCGACTACTTCGACGCCTGCGGCTTCACGGAGGTGGAGACGCCCATGCTCATCCGCTCCACGCCGGAGGGGGCGAGGGACTATCTGGTGCCCAGCCGGGTCGCGCCGGGCTCCTTCTACGCGCTGCCCCAGTCGCCGCAGCTCTTCAAGCAGCTCCTGATGGTGGGCGGCACGGACCGCTACATGCAGATCGTGAAGTGCTTCCGGGACGAGGACCTTCGGGCCGACAGGCAGCCGGAGTTCACGCAGATCGACCTGGAGATGTCCTTCGTGGATCAGGACGACATCATCGCCGTCCAGGAGGGGTACCTGGCGCATCTGTTCCGGACCCTTTTGGGGGTGGAGATCAGCCTGCCGCTGCCGCGGCTCACCTGGGCGGAGGCCATGGAGCGCTACGGCTCGGACAAGCCGGACCTGCGCTTCGGCTTTGAGCTGCACGACCTCAGCCGCCTGGCGGCTGGCTCGCCCTTCCCGGTCTTCGCGGACGCCATCGCCGCGGGCGGCGATGTGCGCGGCATCTGCATCGACGGCGGTGCGGACAGGTTCAGCCGCAAGGAGATCGACAAGCTGACGGAGCAGATCAGGGTCTTCGGTGCGAAGGGCCTCGTCTGGATGAAGGTGGGGGACGGGGAGATCACCTCCTCCGCGCACAAATTCCTCGGGCAGGATGAGCTGAGAGCCTATGCGGATGCGCTCGGCGCGAAGGCGGGGGACCTGCTCCTCATCGCGGCGGGCAGGCCAAAGGTGGTCTTCGACAGCCTGGGATTTTTGCGCCGGGAGATCGCGCGCCGGCTCGGGCTCCTCGATGACAAGGTGTACAAACTGCTGTGGGTGGTCGATTTTCCCATGTTCGAGCAGGACGAGGAGACCGGCGCATTGAAGGCCATGCACCATCCCTTCACGCAGCCCAAACTCGCACAGGTTCCGCTGCTCGATACGGACCCCTTATCCGTCAAGGCCGACGCCTACGACATCGTCCTGAACGGCGTCGAGCTCGGCGGCGGCTCCATCCGCATCCACGATCGCGACCTGCAGGCGAAGATATTCGAGGTGTTGGGGTTAAGCGACGAGGAGTGCCAGGAGAAGTTCGGTTTCCTGCTGGAGGCCTTCCGCTACGGCGTGCCGCCGCACGGCGGTATCGCCTACGGGTTCGACCGGATGATCATGCTCCTGACGGGATCGCCCTCCATCCGGGATGTCATCGCCTTCCCGAAGAATCAGAACGCGCAGTGTCTGGTCAGCCAGGCGCCGTCCCCGGTGGCGGCGGAGCAGCTGCTGGAGCTGGGGCTGGCGCCGGCGAAAGAGGGAGCATGCGGGAAAGAGGTATAGACATAACGAATATATCGTCAACCACCCGCAAGGCCCGCCTGCGCATCGGTCTGTTCGGCGGGACCTTCGATCCGGTGCATCTGGGGCATGCGGCGCTCGCGATGGCCGCCGCCCGTGAAGGGCATCTGGACAGGCTGATCGTCATGCCCGCCCACCGGCAGCCCTTCAAGCTCGGACAGGATGTGGCGGACGATGCGCACAGGCTCGCGATGTGCCGCCTGGCCTTCGAGCCGCTCGGCGACGTGACGACGGTCACGGTCAGCCCCTACGAGATCGAGAAGGAGGGCATCTCCTACACGTACGATACGGTGCTGCATCTGCGGGACGAGTATCCGGACGCGCATCTCCTCCTCATCACCGGTGCGGATGCCTACATGGAGATGGAGAGCTGGCGCAAGGGGGACCTGCTCCTCGAAAGCTGCGACTTCCTGGTCAGCCTGCGTCCCGGATATGGCCGGGAGGCGCTCCGCAGCCGAGCGGAGACGTTTCGGCGGCGGTACGGCACGGAGACGACCATCCTCGAGGCGGAGATGCCGGACATCTCCTCGACGGAGATCAGGGCGCGCCTGCGAGGCGGCCTGTCCTGCGATGACCTCCTGCCGCCGGCTGTTATGGCCTACATCGAGGCCCACGCGCTCTACGGCGCCGCACACGCCGGGACCGATGCCGAGGGAAGCGGCCGCAAGGCCGCGGACACCGATACCGATGCCGATGCCAAAGCCGACGCCGAGGCCCGTGCCCTCATCCGTCGCCTCGAGGCGCGGATCGAGACGGAGATGTCTCCGAAGCGGCGCCGCCACACCTACGGCGTGCGCGATACGGCTCTGGAGCTTCTTACGCGCTACGGCGATCCCACCCGGCGCGCACGGGAGGGCGGCTGGACGATGGCGGAGCAGGCGGAGATCGCGGCCCTCTGCCACGACCTGTACCGGGGGGTCCCCGCGGAGACGCTGAACGGTCTCGTGCGGCGGATGGGCCTCGATGAGGCGCGTTACATCGATCAGGTCAACCTGGCCCACGGCAAGGTCGCCGCGCGCGCCATGGAGGAGATATACGGCATCCGGGACCGCGAGGTGCTGGATGCGGTCAGCTATCATACAACGGGACGGGCCGGCATGAGCCTGTTAGAGAAAATCATCTACCTGGCCGACGGCATCGAGCCGTCGCGGGACTACCCGGGCGTAGATCTTTTGCGAAGAACGGCGAAAGAGGACCTCGACGCGGCCTGCCTGGCGGCCCTGCGGGGCAGTGCAGCGCATGTTCGGGAGGAGGGCGGCAGACTGGACCCGGACACGCCGGAGGCGATCGAATATCTGGCGGCGCGTCTGGCACCGCGCGTGCATGAAAGGAGCAGAAAATGACAGAGCAGGAATATGCCATGCTGGCAGCCAGGGTTTTGTCGGAAAAGAAGGGTCGGGATATCGTCATCATCGATATCCGGGAAAAGGCGACGTTCGCGGATTTCTTCGTTCTGTGTACCGGCACGTCGGAGCGGCAGATCATGAGTCTGACGGATGACGTGGAGGAGGCGATGGCCAAGGAAGGGCTCATGGTCAAGACGATAGAGGGCAGGCAGGGCAGCGGCTGGATCCTGATGGACCTGGGCGATATCATCGTCAATCTGTTCACGGAGGAGATGCGCAGGCGTTACAGCATAGAGAAGGTGTGGGGCGACTGTCCCCTGGTCGATGTGGAGGTATAAGGAGAAGCCATGAAGGAGAAATACGTTTTCAGCGAGGTCGAGGCGAAGTGGCAGCGCTACTGGGAGGAGCACGACAGCTTTCACACGGAGGAGGACCCAAGCAAGCCCAAGTATTACTGCCTGGAGATGTTCCCGTATCCGTCCGGAAAGCTGCACATGGGGCACGTGCGCAACTACACCATCGGGGATGTGATAGCCCGTTTCAAGAAGATGGAAGGGTACAACGTGCTGCATCCCATGGGCTGGGACTCCTTCGGGCTGCCGGCGGAGAACGCCGCCATCCAGCACGGCATCCATCCGAGCAAGTGGACCTGGGACAATATCGCGGAGATGCGCAGCCAGCTCAAGCAGTTGGGTTTCTCCTATGACTGGGACCGCGAGGTGGCCACCTGCAGCGAGGAATACTACAGGTGGATGCAGTGGATCTTCATCCAGTTCTATAACCGCGGGTTGGCTTACAAGAAGGAGAATCCGGTCAACTGGTGTCCGAGCTGTCAGACGGTGCTGGCCAACGAGCAGGTGGTCGACGGCTGCTGCGAGCGCTGCAAGACGCCGGTCGGCAAGAAGAACCTCTCCCAGTGGTACCTGAAGATCACCGACTACGCGGACCGGCTCCTGGACAACCTCGATAAGCTGGACGGCTGGCCGAACAAGGTCAAGGTCATGCAGCGGAACTGGATCGGCCGCTCCACCGGCACGGAGGTGGATTTCAGCATCGAGGGGGATGCGCGCAAGCTGACCGTCTTCACGACCCGCTGCGACACCATCTTCGGCACCACCTACATGGTGCTGGCGCCGGAGCACCCCTATGTGATGAGCCTCGTCGAGGGGACGCCGTACAAGGAAGCGGTGCTCGCCTACATCGACAAGGTGGAGCACATGAACGAGATCGAGCGGACCTCCACCGTCAACGAGAAGACGGGCGTCTTCATCGGCCGCTACGCGATCAATCCGCTGACGAAGAAGCCCATGCCGATCTACATCTCCGACTACGTGCTGATGGACTACGGCACCGGCGCGGTCATGGGCGTGCCGGCGCACGACCAGCGGGACTTCGACTTCGCCAAGAAGTTCGGCCTGGACATCGTCCCCGTGGTGGACCCGAAGGACCCGGCCATCGACCTTTACGATCTGAAGGAGGCCTTCGTCGCCGAGGGCACGATGATCAACTCCGGCCCCTTCGACGGGCTGAACAACCTGGATGCCATCGAGAAGATTTCCGCCTACATGGAGGAAAACGGCATCGGCAGGCGGACGGTCAACTATCGGCTCCGCGACTGGCTGATCAGCCGGCAGCGCTACTGGGGCTGCCCGATCCCGATGCTCTACTGCGAGGACTGCGGCTGGGTGCCGGAAAAGGAGGAGAATCTGCCGGTTCTACTGCCCACCGATGTGGTCTTCACCGGGCGGGGGGAATCGCCCCTGACCACCTCCAAGGTCTTCGCCAAGGCTGTCTGCCCCTGCTGCGGCAAACCGGCCCGGCGGGAGATGGACACCATGGATACCTTCCTGGATTCCTCCTGGTACTTCCTGCGCTACTGCGACCCGAAGAACACGGAGAAGCCGTTCGAGCGGGAAAAGGTGGACTACTGGTTCGGCGATAACGGCGTAGACCAGTACACCGGCGGGGTGGAGCATGCGATTCTGCACCTGCTCTACTCGCGCTTCTTCATGATGGCCCTGTACGACATGGGGCTCGTTCCCTGCGAGGAGCCGTTCCAGAACCTGCTGACGCAGGGGATGGTCAACAAGGACGGCAAGAAGATGAGCAAGTCCCTGGGCAACGTGGTCAGCCCGGAGGATATCGTGGCCAAATACGGTGCGGATACCGCGCGGCTCTTCATCCTGTTCGCCGCGCCGCCCGACAGGGAGCTCGACTGGTCGGATGCCGGCGTGGAGGGCTGCTACCGGTTCCTGAACCGCGTGTACCGCCTGGTCTACGAGGTGACGGAGAAATACCAGGACGCGCCGCAGGACTTCGCCGTGGAGACGGCGGCGGACAAGGCGCTCAACTATCTCCTCAACGCGACGATCAAGAAGGTCGGCGAGGATGCGGGCGGCAGGTTCAGCTTCAACACGGCCATCAGCTCCATCATGGAGCTTGTGAATGAGCTCTACCGCTACAAGGAGAGCGGGGCGGTCAACGCGGGCCTGCTCAGGCGGGCTGTCTACGAGCTCATCCTGATCATGTCGCCCTTTACCCCGCATATCTGCGAGGAGATGTGGGAGCACATCGGGCAGACGCAGTCGCTGACCACCATGGCCTGGCCCGACTACGACGAGAAAGCGCTGGTCCGGGACGAGGAGGAGATCGTCGTCCAGGTGAACGGCAAGCTCAAGACCAAGATCGTGGTGCCGAGCGGACTGTCCAGGGAGGAGCTCGCGCAGGTGGCGCTCGAGGACGAGCGGGTATCCGCGCTGCTTGCGGACCGTCAGCTGCAAAAGGTCGTCGCGGT
>CAZDUM010000011.1:0-4123 GCA_964508645.1 uncultured Oscillospiraceae bacterium | reverse complement strand
ATTCGATACCGCCGGAAATCCGAGATTCGATACCGCCGTCAATCTGGTATTCAGATATTCAAACATGCAAATATTCAAACATGCAAACATTCAGACATGCAAACATGCAGTGCGTAAATGCAGAAAGGAAACAGGCAGTAGATAGATATATATGAAGCAAAGACAGACGAATTTTGACAAGAACACATCGCTCTCCGTGATCCCCTTGGGCGGGCTCAACGAGATCGGCAAGAACCTGACGCTCCTGGAGTATGGCGACGACATCCTCATCATAGACTGCGGGATGTCCTTCCCCGACGACGAGATGCTCGGCATCGACGTCGTCATCCCGGATTTCAGCTATCTGGTGGCGAACCGGGAAAAGATCGTCGGCATGGTTCTGACGCACGGGCACGAGGATCATATCGGCGGGGTGCCGTACCTGCTGCGCTCCATCGACGTGCCCATCTACGGCACGCGCCTGACGCTCGGCCTGGTCCAGCACAAGCTGGAGGAGCACGGCATACGGGGGGACCTGAGGACCATCAGCGCCGGCGACAAGGTGCAGCTCGGCTGCTTCACGGTGGAGGCGATCCGCACCACGCACTCGGTGGCGGATTCCCTGTGCCTGGCCATCGATACGCCGGTCGGCCTCGTCTTTCACTCCGGCGACTTCAAGGTGGACTACACGCCGCTGGATGGCGAACCGATCGACTTCGCCAAGCTGGCCTCGCTCGGGAAGAAGGGGGTCACCCTGATGCTCTGCGACAGCACCAACGCCGTGCGTCCCGGCTATACGCCCTCCGAGCAGGTGGTGGGGCAGACCATCGAATCCATCTTCCGCAAGGCCAAGAACCGCATCATCATCGCGACCTTCAGCTCCAACGTACACCGCGTCCAGAAGATCATCGAGAGCGCGGTCAAGGTGGGCCGCAAGGTGGCCATCTCCGGCCGCAGCATGGAGAACGTGGTGGCCCTGGCGCTGGAACTCGGGTATCTGGAGATTCCGGATGGGACGTTGGTGGACCTGCGCATGACCCGATCGATTCCCGACGACAAGCTGGTGATCATCACCACCGGCAGCCAGGGGGAGCCGATGTCAGCGCTGAGCCGGATCGCCAGCGGAGAGCACAAGGCCGTCAAACTCAAACCGGGCGACACGGTCATCCTTTCCTCCTCCCCCATCCCCGGCAACGAGAAGACCGTCTCCAACGTGGTGAACAAGCTGTTCGAGCAGGGCGCGGAGGTCATCTACTCCGACATCGCGGACATCCATGTCTCCGGCCACGCCTGCCAGGAGGAACTGAAACTTCTGCACTCCCTCATCCGGCCGAAGTACTTCATGCCGGTCCACGGGGAGTACCGCCACCTGATCCAGCACGCCAGGCTGGCGCGGGATCTGGGGATGGATGCCTCCCACATCTTCGTCCTGGAAAACGGCGACACGCTGCATGTGACGCCCCGCAGGGCGGCCGTGGAAAAGACCGGCATTCCGGCCGATCCCATCCTGGTGGACGGGCTGGGCGTCGGGGATGTGGGTAACATCGTCCTTCGGGACCGCAGGATGCTCTCCGAGTCCGGCCTCATCGTCGTGGTGGCGGCCATCGACAGGAACAGCCAGGAGGTCGTGAGCGGCCCGGAGATCATCTCCCGCGGCTTCGTCTATGTGCGCGAAAACGAAGCGCTCATCGAGGAGGCGCGGCTGGTCGCCGTCAAGGCGCTCGAGACATGCCGCGAGCGGCACATCCACGACTGGAACTCCATGAAGGCGCAGGTGCGCGACCAGCTCAGCGCCTATATCTACGAGACGACCATGCGAAGCCCCGTCATCTTACCCATTTTTCTGGAGGTGTGACATGAACGTATACGATGCGGCCCACAGCCTGAACCATGCCATCAAGGAATCGGAGGAGTTTAAGCGCTACGACCACATGCGGCAGGAGCTCGAAAAGAACCCGGAACTGGCCCGCATGGTGCAGGAGATGCAGACGAAGCAGATCGAGCTGCAGACGCGCAGGATGGTCGGAGAGTGCGATGACGCGGAGATGATGAGCCAGATGCAGCAGATGACGGCCCTGCTCATGCGCGATCCCCTGACCATGCAGTACATGGAGGCACAGACGCGCTTTTCCCTGATGATGAAGGATGTCTACGAGATCGTGGGGGAGAGCATGGGCTTCGGCGACCTGACGGAGAAGCTCGGCCAGATGATGTAGGCGGTACGGGCCGGCACGCAAGGAGGCACCGAGCGGAAACGAATGCACGAGAGACCGGCCGAGGAACCGACCGAAAGGCCGACTGAAGGACCGGATGAGAGGCCGGGCGGGGTCTAGACGGGAGGCCCGCCTGCGCGCGCGTCATTTTGGGGACTTGGCAAGGCCCGTGACTTTTGCTATACTTATACTCATGTAAAGAAAGGCAGGTACGCAACCATGATTTATGCAAGCGATTTCAGAAAAGGCATGACCTTCGAGATCAACGGGGAGCCGCACGTTGTTCTGGATTTTCAGCATGTCAAGCCGGGCAAGGGCGCAGCCTTCGTGCGGACCAAGTACAAGAACATCCTCACCGGTGCGACCCGTGAGGAGGCCTTCAATCCGGACGACAAGTTCCCCGAAGCGCGCATCGAGACCAAGAGGATGCAGTACCTGTACAACGACGGGGAGCTGTACTACTTCATGGATCCGGAGAGCTACGAGCAGATTCCGCTGGCCCACGACCAGGTGGAGGATGCCATCCGCTTCATGCGCGAAAACGACGAGGCCACCATCAAGTTCTACAAGGGGAATGCCTTCCAGGTGGAGGCTGACAACTTCGTCAACCTCAAGGTGATCGATACGGAGCCCGGCGTCAAGGGCAACACGGCCACCAATGTGACCAAGGCGGCCACCGTGGAGACCGGCGCCGTGGTGCAGGTTCCCATCTTCATCGAGACCGGCGAGGTCATCCAGATCGACACCCGCTCCGGCGAGTACCTGGGCCGCGCCAAGGGCTGATCGCAGGCGGCCGGCAGAGAGATGTAGCGCAGAAGGTGTAGCGCAGAAAAAGGCGGAGGGGACGAGGCGGTATGCAGACATCCAAGGGCAGAAAGAAGACCCTTCTCATCGTTCTTTTGATCGTGGCGGTCCTCGTGGCAGGGCTTTTCGTCGGCGCGTGGCTCTATCTGCGCGGACTGGGGGAGCCCTTCGATGCGCAGGCGGCCTCCGATACGGTCATGCTGACCATAGAGCCCGGCACCGTGACGAGCCAGATCGGACAACTTTTGCAGGATAACGGCATCATCGAGGACGGCCGGGAATTTCGGCTCTGGTCGCGCATCCACAGCTACGACAGCTCTTATCAGGCGGGCACGTATGCGTTTTCACCCGCCATGTCCTTCGACGATATCGCGCAGAAGCTGGCCGGGGGCGAGGTGGAGACCTTTACGTTCACCATCCCCGAGGGGTACACGATCGGGCAGACGGTCGATGCGCTCGTCGAGGCGGGGCTGGGGGATGCGGATGTGTTCTGGTCGCTCCTGACGGGCGGCGGCTTCGACGAGGAGTTCACCTTCCTGCAGGATGCCCAGACGGGAGAAAACCACCTGGAGGGTTATCTTTTGCCGAACACCTATACGCTGGCCGTCGGCTCCGACGAGGAGGACATCCTGCGTGTGATGCTGCAGCAGTTCGAGACCTCCGCGCTGCAGCTGTACGAGGGGGCCGAGGCGGACAGGGATATGTCTCTGAACGACTATATCATCGCCGCGTCCATCATCGAGCGCGAGGCCATGCTGGATGAGGAGCGGGCGCTGGTATCGAGCGTCATCTACAACCGGTTGGCGATCGACATGCCGCTGCAGATGTGCTCCACGGTGCAGTATGTGCTGGGTGAGCCGAAGGCGCTTCTGACGGACGCCGACACCCAGACGGAGTCCCCCTACAACACCTACCTGCACGGCGGCCTGCCGCCCGGACCCATCTGCTCGCCCGGTCTCGCCTCCATCGAGGCGGCCATGCACCCGGCGGACACGGACTATCTGTACTTCGTGCTGAGCGAGAAGCTGGACGGCTCGTCGAACTTCTCGCGGGACTACGACGAATTTCTGCGGAACAAGGATGCCTACTATGAGGCCTATGCGGCCGCACACTGAGGAAAAGCGGGC
>CAZDUM010000010.1:21943-27165 GCA_964508645.1 uncultured Oscillospiraceae bacterium | reverse complement strand
TGGAGCTGTTGAGCAGACTTGAACTGCCGAACCTCTTCCTTACCAAGGAAGCGCTCTACCGACTGAGCTACAACAGCGAGTACGGTCCTTTCCCTGCGGCGCGCAAGCTCACACGGAACTGACCAAGGGGAATTATAGCATCATCCGCCCCGCTGTGCAAGAGGTTTTTTCATAAAACGCGTCCCTTGACAGAGGCAGGTTTCACCCGTATACTGTTGTGGTAAAGCATGATAGCATGGGGTATTTTGCACATCTAAGACAGCCGCAGACGAGCCGACGAGCCGTTGACGGCTGTGACTCGGGGGAGAAAGGAGGACGATATGCTGAAAAAGATTTTCCAGGGGATCTTTGTGCTCATCGGTCTGCTGGTCGGCTACGAGGTCTTCGAGCTGCTCCGGCTGCTGTATGGCATCATCTTCCCGGGCAGGGGCCCGATCCTGTCGAGCAGTCAGGTACTGGCATTCGATATCATATTCGCACTCATATTCGGAATCATCTTTTATAAAATCATGCCGGTGCTGAACCGCAAGGGGAAGAAGGCCGCGGAAACCATCAGCGCGGATCTGCAGAGCGTGTCCGCGGGTGATCTGATCGGTGGGACCATCGGCCTTTTGACGGGCCTTGTCATCGCATTCCTGCTGACGCAGATATACAGCGGCATCATCGACAGCGTGCTGAGCCTGACACTGACCATCGCCATCTATCTTGTGCTCGGCTATACGGGCATGGTCATCGGCAACAAGAAGCTGGGTGAACTCATCGGGGCCATTCTGGCGAACCGGCGGCAGGGCACCCGGCAGACGGTGGAGGATGGCAGCCACGCTTCCTACAATCTCAGCAGCAAGGATCGGAAAAAGGGTGCGGTGCCGAAGATTCTCGACACCAGCGTGATCATAGATGGACGCATCGTGGAGATCCTCAAGACGGGCTTTCTGGAGGGGCCCATCGTCATTCCGGAGTTCGTGCTGGTGGAGCTGAGGCACATCGCCGATTCGTCGGACAGCTTGAAGCGCAACCGCGGGCGCCGCGGCCTGGATATCCTCAACCGGATTCAGGAGGATTATGGCATCGATATCTACAATACCGATTCGGAGAAGGCGCTGAAGGATATTCCGGAGGTGGATGTCAAGCTCCTGAAGTTGGCCCAGATCATGAAGGGCAAGGTCGTCACCAACGATTTCAATCTGAATAAAGTATCTGTCATCAAGGGTGTGCCGGTGCTCAACATCAACGAACTGGCGAACGCGATGAAGCCCATGGTCATCCCCGGCGAGGTGATGACCGTCACGCTCATCCGGCAGGGCAAGGAGGCGGGGCAGGCGGTTGCCTACCTGGATGACGGTACGATGATCGTCGTGGAGGACGGTCGCAAGAGGATCGGCAAAACGGTGGAGATCAATGTGACCAGCGTGTTGCAGACGGCGGCCGGCCGGATGATATTCGGCAAGATGCGGGACAGCGCGGCGCAGTCGACGCAGGGCCGGCATATCGCGGGTTCGCCTGATGTGCGGACCGGTACGTCGGCCAAGGGATAGAGACATGTTTGCGGGAGAAAAGGTCACGGTCATCATGGCGGCCGCCGGTTCCGGCAGCCGCATGGGAGGCGGCCGTCCCAAGCAGTTTCTGCCGCTGGACGGGCGGACCGTACTGGAAGCGGCCATCGCGCCGTTTGCCGCCTGCGATGCCGTGGACGATATCCTGGTGCTGGCGCACCCGGATTTTGTGGCGGAGACGAAGACCCTGTGCGGGGACATCCCCAAGGTGCGGGAGGTGCTCAGCGGCAGCCGCCAGAGCAGGCAGGCGTCCGTGGCGCGCGCTGTTTCGGCGCTCGAGGGGGACGGACTGGTGCTGGTACACGACGCCGCGCGCCCTTTCGTGACGGAGGCGATCATCCTGCGGGTCCTGGAGGCGACCAGGCGCACCGGCGCGGCCGTCCCGGCCGCTCCGGTGAAGGACACCGTGCGCCGGCTCACGCCGGCGGCCGGTGCGCCTGGCGCTCCGCGCGCAGCCGTTTCCAGCCAGACACTCCCCCGCGGCAGCCTGTATGCCGTGCAGACGCCGCAGGGTTTTCGCTGTCAACTTTTGCGGGAAGCCTATGCGGCTGCGGAGAGAGACGGCGTCACCGCTACGGACGACGCCTTTCTCGTGGAGCGCCTCGGCCGGCCCGTCGAGATGGTGGCGGGCAGCTACGCCAACATCAAGATCACGACGAAGGAGGATTTGCCCGTGGAAGCGCGCGTGGGCACCGGTTTCGATGTTCACCGCCTGGTGGAGGGAAGACCGCTGATACTGGGCGGCATCGAGGTGCCCTTTGACAGGGGTCTTCTGGGCCACTCGGACGCGGATGTGCTGACCCATGCCCTCATGGACGCCATGCTGGGCGCGGCGGGGCTCGGCGACATCGGTCGCCACTTCCCGGATATGGACCCGCGGTATGAGGGTATCTCCAGCCTGCGCCTCCTGGAGATGACGGCGAAAAAGATAGAGGCCGCCGGCTACGCGCTGGGGAATGCCGATGTGACGGTCATCGCGCAGGCGCCGAGGCTCTCCCCCTACATCGAGGCTATGGAGGAGGCGCTGGCCGACGCCCTGCGGGTCCGCAGGACGTGCATCCACATCAAGGCCACCACCACCGAGGGCCTCGGATACACCGGCCACGGCGAGGGTATCGCCGCCGAGGCGGTCTGCCTGCTGAAGCCGGGGCCGCCGGCCGCGCCCTGCACAATACACAGATAACCATAACCAGGAGTCAACCATGAGAGCATCGAATATGCACCTGAAAACCCTCCGCGAAGTGCCCAACGAGGCGGAGGTCCCCAGCCACATCCTTTTGCTGCGCGCCGGCATGATCCGCAAACTGGTCTCCGGCGTCTACGGCTTCATGCCCCTCGGCTGGCGTTCCCTCCGCAAGATCGAGGAGATCATCCGCCAGGAGATGGACGCCAAGGGCGCCCAGGAGATTCTGATGTCCGCCATCCAGCCCGCCGAACTCTGGCAGGAGTCCGGTCGCTGGTCCGCCTACGGCCCGGAGCTCTGGCGCCTGAAGGACCGCAACGGCCGGGATTTCTGCCTGGGGCCGACCCACGAGGAGATATTCACCGACATCATTCGAAACGACGTGTCCAGCTACCGGCAGCTTCCGCTGAATCTCTACCAGATTCAGACCAAGTACCGGGATGAGGCCAGGCCCCGCTTCGGCCTGATGCGCAGTCGCGAATTCATCATGAAGGACGCCTACTCCTTCGACCGGGATGACGAGGGGCTCGACGAGAGCTATCGCCAGATGTACGACGCCTACGACAAAATCTTCACCCGCTGCGGACTGACCTTCCGCCCGGTGGAGGCCGACTCCGGCGCCATCGGCGGCAGCAATTCCCATGAGTTTACGGCCCTGTCGGAGGTGGGGGAGAGCGAAATCGCCTACTGCACCTGCTGCGATATGGCCGCCACGACCGAGCGCGCCGTCTGCCCGGACGCCGCGCCATCGCCCGCTGCAGAACCTTTGCTCCCCCTCGAGGAGGTCTATACGCCCGGCACCAAGAGCATCGAGGAGGTGGCCGCCTACCTCGGCGTACCCAAGGAAAAGACCATCAAGGCCCTGCTCTTCGTCACCAGCGACGGCGAAGGCCGTGAAACCGGCTATGTGGCCGCCTTTATTCGGGGCGATCGGGAGCTGAACATGACCAAGCTCGTCAACGCGCTGGACATCCCCGAACACGCCATCGCCTTTGCCGATGAGGAGAAGATGCACGAGGCGACCGGCTGCGTGGGCGGTTTCACCGGCCCCGTGGGCCTGCACGACTGCACCGTGGTGGTGGACAGCGAGCTGCCGGGTCTGAAGAACATGGTGGCCGGCGCCTGCAAGCCGGATCATCACATGCGGAATGTCAACTACGGCCGGGACTATACCGCCGACATCGTCAGGGACCTGAAGGTTTTGCAGGCCGGGGACCCCTGCCCGGTCTGCGGCGCACCGGTCCAGCACACGCGTGGCATCGAGGTCGGCCAGGTCTTCAAGCTGGGCACGAAGTATTCGGAGCCGATGCACGCCTACTATAAGGATGAGAACCAGCAGGAGCGCCCCATCGTTATGGGTTGCTACGGCATCGGCGTGACCCGCACGCTGGCGGCCGTCGTGGAGCAGCATCACGACGAGAACGGCATCATCTGGCCCATGTCCGTCGCGCCCTACCATGTGATCATCACGCTGGTCAGCGCCAAGGATGAGGCGCAGAGCGCGGTCGCCGAGGCGATCTACGATACCCTGCAAAAGGCCGGCGTCGAGGTGTTGCTGGATGACCGGGATGAACGGCCCGGCGTCAAGTTTAAGGATGCAGACCTCCTGGGCATCCCCGTGCGCATCACCGTCGGGCGGAACGCCGCGGCGGGCATCGTCGAGTACAAGCTGCGGCGGGAGAGCGAAAAGCGTGACCTGTCCGTGGAGGAGGCCATCGCGGAGGCTGCCGGCATCGTCGAACGCGAGAGGGATGGAAGGCAGGCCCTGGGATCTGCGCGCGCGGAGACGGCATGAAAGAGATAAAGAGAAGGACGGAACGAAAGGCGCCCGCGTCGGCGAACGAGGCTGACATCGCGCCCGCACCCGTGGCGCCCGCACCCGCGACGCCCGCGGCAACGGATATATCGGCTGCACCGGCTGCGACCGCGACCACAACGGTTGATACGGTGGATGCGGCGCCCGCGTCGGCGGACATGACCAATCCCGCACCCGCATCGGCTGCTGCCCCTGATGCGGCGGCGGATGCGAAGACCTCGAAAAAGGCGCCCGCCTCCGCGCACATATACTGGCAACTCTTCGTGACCTTCTTCGAACTGGGTCTTTTCACCTTCGGCGGCGGCATGGCCATGGTCTCGATCCTGCAGGATGTGGTCTGCACGAAGCGCGGGTGGATGACGGAGGAGGAGGTTGTGGACTGCCTGGCCGTCAGCCAGAGCCTGCCCGGTGTGATCGCCATCAACATGGCCACCTATACCGGGTTCTTTCTGCGCGGTCTGCCCGGCGCGCTGGTCGCTTCGCTGGGCATGATACTTCCCTCGTTTGTCATCATCATTTTGGTGGTATGTTTCCTGCGGGAGTTTCAGGAAAACCCCTACATCCAGGGTGCGCTGACCGGCATCAAGGCAGCGGCCTGCGGACTGGTCGCGTTCGCCGCCATCAAGCTCGGGCGGCAGATCCTCAAGAGCGCCTTCGCCTGGGTCATCGC
>CAZDUM010000010.1:19619-21843 GCA_964508645.1 uncultured Oscillospiraceae bacterium | reverse complement strand
GCTCCTGCCGCGGCATCCCCTGCGGCGGAGGATGGATGGACCCCGCCCCCTGCGGACACCCCCGCCTCCCGGGAGGAGGTGCCGCGATGATCATAGTCAGGCTGTTCGTGACCTTCTTTAAGATCGGACTTCTGGGCTTCGGCGGCGGGATGGCCATCCTGCCCCTCATCTACCAGGGCGCGCTGGCGCTTTCCGGCATGGATGCGGAGACCTTCGCGGACCTCTTCGCCATCTCGCAGGCGACCCCCGGCCCCATCGCGGTCAACGCGGCCACATTCGTCGGCTTCCAGGTGGCAGGCGTGGGCGGCGCGCTGGCGGCGACCATCGGCGTGGCCTGCCCCTCCTTCATCCTGGTGGCGCTCGTGGAGAAGCTCCTGAGCAAATATCGGCAGAACCGCTACATCGACGGCGCGTTCTCCGGCATTCGCCCCGCCACGGTGGGCATGATCGCGGCGGCGACCGTCTTTCTGAGCAAAACATCTCTGTTTCAGGTGGATGTGGACATGTCGATGGGGTTGATGGAGGTGCTGGCTTCCATCGACTGGCTCCCCGTCGTGATCGCCGTCGTCACCCTGGTGCTCGCCGCGAAATTCCATGTGGGGACGGTGAAGCTGATCCTCATCATGGCCGTCGTGGGCGCCGTGTTCTGCAGCGGCGTCCTATAAGCCGAGGCGCCTCCCGTGAGTGCAATGGGAAGGCGGGGACTGCCGTACTGTGCGCCCGTCGCATCGTCACCGCCCGCGTCCGCATGCGTGGGTGCGCGACGGGAAACGGCAGAAGCCGCGGAAAATTGTCTGGCTGCATGCCCGGATGTGAGACTGGAAAGGATGGTATACCGTGAAGAAGATTCGTATCGAGATGGAGAACGGCGGCGTGATGACCGGAGAACTGTACCCCGAGATCGCCCCGCTGACCGTGGAAAATTTTGAAAAGCTGGCCTCGTCGGGCTTTTACGACGGTCTGACCTTTCATCGGGTCATCCCCGGGTTCATGATCCAGGGCGGCTGTCCCAAGGGCAACGGCACCGGCGGCCCGGGCTGGACCATCAAGGGGGAATTTACCGCCAACGGCGTGCGAAATGATCTCAAGCACACCCGGGGCGTGCTCTCCATGGCGCGCACGATGGACCCGGATTCGGCGGGGTCGCAGTTCTTCCTCATGGTGGCGGATGCGCCGCATCTCGACGGGCAGTACGCGGCCTTCGGCCGGATCACCGAGGGCATGGAGGTGGCGGATGCCATCGTCTCCGTCCGGCGCGACCGAAGCGATCGCCCGCTGGAGCCGCAGATCATCCGGACGGTGCGCGTGACGGATGTGCCCGAGGCGGCGGAGTAGCCGAACGGAAGGGCGTTGCCCGTCGGCGACGAACCCGGGCAGCCCATGCAAGGAAAAATCCCGGACGAGACGGGGAAGACCGGCGGGACGGCCAGACAGACGAGACGGAGGCGTAAGACGAGGACATGTCTTTTTTCAAGGAGATAGGTGAGGATATCCACAGCGCGGTCGAGAAGGACCCGGCGGCCCGCAACGGGCTGGAGGTGTTGCTCTGCTATCCGGGCATCTGGGCGCTCATTCTGCACCGGCCCGCCCACTGGCTGTACCTGCACCACATGAAGCTCCTGGCGCGCATCATCTCCCAGCTGACCCGCGCCCTGACCGGCATCGAGATTCACCCCGGCGCGGTCATCGGCCGCCGCTGCTTCATCGACCACGGCATGGCCGTGGTCATCGGAGAGACGACGGAGATCGGCGACGATGTGACCATCTACCAGGGCGTGACCCTGGGCGGCACGGGCAAGGAGACGGGCAAGCGCCATCCCACCATCGGCAACCGCGTGGTCATCAGCAGTGGCGCCAAGGTGTTGGGACCGTTCAAGGTGGGCGACGATGTGAAGATCGGCGCCGGCTCGGTGGTCCTGCGGGAGGTGCCGCCCGGCAGCACCGTGGTGGGCATTCCGGGCACCGTCGTCAGGCGCTACGGCCAGAGCACGCAGGACCTCAACCAGGTGGACCTGCCGGACCCGGTGGCCCGCGAGATGGATTGCCTGCGCCAGCGCATCATCGCCCTCGAGGACCTGCTGCGCAGAAGCGGCTACGATATCAAAACGCAGGAGGAGACCTGCCGGGATTGCGAGGACTGCGGGGAGAAGGACATGGGGCGCTGCGGCCTGCGTGGGGCGAACGGCGCGGCATGCGCAGCCCCAGGCGCGGCGGACCGGGCATC
>CAZDUM010000010.1:18129-19519 GCA_964508645.1 uncultured Oscillospiraceae bacterium | reverse complement strand
CGGGCGGAGAAGCGCGATACGTCCGACGAGAGAACTTTTGCGCCGTCTGATGCGGAGGACAAGGAGGAGAGAGAATGAGGATATACAACACGATGACCCGCAGAAAAGAGGAGTTCGTACCCATGGAGCCGGGCAAGGTCAAGATGTACGTCTGCGGCCCCACGGTCTACAACTATTTTCATATCGGGAACGCCCGCCCCTTCGTCGTCTTCGACACCCTGCGCAAGTATCTCGAATACCGGGGGTACAAGGTGAAGTACGTGCAGAATTTCACCGATGTGGATGACAAGATCATCAACCGGGCCAGGGAGGAGGGCGTGACCGCGCCGGAGATCAGCGAGCGCTACATCGAGGAGTACTTTAAGGACGCGGCGGCCCTGAATATCAAGCGGGCGACCGTGCATCCCCGCGTCTCCCAGACCATCCCCGACATCATCAGCTTCGTGGAGGACCTCATCGAGAAGGGCTATGCGTATGAAAAGAACGGCGATGTCTACTATCGCACGCGCAAGTTCGCGGGGTACGGCAAGCTCTCCGGCAAGAATATCGAGGACCTGATGAGCGGGGCCCGCATCGCGGTCGATGAGGAAAAGGAGGACCCCCTGGATTTCGCACTCTGGAAGGCGCGCAAGGCCGAGGATGAGATCGCCTGGCCTTCTCCGTGGGGACTGGGCCGGCCCGGCTGGCACATCGAATGTTCCACCATGGCCATGAAGTATCTGGGCGCGACCATCGACATCCATGCGGGCGGGGCGGATCTGCAGTTTCCGCACCATGAGAACGAGATCGCGCAGTCGGAGGCGCACAACGGCTGCACGTTTGCCAGGTACTGGATGCACAACGGCTACATCAATGTCGACGGCATCAAGATGTCCAAATCCCTGGGGAATTTCAAGACCGTCCGCGACCTTTTGCAGCTCTACGACGGGGAGGTGCTGCGCTTCCTGATCCTGTCCGGGCAGTATCGCGGGCCGATCGACTTCACCGAGGAGATTCTCAACCAGTCGAAGAGCGCGCTGACCCGCATGCGCAACGCCAAGGCCAATTTGCAGCACCTGATCGCGGCGGGGGATGGAAAGGCGCCCATGACCGAGGCGGAGGAAAAGGCGCTGGCCGGCCTGGATGTTTATCGGCAAAAGTTCATCGAGGCCATGGAGGACGATCTGAACACGGCGGACGCCATCGCGGCGGTGTTCGAGCTGATCACGGCCGTCAATACGCAGGTCAGGGGCGGGGCGAGCAGGGCCTTCGCGCAGGGGGCGCTCGATCTGCTGCTGGAGCTGACGCAGGTGCTGGGCCTTCTGATCCAGGATGTGGAGAGCGAGGTGACGGAGGTCGAGCCGGAGATACAGGCGCTGATCGACAGGCGGCAGGCCGCGCGCAAGGCCAG
>CAZDUM010000010.1:4585-18029 GCA_964508645.1 uncultured Oscillospiraceae bacterium | reverse complement strand
GCGGTGCGAGACGCGCGGCATGCGGGAAGCGGATCGGCCGCCTGTGGCCGATGCCTTGCGGGAGATCGCCGGGAGGCCCGAGGATGTGCGCCGCATGGATGTGCAGACGCTCGCCTACATCGGCGATGCCATCTATGAGGTGGCCGTGCGGCTTCATGTGCTGCAGAGCGGGAGCCGGCGGACCGACCAGCTGCACCGGCAGGCCATTCGCTATGTGGGGGCGGCCGGACAGGCATCCGTGTCCAGGATGTTCTTGCGCACCGGGCTCCTGACGCCGGAGGAGAACGCCGTCCTGAAGCGCGCTCGCAACCACAAGACGGCGACCAGACCCAAGAACGCCGACCCGCTCGACTACCGCCTGGCCACGGGCTTTGAGGCTTTGATCGGCTGCTTGTTCCTGCAGGGAAATACCCAGCGCCTGACGCAGCTGATGGAGATCGCCATTCGATTCGTCGATGAGCGCGAAAGCGCACGGACGGATGGCGGGCAGAGGGACGTTGGGCAGATGGGCGCAGAGCAGACAGCCGGCGACCGGCGCGAAGAAGGGCCATTGGCGCCGGGACCGAAAGTGCGCGGCAGGTAAAACGCACGCGCCGCGCCGGCGATCCGGGCGGAAGATGGATGGCGGCGGAAGCAAAACGGAGGCGATGAGACGCACAGCGAATAGACGGCGGGCAGGCCGGCACAGACGGGTGAAACCCCCGCCCCGCGCCTGCGACCCGCTGCAGAGAAAGGAGCAGGCATGAGCCAGGCAGATGTTCTATTTACCCGCATGTGCCGGGATATTCTGGATCACGGATTTTCCTCAGAGGGGCAGACGGTGCGCGCCCGCTGGGAGGACGGCACACCGGCCCACACCATCAAGCTCTTCGGCATCGTCAACCGCTACGACCTGCGGGAGGAGTTCCCGGCCCTGACCCTGCGCCCCACGGCCATCCGCACGGCGGTCGACGAGGTCCTCTGGATCTGGCAGAAGAAGTCCAATAACATCCACGACCTGCACAGCCATATCTGGGACGCGTGGGCCGATGCGGACGGTTCCATCGGCAAGGCCTACGGCTATCAGATGGCACAGAAGTACCGTTTCGCCCAGGGGGAGATGGACCAGGTGGACAATGTCCTGTGGCAGCTGCAGCACACCCCCTATTCACGCCGGATTCTCACCAGCATGTACAATTTCAGCGACCTTTCCGAGATGCACCTGGAGCCATGCGCCTACTCCATGACCTTCAATGTCACCGGTCGCACGCTGAACGCCGTCCTGCACCAGCGCTCGCAGGACATCCTGACGGCGAACAACTGGAATGTGGTGCAGTACGCGGTTCTGCTCCACATGCTGGCCCAGGTCAGCGGCCTGGAGGCCGGGGAGCTCGTGCATGTCATCGCCGACGCCCATATCTACGACCGCCATGTGCCCATCGTCGAGGAACTGATCAGGCGGCCCCAGTATCCGGCCCCCACCTTCCGCCTGAACCCCGCGGTGACGGATTTCTATCGCTTTACGCCGGATGACATCACCATCGAGAACTATCAGACCAATCCGCAGGTGACGGGCATCCCCGTCGCGGTATAGGCAGAAGTCCCCGGAGGCGCATCCGGAGCCCGAAACATCCGGTGACAGCGCCGCCCAAGGAAAGGAGCACAGCCCTTGAATCTCATCGTCGCAACGGAAAAGAACTGGGGAATCGGCAGGGAAGGACGGCTTCTGGTCCATCTGCCGGGCGATCTGCGATATTTCAAGGAAAAGACCGCCGGCAAGGTCGTCATCATGGGTCGGAAGACCCTGGAGAGCCTGCCGGGCGGAAAGCCCCTGCCGCAGCGGGTCAACATCGTCATCAGCCACGATCCGTCCTTCTCCCCGGACGGCTGTGTGACGGCCGGCTCCTGCGAGGAGGCCGCCGCCAAGGCGCGCATGCTGGCGGGCGCGCAGGGGGAGGATGGCATATTCGTCATCGGTGGAGAGGCCATCTACCGGCAGATGCTCGCCCTGTGCGACACCTGTTATGTGACGCGCATGGAGCAGGCGCTCGATGCCGACCGATTCTTCCCCGATCTCGACCGCGACCCGGCGTTCGCGGTCGCCTGGGAAAGCGCCCCGAAGGAGGAAAACGGCATCCGCTACCGCTTCGTGACCTATGTGCGAAAAGCCCCCGATGCCGGGAAGCCGCCCACGGGCGGCGCCCCGCGGGAGATGGCTGCGGGCAGAACCGAGGAGGCGGTCGAAACGGCATCCGGCAGCGCGCTCCTCATCGGGCGCAATCCGGTGCTGGAGGCGCTGAAGAATGACCGGCCCGTCGACAAGCTGCTCGTGGCGGCGGGTGCCCGCGAGGGCTCCATCAACAAGATACTGGGCATGGCCCGCGACCGCCGCATCCCCGTCCTGCAGACGGCGCGCGCGACCCTCGACCGCCTGGCGGCTGGCCGGCCCCATCAGGGCGTCATCGCCTATGTGAGTGCCTACGCCTATGCGACGCTGGAGGATGTGTTTGCCCTGGCCGAAAGCCGGGGAGAACCGCCGCTCCTGATCCTGCTGGATAACCTGGAGGACCCGCACAATCTGGGCGCCATCCTGCGAACGGCCGATGGCGCCGGCGCCCACGGCGTCATCCTGCCCCGTCGCCGGGCCTGCGGCCTGACGGAGGTCGTGGCCAAGGCCTCCGCCGGCGCCATCGAGTACGTGCCCTGCGTACGGGTCGGCAACCTGGTCCAGACCATCCATACCCTGCAGCAGCGGGGGCTCTGGGTGGTCGCCTGCGATATGGACGGCCAGCCCTACTATGAAGCCGACCTGCAGGGCCCCCTGGCCATCGTCATCGGCAGCGAGGGTAGGGGTATCAGCCGCCTGACCCGTGAAGCCTGCGACTTCGCCGTGTCCATGCCCATGGTCGGCCACATCACCTCCCTCAACGCCTCCAACGCCGCGGCGGTGCTGCTGTACGAGATTAGACGGCAGCGAGACACGGGCCGCGGGATGTAGGTGCGGAGCCACCGATCCATGGGCCCCAGCGACGTCAGCACTTTTAAGAACGGGCTTCTGTCGATTGTAGATGCCTATACAAGGGGCAAGAATGAAAGCAAACTGCGGATCATCGTCAAAAGGACATGAACATTGACATTGGACAACCGATGCAGGTATGGTGGATTCTCTAAACTGTGTGGACCGGGAAAGGATGAAAATATGGCGAGGAAGCCCGTAAAAGAGATCATTCATGCCAAAGGAATTGACATCGGCATATACACGACGGATTTTGAAAATGAATTCGTCTCGCTGACGGATATCGCGCGGTACCGGAGTGCTGATCCCCGGATTACCATCCACAGCTGGCTGCGCAGCAGGGACATTGTGGAGTTCCTTGGGTTATGGGAGGCCCTGCACAACCCCAATTTTAAACGTAACGATTTCGATACGTTTAAAAAAGACGCCGGTTCCAATGCCTTTGTGTTTTCTATCAAAAAGTGGAATGAGGAGTTGGGTGCAGTCGGTCTTCTTACCAAGTCAGGTCGATATGGCGGAGGAATCTATGCGCATATAGATATTGCCATGGAGTTTGCTTCGTGGCTATCTCCACTTACGCCGGAGCAAATCGCATTTACCTACGCCAGCGAAGCAGGCCGCCGCACCCCCCTAAAAGGGCTTGCAATTTGATGGTGGCGGGTATAGGATAGAAACAGGCGAGGCGTGCGAACAGGCGGGCTGCCGCGTGCGCCGCAGCGCCGCGGGATATGACGGATTCTTGCGATGCCCGCGTGCTCCATGCGATGCGTGGGGGTGCGCGGCAGGATGGACCGCTGAGGGGAAAGGAGGCGCGCATGGGGATCGGTATGCCCGTTCTGTGGCTGGTGGTAGCAGTCGCCTGTCTGATCATCGAGGGACTCACCGTAGGTCTTTTCACCATCTGGTTCACGGCCGGTGCGCTCGCCGCGCTCGTGGCCGCGCTGCTCCACGCGAATGTGTTTCTGCAGGTCGCCATCTTCCTTCTCGTCTCCCTGTGTCTGCTGTTCTTTACCCGCAAAATATTCGTCGGCAAACTGCACACGGGCGCCAAGAAGACGAATGTGGATGCCCTGGTCGGCAGCGAGGGGCTCGTCACGGCGGACATCGCGCCCTTCGCGCCGGGACAGGTCAAGCTGCAGGGACAGGTGTGGACCGCCGTGGCCCCCGACGAGGAGACCCGCATCGCGGCGGGCACGGCCGTGCGCGTACAGGCGATCTCCGGCGTGAAACTCATCGTCACCGCGCAGCCGCAGGAGGCGCCTGCGCAGGTGGGCAGTTCATGCGCGACGCCGGCGGGCGGAGCCGACAGCGCGGACATGGGAAAATAGGCTCGCAGGTGCAGGAGGATGGACAGCGGCCTCGGGCGCCGCGATGCCCTGCCTGGCGGGGAAATAGGCGCTTGAGGATGGGGCTTCGCCCCGCCCGTCCCGGCTTCCGGCCTTCACGGCGGACCGCACGGGCGCGGGGCGCGAGCGAGGATAGGAAAAGGAGGAGAAAATATGCCGATTGTCATTATACTGGTGGTTCTGGCGATCATCATTGCGCTGCTCGCCTCCAATATCCGCGTGGTGCCGCAGGCCAAGGCCTACGTGGTGGAGCGGCTGGGCGCCTACTATGCCACCTGGTCTGTGGGCCTGCACTTCAAGCTGCCCCTCATCGACAAGATTTCGCGCAAGGTATCCCTGAAGGAGAAAGTCATCGACTTTCCGCCGCAGCCGGTCATCACCAAGGACAATGTGACCATGGAGATCGACACCGTCGTGTACTTTCAGATCACCGATCCCAAGCTGTACGCCTACGGCGTGGAAAGCCCCATGGATGCCATCGAGAACCTGACGGCCACGACCCTCCGCAACATCATCGGCGAACTGGAGCTGGATGAATCCCTCACCAGCCGGGAGCACATCAACACGAAGATTCGCATGGTCCTGGATGAGGCCACAGACCCTTGGGGCATCAAGATCAACCGCGTCGAGGTGAAGAACATCACGCCGCCCAAGGATATCCAGGTCGCCATGGAGAAGCAGATGCGCGCCGAGCGGGAACGCCGGGAGGCCATCCTCATCGCCGAGGGTGAAAAGAAGTCCAAGGTCCTCATCGCCGAGGGCCAGAAGGAAGCTGCCATCCTGCAGGCGGAGGCCGACAAGCAGGCGGCCATCCTGGCGGCGGAGGCTTCCAAGCAAAAGGCGATCAAAGAGGCGGAAGGGCAGTCGGAGGCTATTCTGATGATCAACAAGGCTACGGCGGACGGTCTTCGGATGATCCGCGAGGCCGGGGCGGACGATGCGGTCATCAAGCTGAAGAGCCTGGAAGCCTTCCAGAAGGCCGCCGACGGGCAGGCGACCAAGATCATCATCCCCTCGGAGATTCAGGGGCTGGCTGGGCTCGCGGCGACGGCCCGCGAGCTGATCAAGGATTGAGGTAGCCCGACGTGGAGGTCTACCTGCAAAGCATGACCTTCCCGGACGGGGAGGAGGAGTTCGTCTTTTTCAACAAGCAGAAGCTGACCTGCTACGACTCCCATTATCCATTTCAGGTCCTCAGCCGGCATCATCTGACGCGGCTGGACTTCGCGCCGGTGACCATCCTGTACGGCGGCAACGGGTCCGGCAAGACCACGGCCTTAAACTGCATCGCCGAGAAACTGCACCTGCACAGGGAGGCGCCGTACAATCGCTCGAAATTCCTGGAGGATTATCTGGCGCGCTGCCGGGTGGAGCTGACTGGGGACAGGCCCATCCCGAAGGGCAGCTGCATCCTGACCAGCGATGATGTCTTCGAGCGCATGCTCGAGCTGCGCAGCCTGAACGACGGGCTGGAAAGCCGGCGCGAAGTGCTGATGGACGAGTTCATGGATGCCAAGTACGCGCAGTTCCAATTTCAATCCATGGAGGATTACGACCGCCTCCACCAGATCATCGAGGCGCGCCGGCAGACCGAATCCCAGTATGTCCGCCGCCGGATGATGGATGAACCGCGGGAGTACTCCAACGGCGAGAACGCCTTCCGCTATTTCGTGCAAAAGATCGGCGAGAACGGCCTTTTCCTGCTGGATGAACCGGAGAACAGCCTCTCACCGGCCCGGCAGATGGAGCTGGCGCAGTTCCTGGAGGAGGCGGTCCGCTTCTACGGCTGCCAGCTGGTCATCGCCACCCACACGCCGTTTCTGCTGGCCATGAAGGAGGCGCGCATCTACGATCTGGATGCCGACCCGGCGGAGGTAAAGCCCTGGTACGACCTGCCCAATGTGCGGGCCTACTACGACTTCTTTCAGGCGCATCGGGACGCCTTCGAATCGTAGGCGCGTCTGACCGCCGCAGGGATGCCCGGAGAGGCGATAGGGCTGCGGCAGGTCCCTGCGGGCAGCCGCAAACTCTATGCGGATTTCACATAAGCGACACCAAAACGCCCGCAAGCCTCAGGTATGATGGGGCGGGAAGAGGACAGGAGGTCCATGATGTATAAACTTTTAGTCGTCGATGACGAGCCGAAGATTCGGGAGGTCATCCGGGAGTATGCGGAGTTCAGCGGCTACGAGGTCACGGAGGCCGAGGACGGCATGAGCGCCGTGGGTCTGTGCAAACTGAACGACTACGATCTGATCATCATGGATATTATGATGCCGAAACTGGATGGCTTTTCCGCCTGCAAGGAGATTCGCAAGCTGAAGAATGTGCCGATCATCATGCTCTCCGCCCGCGGCGAGGAGTACGACAAGCTGTTCGGCTTCGAGCTCGGCATCGACGACTACGTGGTCAAACCGTTCAGCCCCAAGGAGCTCATGGCCCGCGTCAACGCCGTGCTGGCCCGCAAGAACAACACCACCAAGCGGGCGCAGAACATCCTGAAATTCAAGGGGTTGGAGATCAACATGGCCGCGCGCACCGTCACCGTGGACGGCAAGAAGGTGGAGCTGACACCCAAGGAGTACGAGCTGCTGTTTTACCTGGTGGAAAATCGCAACATCGCGCTCTCCCGCGACAAGCTCCTGTCGGATATCTGGGGCTATGATTTCTTTGGCGACGATCGCACCATCGACACCCACATCAAGAACCTCCGAAACAACCTGGGCCCGTACCGCGACTTCATCGTCACGCTGAGGGGGGTGGGATACAAGTTTGAGTGCGAAGAGGATTAAGGTCGATATCCACAGCATCAAATTTCGCCTGTGGCTATATTTTCTGGTCTTCGCCATCGCCGTGGTCGTGCTCATCTGGTATCTGCAGATATTCTTTCTGGATAACTTCTACGAGACCATGAAGACGAGAGAGGTCACCCGCACGGCGACGCTGATTTCGCGCGCCTATCGGCAGGGCGACGAGAATCTGACCAGCAACATCCAGGAAATCTCCATCAGCAACGATTTCTATGTGATCGTGGACAGCCGGTCGCAGCTCATCACCTTCATCCCGGAGGCGGAGAGCCGCCTGCCGATCTATGCCTATGTGAGCCGCGCCCCGGAGCTCAGGGAGATGCTCACGCGCAGCCACGGCCTGCCCGTCTCCTTCAAGATGCAGGTCGGCCTCGAAAAATACAACACGCTCGCCTACGGGACGGTGCTGGACAATACGCGGGGCCGCGCGGTCTACCTCTACATCTTTTCTCCCCTCTACCCGATCACCTCGACCGTCAACATCCTGAAGCGGCAGCTGCAGTATGTGGCGATCATCACCATGCTGCTGGCCTTCGCGCTGGCCATCTACTTCGCCACGCGCATCTCCAAACCGCTGAAGGGCATTTCGGAGGCCGCCAAGGAGATCGGAAAGGGGAACTACGACGTCCAGCTGAAGACCAAATCCTACTCGGAGATCAACCGCCTGGCGACCACGCTCAATGCCACGGCCTACGAACTGGGCATGGCGGAGACAAGGCGGCGCGACCTGATCGCCAACGTATCCCATGACCTGAAGACGCCGCTGACCATGATCCGCTCCTACGCGGAGATGATCCGCGACCTGTCCGGCGACATCCCGGAGAAGCGCAATGCGCATCTGAACGTCATCATCGACGAGACGGAGCGCCTCACCAAGCTGGTCAACGATCTGGCGACCATCTCCTCCCTGCAGACGCATCGCATCACGCTGGAGAGGAGCGCCTTCGACCTGGCCGAGGCGGCGGCCTCCATCCTCGCCACCTACGACATCCTCTCGGAGCAGGAGGGGTATACCTTCCAGTTCAACGCGCAGCGCGACTGCACGGTGTATGCGGACCCGGTGCGCATCAAGCAGGTCATCGCCAACCTGACGAGCAACGCGGTCAAGTACTGCGGGGAGGACAAGACGGTCATCCTCACCATCCGCCGCCAGGGAAAGGTCTGCAGGCTGGAGGTGGCCGATCACGGCCCCGGCATCTCACCGGAGGAGCTGCCGCACGTCTGGGATCGCTACTATAAGACGAGCACGAACTACGTGCGCCCCACGGAGGGCACGGGCCTCGGCCTGGCCATCGTCAAGGAGATTCTCACGCTGCATCAGGTGGAATACGGCGTGGAGAGCCGGGTCGGCAAGGGCAGCGTATTCTGGTTCGAACTGCCGCTGGCCCGCCGGGAGCGCGAGCGGGACCGCGGCCAGCGGGAACGGACGGCGCATGCGCCGCAGGCGGACGCCGGCAGCGTGGAGCAGGTCCAGTCCCCTGCGACCCAGTCTCCTGCGACCCAGCCCCCATCAGCCCTTGTGCCTGAGCCCCAGCCCGTTGCAACCCGGTCTTCCAGGCTCCAGCCCCCTGCGGTGCAGCCCGCATCATCCACGGAGGACGGGGAGGATGCGGATGATGGGGACTGACACGCCCGTCACGTAAGCCCGTATTTTCCCATCTTCTCATAGAGCAGCGTGCGGGAGATGCCGAGGAGCTCCGCCGCCTTGGAACGGTTCCCGCCCGCCGCGGCCAGCGCGTCCGCGATCAGATTCCGCTCAAACGCCTGCCTGGCCGGCTGGAGCCGAAATTCGCCGGCATCCCCGTGCGGCAGCTTGCGCCCGCCGCCCCGTATGCGCTGCTCCAGCCGCGTGAAATCGCTGCGATGCAGGAACAGACCGTCGCAGAGATTCATGGCGCTCTCGATCGCGTTTTGCAGCTCCCGGATATTGCCCGGCCAGTCGTAGGCCAGCAGCAGGTCCATGGCCTGCGGCTCGATCCCCTGCACGACCATGCCGAGCTGCTTGTTGAACTGCTGGATGAACGTCTCCGTCAGCAGCGGGATGTCCTCCATCCGTTCCCGGAGGGGCGGCGCCTGTATGGAGACGATGTTGAGCCGATAGTACAGATCGCTGCGGAACTTCCCCGCCTCCACCAGGGATTCGAGCGGCACATTGGAGGCGGCGATGACGCGCACATCCACCGGGATGCTGCGGTCACCGCCCACCGGGTCGATCTCCCGCTCCTGGAGGACGCGAAGGAATTTCGGCTGCATGGTCGGCGCCAGCAGATTGATCTCGTCCAGAAAGATGGAACCGCCGTCAGCCAGCTGAAACCGCCCGACCTTGCCCTTTCTCGAGGCCCCGGTGAAGGCCCCCGGCGCGTAGCCGAAGAACTCCGATTCCAGCAGATCGGCCGGGATGGCCGAGCAGTTGACGCGCACGAAATTGCCCGTGCCGCGGACGCTCAAGGCATGGATGGAATGCGCGATCAACTCCTTGCCGCAGCCCGTCTCCCCCTCGATGAGGACCGTGGAATTGGAATGGGATGCCTTGACGATGTCGTCCTTCATCTTCAGGACGGCCGGGCTGTTCCCGACGATGTTGTCCAGGCTGTAGCGGGCGCCCCGCTCCCGCGTGAGCTCGCCCTTGTAAAATTCCACCTTGCTCGCCAGTTCGTTGATGCGGCGCGCCAGGCTGTTCGCATAGTCCATGCCCCGAAACATGATGTAGAGGAAGATGCCCTCCACCGCACCGTCCGGCCCCAGGCGCGGATAGTAGGTGGTGAAGGCGGGGACGCCGTTCTTATGCACGACCTCCCCACATAGAGGCTTGCCGGTCTGGTATACCCAGCGTGCATGCGTGTCCGGCATCAGGTCCCACACCTTGTGCCCGATGGCCTGCTCGGCCGTAAAGCCCGTATACTGCTCCCAGCCCCGGCTGACATACAGGTAGGAGCCGTCGCGATCCAGCACCGCCATGCCGTCCAGCGCGTCGATGAACTGCCGCATGGTCGCCTCGTCGATCCTGTTTTCTCCGTGTTCCGCCTTCTCCATACGCTCCATACGCACCTTCATCCCGCGCCCCGCGCCTCATATAGCGATACGACCCGCGACGGCAACGCCATCGCGACGGCGCCTCCATCCATCGGCCGACCGCGCGCGCCGTATACTGTTAAAAAAATATGACATGTAAACATATCCGAACACAGCCGGCCATACGGGCAGTATACCACGAAAATCCGCGCTTTGCAAGCGAATCCCTGGGGAGGGAGAGAGCCGCGCCTGTCAACTTTTATTTACAAACCTCCGCACCGCCCCTCATCCCTGCGCCCCGAAACCCTTGAAATTGTTAAATATTTTACTTGGAACTGTGCGGCATGTTTCTTGCGTAAAATGTACACGGCTGTTTCCGCCTTGGAAGCAGGTCTCCTGTCATACGGACAGCAATCATGCACAGAAGGGAGCGATTTCTATGAAAATCATCGACTTGAGTATTGCGGTGGAAGACGGTCTGCCCAGCGATCCGCCCATGCAGATTCCGCATATTCGGTATTCCAATCACAAGGATACCGCGGAGCAGATGGCGTCGTTCTTCAAGGGCGCGACGGTGGACGACCTGCCGGAGGGGAACGGCTGGGCCATCGAGGATGTGCAGCTCACCACGCACTCCGCCACCCACCTGGACGCACCCTATCATTTCTATCCCACGATGAACGGTGGCGAACCGGCCTGGACGATCAGCGATGTGCCGCTGGAGTGGTGCATCGGCAACGGCGTGAAGATGGATTTCAGCGACAAGCCGGACGGGTACAAGATCATGGCCAAGGATGTGGAGGCCTACTTCGAGAAGGTCGGCTACACGCCCAAGGAGGGCGACATCGTGCTGCTGCAGACGGGCGCGGACAAGCGCTGGGGCACGCAGGAATACCTCGTGGCGGGTGCCGGCATGAGCGCCGAGGCCACGCACTGGCTGATCGACCACGGCGTCAGGGTCGTGGGGACGGACGGCTGGAGCTGGGATGTGCCGCTGCCCATCGAGGGCGAGGAGTTCGCGAAGACCGGCGATGCCTCCATCATCTGGGAAGGGCATCGCGTGGGCCGGGAAAAGGCGTACTGCCACATGGAAAAGCTCACGAATCTGGACAAACTGCCGGTCACGGGGTATCAGGTATGCTGCTTCCCGATCAATGTGAAGAACGCCAGCGCGGGCTGGTGCCGCTGCGTGGCCATCTTTCAGGACTGAGCGGATGTGGTAATGCGGTAATCACGGAGTAAAAGTTTTCTTTCCCAGGAAAGGAGAGATGCAAGACATGGCTGCAAATACGGTTTTTATCATTCTATTCGTCATCTTTTGCGGATTCCTGCTCTGCGCGGGCTTCATCAGCAAGCGCTGGGTGAAGGAATCCTCGGACTTCGTACTGGCCGGGCGTGAGATATCCACGCCGATCAACGTGGTGGGCGTCATCGCCATCGGCTTCGCGGGCACCACGGTCAGCCTGGCACCGAGCTTCACCATCCAGTACGGCCTGTTGGGCGGCCTGGGATGGGGCGTCATCTACTCGGTGTGCGGCCTGTTGCTGTTCGCCCTGATCTACGCCAACTTTATCCGCCGCAGCGGCGCGCAGACCCTGCCGGAATACCTGGAGATGCGGTATGACGGCCGCACGCGGTCCGTGGTGGCCATCACATCCGTCATCGGCATGTGCGGCATCATGGCCAATAACGTCGTGTCGAGCGTGGATAACATCGCGGCCTTCACCGGCTGGAACCGCCTGGTGATCACGGCCGTCGTCTTCGGCGTCATCATCGTCTTTACGTTCGTATCCGGCCTCTGGGCCACGACCATCACGGACCTGTTCCAGGTGCTGATCGGCGTCATCGTCGTGCCGGCTACGTTCTTCATGCTGGCGAACCGCTTCGGCTGGCTGGACGCCATCAATGCCGCATGGAGCGGCAACTTCCTGACAGAGGGTGCCCTCGGCACGATCCCCGGCATGAAGCTGACCTACCCGTCCATCCTCAACTTCATCATCTGCTTCGCGGTGGCGCTGGTATGGGGCAACAACTACTACTGGATGAAGGTGGCCAACTGCCGCAGCGAGAAGGTCGCGAAGCGGTCCTTCATCATCGCGGCGGTCCTTCTGATCGTCGTCTTCATGGTCCCGCTGTGCTTCGTCGGCGGCTACATGGGCGCGTTCTATCCCGATAAGCTCACGCTGAACGGCGGCACGGTCGCGCCGACCGGCACATACGGCTATGTGGCCAGCACGTTCGTATCCCTGTTCGGCTCGCTGGTGGTCATCAGCGCCGTGGCGGCCTCCATCTCGACGGCTTCCACCTCCGCGCTGGGCGCCTCCGCGGTCGCGAACCGGGACATCTATCAGAGACTGATCAACCCGAAGGCGGATGCCAAGACCAGCCTGCGCATGTCCAAGATCATCATGCTGCTGGTCGGCGTGGTGACCTTCGTCCTCTGCCAGTTCCCCGGCGGCCCGACCTACCTGTTCGCCTTCGCGAACTGCTGGCTGGTACCGCCCGCCATTCTCCTGGGTCTCGGCGCCATCTGGCCGAAGTTCAACAGCCGCGGCGCACTGTGGGGCGCCATCTGCGGCATGGGTACGATGGCCGTGTTCACGATTCTGCAGCTGACCGGTATCTTCGATGTGGGCAGCTATGTCTATCTGGCCACGCTCGGCCTCATCGTCACGCTGGTCGCCAGCGTGGTCGCCTCCCTGTTCGGCAAGCCCAAGTACTACGGGGAAGCCGGCTGGGAGAGAGTGCCCACCGCGACCAACCGCAAGGAGGTCAAGCTGGGTGAGATGGAGATGAGGATCCTGGAGATGCTGCGCATCGGCCACTGCTATATGGCTGACCTCACCGATGCACTGGGTGTGGACTCCAAGACATCCGGCGCCGCCATCGAGACGCTGGATCAGGGCGGCTATCTGGTACGCGCGGGCCTCACCGGGTCCAAGTTCTTCACATTCGAGATCACCCAGAAGGGCCTGGATGCCCTGCCGCCTCTGAGCGAGAAGGAGGCCGCGATGGCCAAGGAAGGCCTGACGCCGCTCTATGTCGGCCTGATGAAGACCGTGCAGGACAACCCGGCTGAGCAGGCGAAATACGCGCAGGAGCACGGCATCGTGTCCATGCACATGTCCGCCATCTGCTCGCATCTGACCCGCCAGGGCTATGTGATTGAAGGCGGCCTGTACCGCAGAAAACTCCGTCTGACGGAGAAGGGCGTGGCCGCTGTGAAGAAGTACGCCTGATGCCGCGCGGCATGCTGCGACATGGGAAGCAGGCGCGGCTCGAAT
>CAZDUM010000010.1:2909-4485 GCA_964508645.1 uncultured Oscillospiraceae bacterium | reverse complement strand
GACGGCATCGCAGGCGGGCGCGGCATCGACGCCGGCAGCGTCGACGGACCAGGCGGCCCCTTCGGCATCGGCACCGGCAGGCCATGCGCCCGCTTCTGCGCAGCCCGATCCCTCCAAGGCCGCCACCCCCGCCCCGGCGCGGCGCGTCAGGTCCTACGAGATGGACATGAGCCGCGGCAACCTCCTGCCGCAGATCATCCGCTACACCATCCCCCTCATGCTGTCCGGCGTGCTGCAGCTCCTCTTCAACGCGGCGGACATCGTGGTCGTGGGACAGTTCGCCGGCAAGGACTCCATGGCGGCGGTGGGCGCCACCTCGGCCCTCATCAACCTGCTCGTCAACCTTTTCATCGGCCTTTCCATCGGCACCAATGTCCTGGCAGCCCGCTTCTTCGGCTCCCACAAGGACCGGGATATGGAGGAGACCGTGCACACCTCCATGCTCGTGGCCGGCGTCGGCGGCGTGGTGCTGCTCGTCATCGGGATTCTCCTCGCCCGTCCGCTGCTGGTCCTGATGGATACGCCCGACAACGTCCTGCCCCTGTCCACGCTGTACATGCGCATCTACTTCGCGGGCATGCCGGCCATGCTCATCTACAACTACGGCGGCGCGATCCTGCGGGCCGTGGGCGACACGAGGCATCCGCTCTACTACCTGACGACGGCGGGCGTCATCAACGTGGGGCTGAACCTGTTCTTCGTCATCGTGCTGCATCTGGATGTGGCGGGGGTGGCCCTGGCGACGACGCTCTCCCAGTGCATCTCCTCCTTCCTCATTATCCGCTGCCTCATGCGCGTGGACGCCGCCTACCGCCTCGACCTGCACAGGCTCCGGATCGTCAGGGACAAGTTCGTCTCCCTGCTCAGGATCGGCATACCCGCCGGCCTGCAGGGCATCGTCTTTTCCCTGTCCAATGTGCTGATCCAGTCCTCCGTCAACTCCTTCGGCTCCTCGGTCATGGCGGGCAACACCGCCGCGGCCAACCTGGAGGGCTTCGTGTATGTGGCCATGAACTCCTTCTACCAGTCCTGCCTGTCCTTCACGAGCCAGAACTACGGCGCGCGCAACTTTAAGCGCATGACCCGGACCCTGCTCTGCTGCCTGGGCATGGTGACCATCGTCGGGCTGGTGCTGGGACTGGCCGTGACATACTTCGGGAGACCGCTGCTCAGCATCTACAACCGGGATCCCGAGGTCATCTCCTACGGCATGCGACGCCTGCGCATCATCTGCGCCCCCTACTTCCTGTGCGGCGTCATGGAGGTCTTCGTGGGCGGCCTCAGGGGCATGGGTCGCTCCGTCATGCCGATGCTGGTGGCGCTGACCGGAAGCTGCGCGCTGCGAATCGTCTGGATTTACACGGTCTTCGCGTATTACGGTACCCTGGAGTCCCTGTACATCTCCTACCCGATCTCCTGGGCGTTGACGGCGGCCGTGCACGCGCTCTGCTACATAGGGGTTCGCAGGCGGATCGCAAGGCAGATGAAGAAGGCGGCGGGCTGACCGAGCGGGTTCGGGACGGACGGATTTTCCCGCAAAAGATCGGCGCGCGGGGCTGACCGGCACCCCGGACGA
>CAZDUM010000010.1:0-2809 GCA_964508645.1 uncultured Oscillospiraceae bacterium | reverse complement strand
GTATTCATCAAGGATCTGCGAAAGGACCAGGAGGTCCTGGATTTCTTCATGATCAAGGCGGTCGCCATCAAGACCGGTTCCAACGGCAAGCAGTATCTGGACCTGCGGCTGGGGGACAGGACCGGCGAGCTGACGGGGAAGAAGTGGGATGTCAGCGAGGGAGAGTATCCGGCCCTGCACGAGCTGAAGGAAAAGGATATCGTGCGCATCAAGGGCGTCATCACCGAGTGGGCGGGGCAGCTCCAGTTTCACGTGCAGCGCATCCGCCGGGCCGTGGCGCAGGACGGGCAGGTGATCGAGGACTTCGTCAAAGCGGCGCCGGAGAAACCGGAGGACATGTACGCCTACATCTGGAAGGCGACGGAGGGGTTTCGCGACGAGGAGCTTCAGGCTCTGTGCCAGCGCATCCTGGAGGAGAACCGTAAGCGCCTCCTCTACTACCCGGCGGCCTCCAAGAACCACCATGCCCAGCTGGGCGGGCTTTTGTACCATACGAAACGCATGCTGATGACCGGCGAGCGCGTCTGCGAGGTCTATACGGACCTGAACCGCGACCTGGTGTTGACCGGCGTCATCCTGCACGACATGGAGAAGCTCGACGAGATCGAGGCCGGGGAGGACGGGATCGCCAGCGGCTACTCCTTCGAGGGACAGCTCCTCGGGCACATCGTGCAGGGCGTGAAGATGGTCGACCGCGTCACGCTGGAGATGGGCATGGACCGGGAAAAGGCGATCATGGTGGAGCACATGATCCTCTCGCACCATTACGAGCCGGAGTACGGCAGCCCCAGGCGGCCCCTGTTTCCGGAGGCGGAGGTCCTGCACTACCTGGACATCCTGGATGCGCGGATGTACGACATGCAGCAGGCGCTGGAGGCCACGGATCCCGGCGGGTTCAGCGACCGCGTCTGGACGCTGGATAACCGCCGTCTCTACCGGCCGAAGGAAGAGGGGGAGGCATAGGCGATGGCGGAGGCAGGCGGACTGTCCAGAAGCTCTGTCACGAAGATCAGCCAGGTCGCCCCGGATGTGACCTTCTTTTTCCGCGGTCTGGGGTTCTCCGATTACTATATCATCAAGATATTCAACCTGGCCGGGGAGGCCGCGGTGGCGCTGACCGAGGACAATCCCTACTGGCTGCTGGACGCATTCCCCCGCATGCGGTTTGAGGCGGTCGACGCGGCGGCTGCCCGGCTCGGCTTCGGGCCGGACAGCGAGGCGCGGATCGCCAGCGGACTCTGCTACGCGCTGGGGGGCTATGTGACCGCCGGACATACATTCGCCTATAGGCAGGCGCTCTGCGAGGAGACGGCGCGGGCGCTGGACCTGTCCGCGTCGCTGGTGGATGACGTGCTGGAGAATATGGCCATCGAGGGTCGCGTGCAGCTTTCGACGCTGGCCGGCCGGCAGGTGGTCTATTTTTATACCCACTACCGGGCGGAGTGCCGGATCTGCGGCCGGCTGGCGGCGCTGGCGGAGCCGGATGCGCATAGCGCCGCCACGCGCCGCCTCCCCACAGGCGGTAACGCCGCCTTCCTGCTGGACAAGACGGCGGCGGATCGGGGGATCAAGCTGTCCCCGGAGCAGAAACAGGCCGCGCTGGCCGTCTTAGGGAGCGGCGTCTCCATCATCACCGGCGGCCCCGGCACCGGCAAGACGACCCTGCTCGGCACCCTGCGGCAGATGCTGGAGGACAGCGGCCTGAAGGTGGCCGTCGCCGCGCCGACGGGCCGCGCGGCCAAGAGACTCATGGCGGCCACGGGCCGGCCGGCCTCCACCGTCCACAGGCTCCTGGAGTACTATTACGACGATTTCGCCCAGACCATGTCCTTCGGGCGGAACAGCCGCGAGCCGCTGGAGGCGGATGCCGTCATCGTGGACGAGGCCTCCATGCTGGACACCCTGCTCATGGGCGCGCTCTGCGACGCCCTGCCCGCCGGCTGCCGCCTGATCCTCGTGGGGGATGTGGACCAGCTGCCGCCGGTCGGCGCCGGCAATGTCCTCTCCGACCTGATCGAGAGCGAGATGTTCCTGACCGTGCATCTGACGACCATCTTTCGGCAGGCGCAGGAGAGCCGCATCATCCGAAACGCCCACCGCATCCGGGAGGGTCTCTATCCCGATTACGGCGATGACTTCTTCCTCATCGAGGCGAACGGGCAGCAGGATATCCTGCGAAAGCTCACGGCGCAGGCGGCGACCTTCGCGCCGGAGCGCGTGCAGGTCCTCACGCCCGTCAAGAAGGGGATCCTCGGCAGCTACAATCTGAATCTGCATCTGCAGCAGGTCTTCAATCCGCCGCGGCCGGGCGTGGCGGAGCTTCGGTTCGGGCAGCGAACCCTGCGCGTCGGGGACAGGGTGATGCAGACGAAGAACGATTATCAGCTCAGCTTCAAGCGCCCGTCCGGCACGGAAGGGCGGGGGCTGTTCAACGGGGAGACGGGCCTCATCGCCGCGGTGGACGTCGAAAACGGCACCCTGACGGTGGATTTTGACGGTGAGAAATGGGTGGAATACAGCTATACGCAGCTGGACGAGCTGGAGCTCGCCTATGCGGTGACCGTGCACAAGAGCCAGGGCAGCGAGTTTCCCGTCGTGCTCATGCCGATGACCTGGTTCCCGCCGGTGCTGGCGACCCGAAATCTGCTGTATACGGCGGTGACGCGCGGCCGCGAGGCCGTCTACATCGTGGGACAGCCCGCCTACCTGAACGCCATGGTGGATCGCTGCGATGTGAACCGCCGAAACTCCGGCCTCGCCATCCGGCTGCGGGAGATGAACGGGATGCGCCTGTGAGAGAGGCGGCGGG
>CAZDUM010000009.1:28176-29613 GCA_964508645.1 uncultured Oscillospiraceae bacterium | reverse complement strand
CCAAGGCACCTCGGCAGGCCGGGAAACAAAAATGGAAGGAATGTTCTAAAGATGCGAAAGATCAAGAGCGCGTATGTGAAGACGGGACTGATGATTTTCGCGGTGGGGCTGGCGCTCATCGCGGCCTACTTCTCCCTGCACAATACGAGCAGGCTTCGTAGCGGTCTGGAGACCATCAACGACATCCTGATGCCCTTCTACATCGGCATCATCGTGGCGTACCTGCTTTCACCCATCTACAACGCGGCCGTGCGCTTCATCTACCGCCACACGCACAAGTTCGCCAAAAACCGCGCCAAGGTCTATCACGTCGCCCGCCTTCTCGGCAGCCTCGTCGCCCTGGGCACGCTGCTCATCGTCGTCGGCACCCTCTTTTACCTGGTCATCCCCGATCTGATCGACAGCATCATCGGCATCATCAACCAGCTGCCAGACACGGTGCGCCGCCTGAACCACTGGTTCGTGACGCATATCGAGAAAAACCCCCAACTCGTCGCCCTTTTGTCGGATAACCTGCAAAATCTGACGGACGCGATCCAGAACTGGGCGCAGACGAAGCTGCTGCCCGGCATCGAAACCATCCTGAACGGGGCGGCCGTCGGCGTCATCAACGTGGTGAACTTCGTGGTGGATGTGGTGGTGGCCCTGGTCATCTGCGTCTACATCCTCAACAGCAAGGAGATGTTTCAGGCGCAGGCCAAGAAATTCATCCTGTCCGTCTGCAGCGAGGAGACGGCCGGCAAGATCTTCGAGCTGGGACACATCAGCAACGATACGTTCGGCGGGTTCATCAGCGGCAAGGTCATCGACTCCCTCATCATCGGCCTCCTGTGCTTCGTCTCCATGTCGATCCTGCGCCTGCCCATGGCCATGCTCATCAGCGTGATCGTGGGCGTCACGAACATCATTCCGTTCTTCGGCCCCTTCATCGGGGCGATCCCGTCCGTCATCCTGCTCCTCATCGTGGAGCCCATGGCGGCCCTCAAGTTCATCATCATGATCTTCATCCTGCAGCAGGTGGACGGCAACATCATCGGCCCCAAGATTCTGGGCAACACCACGGGCCTGTCCAGCTTCTGGGTCATGTTCGCCATCATCGTGGGCGGCGGCCTGTTCGGTTTCCCCGGCATGATCCTCGGCGTGCCGCTTTTCGCCATCTTCTATGTCTATGTGGCGCGCTTCGTCAACGGACGGCTGAAGCGCAAGGGGTACCAGAGCGATACCATCATCTACGAGGAGCTGTCGAAGTTCGATATCGACAAGGAGGATGTCTTCGGGCGCGAGCGCTGCAATCCGGCCGGGCAGCCGCCGGGGTTTGAGTACATGGCAGGCGAGGTGAAGGTGGCCGAGCAAAAGACGGGCGGGTCAGACGCTTCGGTCTCCGGTGGCACGACGGCTGGCGGCGGGGTATCCGGCGATGCGGCCTCCGGCGGTGCG
>CAZDUM010000009.1:20266-28076 GCA_964508645.1 uncultured Oscillospiraceae bacterium | reverse complement strand
CCGCCTCCACGAGGCCCGCCTGCCGGTCGTGATCCTGGGAAACGGCACCAACACGCTGTTTGCGGACGGGATGTTTGCCGGTGTCGTCGTGCGCCTCGGTGACTCGTTTCAGAAGGCGGGACCGGAGTCGGCGACAACCGGTTCGCCGTTCTCGCCATCCAGTGGGAAGATAGCCGGCGGGCGGCAGGAGATGCAGCCGCCCTGCACGGAAGCTGCGACGGTCGGTGCGCCGCCCGAAATGCAGCCGCCCGCGGACGATGCCATATGGTGCTGCGGCGCCGCCGCCTCCCTCTCCACCCTGGCAAGACGCTTTTTAGAGGCCGGCCTGACGGGGTTCGAGTTCGCGGCGGGGATTCCCGGCAGCCTGGGCGGCGCCGTCTACATGAACGCCGGGGCCTACGGCGGGGAGATGCGCGATGTCCTCGTCGGCGCCGAAGGCATCGCGCCCGACGGCCGCACCGTCAGGGTGTTTCGGGCGGCGGACCTCGACCTCTCCTATCGCCACAGCGCCCTGATGGAGACGGGCTATATCCTGACACGCGTCTGGCTGCGCCTGCGGCGCGGCGACCGGGCGACCATCCGCGCCAGGATGCAGGAACTCGCGGCCCGGCGCAGCGAGAAACAGCCCCTGCAGTACCCCAGCGCCGGCAGCACCTTCAAGCGGCCATCCGGGGGCTTTGCCGCGAAGCTCATCGAGGAGGCGGACCTGAAGGGCGTCAGCGTGGGTGGCGCGCAGGTTTCGACGCTGCACAGCGGGTTCATCATCAACACCGGCGAAGCCACGGCGACGGACATTCTGGACCTGATGCATCTGGTGCAGAACACCGTCTACGACCGGTTCGGTGTCAAACTGGAGCCTGAGGTGCGCATCGTAGGGCAGGAAGGCATCCTGGGAGATACGGGCGGCATGGCATGAAGCCTGTGGAGAGCCGGCCGCATCAGCTGGACCGTCAGGCGTGAGGCGGACGGCACTGACGGGATATGCAGGACGGGCAGGAGCAGCGGGGCAAGCGGAGCAGGATGTGCGGGCAGGACCAACCGGAGCCGGCGGTGCGCATCGCAGGGCAGGATGGCATTCTGGGAGATACGGGAGGCATGGCATGAAGCCTGAGGAAAAGCGGCCGGGACAGCTGGAGCGGCCGGAGGAGATGGTGCGGCGCTTTCGGCTGCTGTACGATCACCATACGCACACCGTCTACTCGCACGGCAAGGGTAGCATCGAGGACAATGTGCGCGCGGCGGCCGCGAAGGGCCTTCGCTCGGTCGCCATCACCGACCACGGACCGGGGCATCTGACCTACGGCCTCGACCTGCAGAAAATACCCGAAATCCGCGCGGAAATCGCCCGACTCGCCGATCTTTTCCCGGGTGTAGAGATTTTGCTGGGCGTGGAGGCGAATACGCGCCGCAAGCCGCCGTATCTGGACGTGTCCGCCGCACAGAGGGCGGACTTCGACATCCTGCTGGCGGGGTATCACTACGGCATCCCGGGGGCGGGCATGGTCCCCAACTGGCTGTTTACCAGGCTCGGGCGGGATGTGGCGGCGGATACCTCGCTGAAGGTGAAGAATACGGACATGATCCTGCATGCGCTGTATGAGAATCCGGTCGATGTGCTGACGCATCCGGGGGACAAGGGCCCCTTCGACATCGAGGATATCGCCAGGGCCTGCGCCGACACGGGCACCCTCCTGGAGATCAACGGCAAGCACGCGCATCTGACGGTGGAGGAGCTGCGCATCGCGGCGCGCTACGATGTCTCGTTCATCATCGGCAGCGATGCGCATAGGCCGGAGGACGTGGGGCTGTATGAACCGCAGCTCCTGCGGGCGCTGCAGGCGGGCATCGACCCGGCACGCATCGTCAACATCGGGCCCGCGGAGGACTGACCGGCGCCGCCGCTGCGACGCCGCGTGGACGGGTCTCGAAAGGAACGGGGGAAAATCGCTATGGAAGTCGTCATCATCACCGGCCTGTCCGGTGCGGGCAAGACCAAAGCCGCTGACTGGTTCGAGGACCAGAACTACTATTGCATCGACAACATGCCCCCGGCCCTGATCCGGAATTTTATCGAGCTCGCCGCGCGCGGTTCGCAAACGGTGCACAAGGCTGCCTTCGTCGTCGATGCTCGCGGCGGGGTGTTTCTCAGCGACCTGCAGGACAGCCTCGCAAACCTGCGGGCGGATGCGGGCGTCACGCTGCGCATCCTGTATCTCGAGGCCTCGGATGAGGCCATCATCCGCCGCTACACGGAAAACCGGCGGGTGCATCCCCTGACGATGGCGCCGATCACCAAGGAGATCATCGCCGAGGAGCGCAGGAAGCTGGCACCGCTCAGGGACAGCGCCACCTTCGTGATCGATACATCCTTTCTCAAGGTCGCCGAGATGCACGCGCAGCTGGCGGAGCTGTTCCTCGGCTCGGCCAGGCATCGGAATTTTCTGATCGACGTCCAGTCGTTCGGCATGAAGTACGGCATGCCGACGGAGGCGGACATGGTGCTGGATGTGCGGTTCATCCCGAATCCCTACTATGTGGCCAGCCTGCGCCACCTGACCGGCAACAACAAGAAGGTGGCCCAGTATGTGCTGCGGCAGCCGATCACCGAGCAGTTTCTGACGGCGCTCGAGGAGATGCTGCGCCTGCTGATCCCCGGCTACATGCAGGAGGGAAAATACAGCCTGCGCATCGCCTTCGGCTGCACAGGCGGGCATCACCGCTCCGTGGCCATCGCCAACGAGGTGGCGGCGCGGCTGCGGGGGGACGGCTGGACGGTGACCCTGTCCCATCGGGACCTGTGAGGATCTGTAAGGACCTGCGAGGATGTGTGAGTGCCTGTGAGGGTCTTGAGGGCCTGCGAGAATGTGAGGAGAAGGGCTGGTGTCCTTGCATCCCCGCCGGGAAGATGCTATAATGCGGGTAGGACAAACGGGCGGACATGGCTCTCCGGGCGCTCGCGCAGGAGAGGCGGGGCCGCCGGCATCAGCAGAAGACGAGAGGTGGAACATGGAAAAACTCATCATCAGCGCCTGCATCTGCGGCGCGGAAGTGACAAAAGAACAGAACCCCAATGTGCCGTATACGGTAGAGGAGATCGCCAGGGAGGCCAAGTCGGCCTATGATGCCGGCGCGGCGCTCATTCATCTGCATGTCAGATGGGACGACGGCACGCCGACCCAGGACACCGGCCGCTTCCAGGAATGTATCGACGCCATCCGCGCGGTCTGCCCGGACGTCATCATCCAGCCCTCCACCGGCGGCGCCGTGGGCATGACCGACCTGGAGAGACTGGCCTCCACCGAGGTGGTACCCACCCCGGAGATGGCCACGCTGGACTGCGGCACCTGCAACTTCGGCGGCGACGAAATCTTCACCAATACGGACAAGACCATCGAGAACTTTGCGAAGATCCTCAAGGAGAGAGGGATCAAGCCGGAGCTGGAGGTCTTCGACAAGGGCATGATCGATCTGGCCCTGAAGGTGGCGGACCGCAAGGGCCTGCTGGTGCATCCCCTGCACTGGGATTTCGTGCTGGGCGTGCAGATGGCGGCCACCGTCCGCGATCTGGTGTATATGGCCGGCTCCATTCCGCCGGGTTCCACCTGGACGGCCACCGGCATCGGCAAGAACGCCTGGCACATCGCGGCGGCCACGATCTCCATGGGCGGCCACGTGCGCGTCGGCTTCGAGGACAATCTGTACATGGAGAAGGGCGTCCTGGCCCAGTCCAACGGGCAGATGGTGGAAAAGGTCGTGCAGCTGGCCAAGCTGCTGGGCCGCGAGATCGCCTCGCCGGCTGAGGCGAGAGAGATTCTGAGCCTGCCCCCGCTGAAGAAATAGGGAGGGGCGGCCCGGCGCCCGGTAGGTGCGTCACCCTCAGGCCACCATTCGAGTCAAGCAGGGCAGCCGGTGACGATGCAGTGCCCGGCCGGTGCGCCGCCCTTGGACCATCATTCGTGCCATACAAGGATAGCCGGTGTCGATGCGGCGCCCGGTCTGCGAGCCAGCTTCGGGCCATCGTACGGCCCCTGCGAGCAGCGGGCAAACACGGAATGCCACGCGGATTCGAGTGAAAATATCAGAAAGCGTCAATTCCACTTGACCCCCTTCGAGAGGGCGTCTGAAAACCTGGGCGCTGCCGACAGGTGGGCGGCAACCGCAAGAGAATGCCTGCTTTTGCCCCCCGAAGTGGAGGCAAAACATATCGTCAGCGCGCCCTTGAAATCAAAAGCACAAGCGAGCATACACCTCCATTTTTTCCCGCAAACCCCTTGACTTTTCAAGGGGTTTGTGTATAATAAGGGGCAGGTTTAGTATTTCTAAACAAAAAGTTTATCCCACGTGCGTGCCGCTACGCCACAGCCCCGGCATCCCGATGCGCCGACGCAGCGATGCGGCGCGGCCGAGATGGGACGGCGGAACACCGGCGCGGCAGCGCGGCCACGGGGCCGGCGCTATGAGAACAAGAGCATGGAAATCGGAAGAAAGATCAGGGATCTGCGCATCCTGAACGGCCTGACGCAGGAGGAGCTGGCGGACCGGAGCGAACTCTCCAAGGGGTTCATCTCCCAGCTGGAAAACGATGTGACCAGTCCCTCCATCGCCACCCTCGAGGACATCCTGCAATGCCTGGGCACCAGCCTGCAGGCGTTTTTCGCCAGCGCGGAGAACCCCCAGCAGGTGGTGTTCGGCGAGGAGGACTACTTCGAGAAGATCGACGACGCCTACCACAACAAGACGGAGTGGATCATCCCCAACGCGCAGAAGAACGCCATGGAGCCGATCCGCCTGACCCTCGCGCCCGGCGGGAAGACCTACCCGGACACGCCCCACGAGGGGGAGGAGTTCGGCTATGTGCTGGCGGGGGAGATCAGCCTCGTGGTCGGCAGCCAGACCTACCAGGCGCGTGCCGGAGAGGCCTTTTACTTCACGCCGGACAGGACGCACTACATCACATCGAAGAAAGGAGCGGAAATTCTGTGGGTCAGCACCCCGCCGAGTTTCTGAGGAGGAGCCATGGCACTCATCGAGCTTGTCGATCTGTCAAAATCCTATGACGGCGAGACCGCCCTGGACGCGTTCACCCTTTCCATCGAGGAGAACGAGTTCATCACGCTGCTGGGACCCTCCGGCTGCGGCAAGACGACGACGCTGCGCATCGTGGGCGGCTTCACCGCGCCGGACCGGGGGCAGGTGATCTTCGAGGGCCGCGACATCACGAACGTCCCACCGAACAAGAGGCAGATCAACACGGTGTTCCAGAAGTACGCGCTTTTCCCGCACATGAATATCGCGGAGAACATCGCCTTCGGGCTGAAGATCAGCGGGAAGTCCAAATCCTACATAGATGACAAGATCAAGTACGCCCTGCAGCTGGTGAACCTGTCCGGCTTCGAGAAGCGCTCCGTGGACTCGCTCTCCGGCGGCCAGCAGCAGCGCATCGCCATCGCCAGGGCCATCGTCAACGAGCCGAAGGTGCTGCTGCTCGACGAGCCTCTGGGGGCGCTGGACCTGAAGCTCAGGCAGGACATGCAGTACGAGCTGATCCGCCTGAAGAACGAGCTCGGCATCACCTTCCTCTATGTGACGCACGACCAGGAGGAGGCGCTGACCATGTCCGACAAGGTGGTGGTGATGAACCGGGGACGCATCCAGCAGATGGGCACGCCGGAGGAGATCTACAACGAGCCGCAAAACGCCTTCGTGGCGGATTTTATCGGGGACAGCAACATCATAGACGGCGTCATGCTCGAGGACAGGGTGGTGGAGATCTGCGGCCGGGTCTTCCCCTGCATCGACGAGGGCTTCGGCGCGCGGGAGCCGGTGGATGTGGTCATCCGACCGGAGGACATCATCATCGGCGCGCCCGGCGCGGGCAAGATGGACGGCGAGGTGACATCCAACGTCTTCATCGGCGTCCACTACGAGATGTGCATCGAGGCCGGCGGCTTCGAGTGGCTGGCCCAGAATACCGTCAGCTATCCGGTGGGCAGCCGCGTCTCCATTGACGTGACGCCGGAGAACATTCAGATCATGCATAAACCACAGTCCGAGGACGAGGAGGCTCTCCTTCGATGATGAAACGCCTGCTTTCGGGACCCTATCTGGTCTTCATCCTTTGCGGCACCCTGCTGCCGATGCTGATGATCGTCTACTACGGCTTCACCGACCGGGACGGCGCCTTCACCCTGTCCAACATCCTGGCGATGGGAACGCCCCAGCACAGGCAGGCGCTCTTCCTCGCGCTGCTTCTCTCCCTGTGCAGCACGGCGATCTGCCTCCTGCTCGCCTTTCCGCTGGGCGTCATCCTGCGCAGCAGCGGACTGGGCCGGAAGCAGTTCATGATCTTCGTCTTCATCCTGCCCATGTGGATGAACTTCCTCCTGCGCATCATGGCCTGGCAGGTGCTGCTCGCCAGAAACGGCATCCTCAGTTCCTTCCTGGGACGCCTCGGTCTGCCCCCCGTCAACATCATCAACACGCCGGCCGCGGTGGTGCTGGGCATGGTCTATGACTATCTGCCCTTCATGGTCCTGCCCATCTACAACGCCCTCGTCAGGATCGACGAGAGCCTCATCGAGGCGGCATACGACCTGGGTGCCAGCCGGGCGGTGGTGCTGCGGCGCGTGCTTCTGCCCCTGTCGGTGCCCGGCATCGTCAGCGGTGTGACCATGGTGTTCATCCCCTCCCTGACGACCTTCGCGATCTCCAACATCCTGGGCGGCGGCAAGGTCAACCTCATCGGCAATATCATCGAGCAGGAGTTCACCGTCAGCGCTAACTGGCATCTGGGCGCCGGCCTGTCTTTGGTGATGATGGTGTTCATCGTCGTCAGCATGGCCTTTATCAATCGGTTCGATAAGGGAGAGGAGGGCGATCTGCTATGAGGTTTCGGCGCAAAAGTGCATCCGGCGGCGGCGTCGCATCCGCACAGGTATCCGGCCCCGGCAGGGTTTCGCATCCCGCAGGCGCGGTCGCAGCACGCGGGAAGGCGGCCACGGCCTGCAAGTGGCTGTACCTGGGCCTCATCCTGCTCTTCCTGTATCTTCCCATCGGGACGCTGATCGTCCTCTCCTTCAACGAGAGCAAGGCCATGTCGGCCTGGACGGGATTCTCCCTGCGCTGGTACCGGGAGATCTTCCACAATCCAGCCATCCTGGAGGCCATGAAGAACACCCTTACCATCGCGCTCTGGGCCTCCGCCATCGCCACCGTGGTGGGCGTCATGGCCTGCATCGGCATCAACGCCATGGGCGAGCGCGGCAGGACCCTGCTCCTGGGGCTGAACAACATCAACCTGCTCAACGCGGACATCGTGACCGGCATCTCGCTGATGATGACCTTCCTCGCCTTCGGCATCTCGCTGAACTACGGGACGGTCCTGTTCAGCCACATCACCTTCTGCATCCCCTATGTGATCCTGTCGGTGATGCCCAAGCTCAGGCAGCTGGAGGGCGGCATCTACGAGGCGGCGCTCGACCTGGGCGCCTCGCCGCTCTACGCCTTCTTTCGGGTCGTCCTGCCGGATATCATGCCCGGCGTGCTGTCCGGGTTCCTGCTGTCCTTCACCATGTCGGTGGATGACTTCGTCATCACGCACTTTACCCGCGGCGCGGGCATCAATACGCTGTCCACGCTCATCTACAGCCAGGTCAAGGTGGGGATCCGCCCGACCCTGTACGCGCTGTCCAGCATCCTGTTCGTGCTGGTGCTGGTCGTGCTCGTCGTCGTCAACCTGGCCGGCAGCCGCAAGGCAAAGAGGAGGGGAGTCTGAGAATGAAAACGACGTACAGAACCGCATGCTGCCAGC
>CAZDUM010000009.1:19082-20166 GCA_964508645.1 uncultured Oscillospiraceae bacterium | reverse complement strand
GAGACCGCGCGGGGCATCGACTCTGCGCCGGACCGTGAGCCTGCTCTGCTGCGCCGCCCTTTTACTCCTCGGCCTGTCGGCCTGCAAAGGTGGCGGGAACGGTCAGGGCAGCGGGGAGAACGGGACCGTCTACATCTACTGCTTCGGGGATTACTTCGATCCGGACCTGGAGTATGCGTTTGAGGAGGAGACGGGCTACGAGGCGGTGATCGACTACTTCGATACCAACGAGGAACTGTATCCGGTCATCAAGAACAATACGGCCCGCTACGATGTCATCTGCGCGTCGGACTACATGATCGAGAAGCTCATCGGGGAGGGGCTGCTGGCGGAGATCCGGACCGAAAACGTGCCGAACAGCCAGTATATCGCGGACAGCGTCAAGCCGTTCATCGAGGCCTTCGATCCGCAGATGCGGCACTGCATCCCCCATACCTGGGGCACCTACGGCATCATGTTCAACAAGTCCATGGTGGACACGGAGATCGATTCCTGGGCGGACCTGTGGGATGAGAGGTACGCGGACCAGATCGTCATGCCGGACTCCATGCGGGAGGCCTATATGATCGCAGCCAAGCGGCTTGGCTACTCCATGAACACCACCAGCGAGGAGGAGCTTGCGGCCATGAACGAACTGCTCATCGAGCAGAAGCCGTTGGTGTACGGGTTGGCGAACGACAGCGCCAGGGAGACCATGATCGGCGGCTCGGCGGCCATGGCGGTCATCACATCCGGGGAGGTGCTGTACTCGCAGGCGCTGAGCGATGACATCGACTTCGTCATCCCAGAGGAGGGGACAGAGGTCTGGACGGACTGCTGGGCCATCCCGGAGGCGGCTGCCAACCGGGAGGGGGCGGAGGCCTGGATCAACTTCATGCTGGATAAAGAGGTGGCAGCCACCAATTTCGAGTATTTGACCTATGCCATTCCCAATACGCAGATCGCGGACCTGACCGACGCGCCGGTGCTCAACCCGCCCGCCGAGATTCTGGCAAAGTGTGAAACGCTGAAGAACCTGGGGCCGGAGGCCGACGACATGTACAGCCGCTTCTGGAAGGAATACAAGGCTTCCTGAGGGACGCGG
>CAZDUM010000009.1:13230-18982 GCA_964508645.1 uncultured Oscillospiraceae bacterium | reverse complement strand
TCGTTGATGTCGAGCGGGTCGTACTCGCGCTCTATGATGCGCACCACGCTGTATTCCAGACGGCGGCGCAGGCGGCTCTTGCGGTTGCAGATCCAGGAAATCAGGAAGGCCATGAAGGCCAGGATCAGGCCGGAGAGGACGCGCTCGCCGATATCGCCCTCGTGGTCGAAGACGAAGCCGATGGCGAACATCGCCGGGACGCTCAGGTACAGGTAGCGGGAGAGCCTCTCGTGCCAGGCCTTGGCCGGCTCCAGTTCCACCACATCGCCCCGCTTCATCTTCTCGCTCGCCTGGGCCACGCTGCGGGTGCGTCCGCGCTTCCCGTCCTCTCCCCAGACAGCGACCTCCACGAATCCCTCCGTGAAGATGTCAGTGACGGTTCCTTTGATCATACTGTAGATCCTCCATAGCGGGGCAAGGGAGCATCCGAGATGCTCCCTTGCCCCTGTGTGGTAATATGGTAATGGTGTGATTTGCTCATCCTATGAACATCGGAATGAAGTACAATCCGAGACACACGATGACGATCCAGAACACGCAGATGAAGGCCATGAATCCCCATACATCCTTCAGCTTCATGCCGACGACAGACAGAGCCGGAATCATGTACAGAGGCTGCAGCAGGTTGGTGCACTCGTCGCCGTAGACGAAGGCGTTGAGGCAGTTGACCATGCTGGCGCCGGGGATATTGTTGACACAGCCGACGATCAGCGGGCCCTGCACGGTGAACTGACCACCCTGAGACGGGATGAACAGGTTGACCAGGCAGGCCGACAGGAATGTGAAGATCGGCAGGGTGCTGGCGGTTGCCACGGAGGTGATCGCGTTGACCAGCACTTCGCCCAGGCCGCCCGGCAGGTACATCATGCCCATGATCGCGCCGTAGAACGGGAACTGGAGCATGACGTCGCAGGCCAGGTACATGCTGTGCTTGTGCGCTTCGATCCACTGATGAGGCTCCGGGAACAGGAAGCAGTTGATGCCGACGAACATGAAGATGACCAGGTTCATGGTCAGCGAGGGCAGGAAGCCCTTCGTCACGATGGAGTAGATGATGTAGACGAAGATGGCACCGCCGGTGATCCACATGAAGGGCTTGAAGGAGTTCATGTGATCCGCAGCCGTGACATTCTTCTCGGTCCGCGCATAGGACTCGGGCTCGACATTCGCCTGTGTCGCGATGTCGCCCAGCTCTACGAGTTCATCCTTGCCGGGACGCGTGAAGAGCACCAGCAGGACGAAGCAGACGGCCAGGATGATCCACAGCACGATGTTGACGGGGTTGTAGCAGGTCTCCGCTACGCTCATGGACTTACCCACGATCTGCGCGTAGCTGCTGCCTTCCTGCGCCAGGGTGGAGTACAGCGTTGCGCTCGGCCCAAGGCACTGGCCCAGGATCATGCAGGAGTAGCCGCCGGCTACCATCATCGGGAAGTGGAGGCCCTTGATGTGCTTGGCCAGGTACATGGCCAGGATCGGCGTCACGACGGTGCAGAACGCCCAGTTGAGCATGGACGTCACATAGCCGAAGGCCATGAGCAGGATCATGGCACCGGTCCGGGAGTTGACCAAGGAGGCGATCTTCTGCAGCAGCTTGGACACCTGCGGGCTGCGGGCGCATGTCGATGTGACTACGACCATCAGGCCCATCTGGAAGGCCAGCGTGAACTGGCTGGCCAGTCCATCCCACCAGGCGTTCAGGAGTTCCACAGGTCCCTTGCCGATGATGAGTGAAAGTACGAATACCAAGAGCATCAGGATGACGCAGAATACGAATGAATCCGGGATGATCTTCTCAGCGGCGAAGTTGAACTTCTTGCTGATCCTCCACAGGACGGTGCCCTTGGCCGGCAATTCCTTTGAAGCCATTTTCTTTTCCTTACCTCTTTTCCTTTTAGAATTTTGCATTTGGCATTCCCAAGGGAATCTGACATTCCCCTGGGAACCATATATCACTCAAGGCGCACTGTCGTCCTGTGCGCCTTAAGAGTCAGATGAGGCCGACGGGTCTATTTCCCGTACAGCATTTTGATGAGATACTCGTTGAGGGCCGCGTTCTCGGCTTCGATCTTCTCGGGCGTCCACTTCATGAAGCCTTCGCCGGACTTGAAGCCCAACTTACCCTCCTCCAGCATCTGCGTCAGCAGCGGAGAAGGCTCGTGCGAATCCTCGAGATCCTTCAGGATGTAGTTATGAATGTTGTAGGTCAGCTGGGTACCCACCATGTCCGAATTGGTCAGGGGGCCGAGCTGCGGGAGCCTGAGGCCGAAGGCATAGCGGCATGCCTTGTCGACCGTCTCCGCGTCGGCGATGCCTCGCTCCACGATGGAGATGGCCTCGCGCCACAGCGCGTGCTGCATGCGGTTGGCGATGAAGCCCGGCACGTCCTTCTTGCAGAGCACCGGCTCCTTGCCCACGCTGGAGAGAATCTCCATGACCGTGTTCGCCGTCTCATCGGAGGAGGCGTCGGACTTGACCACCTCCACCAGCGGGATCAGATGACCCGGATTCCAGAAGTGCGTCCCCACGAACCGCTCGCGATGCTTCAGCTCCGCGGAGATCTCGCTGGGGCTCATGACGGAGGAATTCGTGCAGAAGATGGTGTCCTCGCTGCAGCGTGCCTCCAGCTTGGCGAAGGTCTCGCGCTTGACCTGCATATCCTCGAAGACGGCCTCGACCACGAGGTCAGCCGCTGCGACCTTCGGATCGTCGATATCCGTGGTAAAGGAGATGCGCGTCAGGCGTTCCTCCACGTCGGCCTCCGTCAGGACGCCGTGCTCGACCAGCTCCTTGGTGTTCGTGCGGATGCCGGCCGGCACATCCGTCGGGTACAGGTCATATACGGTGATGTCGTACGCCGGATTGGAGGAGAACACGAAGGCGATATTCTTGCCCATGAGTCCGCCGCCGGCGACCAGAATGTTCTTGATGTTGCTCTTGTCTTTCATGCTGCTTCGAAAACCCTCCCTTTAGTAGGCTGCCGTGTCTTCATAGTCGTTGGCATCCGCCGGATAGGTATCCCCGCTCTCGGCTACAAGTACCCCCTCCGTGTGACAGACGGGGCACTTGCCGAAAGATGGGTCCGTGATGGTGTCGGTGCCGGATTTGAACTTCTTACCGCAGGCGGGGCAGCGGTAGAACATCCAGAAAACGCCCCAACTCATTTCTTCAGATTGAGGATTTCGCGGGCTTCGTCAGGTGTGGCGACCTCGCGGCCGAACTCCTTGACGACGCGCACCGCGCGCTCTACGAACTGCACATTGCCGTCTGCGAGGACGCCCTTGGAGTACATGACGTTATCCTCCATGCCGACGCGGACATTGCCGCCGAGGGCGACGGCGCCGTACAGCATCTCCATGGCGGAGTGGCCTACGCCGAAGCAGCTCCAGGTCGAACCCGGGCAGAGGGAATCCATGGTCTCCTTCATGAACACGAGGTTCTTCATGGTGCCGGGGATACCGTTGGCGCATCCCATGCAGAGCTGGAAGTGCAGCGGGGTCTTCAGGACACCCTTCTTCACGTAGTAGGCGGCGTTCGCGATCATGCCGGGGTCGAAGCATTCGATCTCGGGCTTGATGCCCCATGCCTGCATATTCTTGCCGAGCTCCTCCAGGAACTGCGGGGAGTTGATGAACAGCGCGTTGTTGAGCCAGTTCATGGAACCGCAGTCATAGGAAGCCATCTCGGGCTTGATCTCTTCGATGTGGAGCTGACGTGTCCTGTCATCCGCGTGGATGTCACCGGATGTGGTGAGGTTCAGGATGATGTCGCAGTCCGGGTGATTCGTCTTGAGGAGCTCGACCGTCTTCTTGAACTTCTCCTTGTCCATGGTGCCATCGCCCGCGTCATCGCGCATGTGCAGATGGGCCACGGCGGCGCCTGCCTTCCAGCAGGTGTAGACATCCTCGGAGATCTCCTCCGGCGTCATCGGCACATTCGGATTGTCCTTCTTCTTCGGCCATGCGCCGGTGGTGGCAACGGTGATGATACATTTGTTGTTCATATCGTATGACTCCTTTCCGTCATAAACACAGGGTGCCACACTTTTACGCAAAAAAAGTGCCAAGCGTGGTCTCCCCGCCTCTGAATATTGAAACGTGCGTAATTGCAAGGCGTTTCGACGTGTTTTCGTGGGCGTACACGGTACGCCGGGCAGCGGAGTGGTGAAAAATTTCCCCACCCGCGAGGGCGGCCGCATGCCGCCGGCATCGCAAAACGGCCACATATGTTTGCGATTCGCGCCTTCAGCGATGAATGGTGCAAAAAATCACCACATGGTGCGAAAATTCACCGGACCTCCATATCGACATGCAGGCCCATCTTCTGCATCTTCTTGACCAGCGTGGAGTGGTCCACCTGCAGGGATTTGGCGGCCTTGCGCACGGAACCCTCCCGGCGCAGCGCCTGGCGCACGAGTTCCGCCTCGTAGGCATGCACCAGTGCCTTGAGGCTGGTGGTGTTCTCGCCGTCCGGCGTCTTGGGGGCGCTGCTGAGCGCGAGGGTGGAGAAGACGCGGTCGTGCGTGATCAGGCCGTCGGATGTGACCACGAGCCGTTCGATGAGATTCTCGAGCTCCCGAATGTTGCCGGGCCAGGAGTAGGTGGCCAAAAGATCCAGCGCGTCGGGGGTCAGGGTGACATGGCGGCCGTAGTGCTTGCTGAAGCGCGCGCAGAACTGCTCCGCCAGCAGGGGAATGTCCTCCTTCCGCTCCGACAGGGGCGGCAGGGCGATGGGGACCACGTTCAGCCGATAGTAGAGATCCTCCCGGAAGCGACCCAGGCGGACCTCCTCCTTGAGGTCCTTGTTGGTGGAGGCCAGGACCCACAGGTCGAGCGGGATGGAGGTGTGGCCGCCGATGCGCATCAGCTCGCGCTGCTGCAGGACGCGCAGCAGCTTGCTCTGCAGGGCGATGGGCATGTCGCCGATCTCGTCGAGCAGGATGACGCCGGAGTTCGCCAGCTCGAACATGCCCGGTTTGCCGCTGCGCCTGGCGCCGGTGAAGGCGCCCTCCTCGTAGCCGAACAGCTCCGACTCCAGCAGCTCCGAAGGGATGGCCGCGCAGTTGACCTTGACGAAGGGCTTGCCCCGCCGGGGGCTGCTCTGGTACAGGGCGTTGGCCACCAGTTCCTTGCCGGTGCCGGACTCGCCGGTGATGAGGACCGTGGCGTTGGTGGCGGAGACCGCGTGGATGAGCTCCACCACGCCCTCCATGACCTTGCTGCGGTAGATGAGACTGGTGTCCCCCTCCTGGCGCTGCCGCAGGTACTCCAGCTCCTCGTTGGCCTTGCGATGCTCCTCGGTCAGATCGTGCAGCTGTTTCTCCAGGTCCTTCAGCTCCGTGATGTCCCTGGTGGAGGTGACGACCATGTCTATGTCGCCGTTCTCATCGAAGACGGGGATGCCGGTGACGAGGACCTCCTTGTTGAGGCGGTGGATGGTGGCGATGGAGTCGACCCGCTCCCGCCGTCGCAAAACCTCGGTCGTGACGGAGCCCTTGTACAGCACACCCTCGCGCTCGATATCCTCCACCTTCCGGCCCCGTATCTCCTCGAAGTCGATGCCGGTGATGCGGGTGTATGCCTTGTTCACGAAGGTGATCACGCCCTCGCCGTCCGCGATGTGCACGCTGTCGTAGAGATTCTCGCAGATGCGGCGAAAGTCGATATTGTCCGCGGCGGAGGGCTTCTCGGCGGGGGATGCAGGCTGGGCGGGAGAGGCTGCCTGCGCAGGGGACGTCTCTCCGGCGGGAGAT
>CAZDUM010000009.1:10511-13130 GCA_964508645.1 uncultured Oscillospiraceae bacterium | reverse complement strand
ATTTTCCTGGGAAAAGGCGATGCTGCGGGCCTTTCGAGGTGGGGGTAGAGTTTGCTTCAGATTGTCCGACACGGCGAGTCCTTTCTGCCCCGGCGGGTATGCATCCCGCAGGCTTTACACGCCTACAGTATATAGGACGCGGGCCCGATTGTCAATTATGAACCAGGGCGGGGCCGTGTCAAGTTGTTGCGTGGTTTTGGCTGGAAGGCGGAGATTCTGCGGGGGCGAAGCGGGATTTTCAGGGATTTTCGACTTTTTCGGGTCGAAGACGGTATGACAGGTAGTCAGGCGCCGTTTTTTATGGTAGAATGGAATCTGCCGGCGGTGACAGTCCGGTATGCGGTATCGCAGCTTCAGAATCGTAAGGGAAAGACAGAGAAAAGGGGAGACATGCAGGAAAAGATGGAGAGAGAAAAAAGGGGAATCAGGGGAGAAAGCGCATCATACGAGGCGGACCGGACGCAGGCGGCGGTGCGCGGGCGGTCCATGCGGGCTCGCGGGCGCGGGCGGCGAGGGCTTTGCGGGCGTCTTTTGGCGGTGCTGCTCGCGGTGCTTCTGGCGCTGCCGGTGACGGGTGCCTACGGTGCCACATCGGTTTCGCGCTATACGGGCACGACCTACACGCATACTGCGATGAAGGATGCGGCGCTAATCATCGAGGGGGTGGACATCTCCGAATGGCAGGGGCTGCATCCGCTCGACTTTAACCGGATGAAGGCGGACGGCGTCGACTTCGTGTTCGTGCGGCTGGGCTACCGCGGCTACGGCCAGAAGGGGACGCTGAACCCGGATGCCGATTACCAGCGCTTCATCGCGGAGGCTAAGGCCGCGGGCCTGATGGTAGGCGCCTACTTCTTTTCACAGGCTACCGATGAGATGGAGGCCTGGTCGGAGGCGAACTACTCCCTGAACCTCCTGGAGGGCATCGATCTGGACCTGCCGGTCTTCATGGACTACGAGTTTGCCGGCGGCAGCGCGGGGCGGCTGACGAAGGCCAAACTGTCCCGCACGCAGGCCACGCGCAATGTGGAGATGTTCTGCGATACCATTCTGGCCGGGGGGCGGTCGACGGGCCTGTATGCGGACCTGAACTTCCTGACCAAGACCGTCAGCGGCGTCAATCTGAGCCGCGACTATCCCATCTGGGTCGCGCAGTACTATACGATGAACCAGTTCGAGGGGAACTACGACATGTGGCAGTACGCCTCGGACGGCGCGGTGGACGGGTATGGCAACCGGATGGATATGAACTTCTGGTACCTCGACCCCGCCTCCATGATGATGACGGCCATGGCGGAGGCCGCGGGGAGCGGCAGTGGGGCCGGCACCGGCGCGGGACTCGGCGGGGGGACGGGCGCCTTCGATGATCCCGGGACGGGATTCGGTGCGGGGACAGGTCTTGGCGGCACGGATACCTACAGCGATCCCGGGACGGGACTGGGCAGCGGAACGGGACTTGGGACCGGCACGGGCATTGGCGACGGCACGGACTTCGGCGGCACGGGCACCTACAGCGACCCGGGCGTGGGCACCGGCGGCGTCACGGATCCCGCCGCGGGCACGCGAAACTCCATCGCGACCGCCATGGTGAGCCTGACCAGCGGCACGACCTTCATGCGCACGCCGGGCCAGGTCGTCACGCCGCCCGTCAGCGTGACGAACGGATTCCTGCCGCTGACGCAGGGCGTGGACTATAAGGTGCATTATCTGAAGAACGGCCACGCGGGGACGGGCTATGTGCTTCTGCAGGGAATCGGCGCCTACACGGGCTACCAGCTCGTGCCCTTCACCATCACCGGCAGCACCCAGACGGACGGCTTCACCGTGGACCGCATCCTGAACAAGTACTATACGGGCATGCCGCGCGTGCCGAGCTCCCTGAACGTCTACGACACCACCGGCCGGAAGCTGCTGGAGGGCGTCGACTATACCTTTACGACCGCCAACGCCATCGAACCCGGTACCGCCATCGTGACGATCACCTTTATCGGGGATTACCAGGGGACGATGACCGTGACCTACCAGATTCTAAAGGGCAAGCAGACCGTCACGGTGCCCGCGCCGAACTATACGGTGAAGATCGGCGATCCGGACTTTCTCCTCACCGGCGTCGTCGCGAGCGCGGGCGGCATGCTGACCTACAGCTCGGACAATGAGAGCGTCGCGACCGTGAGCAGCGCGGGACAGGTGCACATCGCGGGACCGGGCACGGCGACCATCACCGTGACGGCCGCCGAGACGGAAAAGTACAGCCAGGGAAGCGCAACCATCATCGTGAAGGTAAGAAGCGGTGACGAGCCGGACGATCCCGCAGAAAACCCGGGCGATGCGCCGGAAGAGCCCGGCGACGACCCGTCGCAGAACGGGGCCGTCGGTAGCGGGACGCCGGACCCTGACGGGCATCTGCACGCCGGCGTCGAGGCCACGACCATCACGGCCTCGTCCGCGCTGACAGAGGCCGGCCATGTGCAGGTCAGCTGGAAGAAGTCACCCGGATACAGGGTGGACTACTACGAGGTGTTCCGCGCCACGGAGGCGGGGGACGGCTATGCCGACACGCCCTACTACACGACGCAGGACGGCACCAAGACCACCTACACCAACACCAAGTCCCTCAAG
>CAZDUM010000009.1:5569-10411 GCA_964508645.1 uncultured Oscillospiraceae bacterium | reverse complement strand
CTACACGACGCAGGACGGCACCAAGACCACCTACACCAACACCAAGTCCCTCAAGGACGGCACCACCTACTACTATAAGGTGCGCGGTGTGCGCATCTTGGATGGCGAACCCGTCTACACCGCCTGGTCCGACGAGACCTCGCAGACCATCGGCGGGCCGGCGAGTGAGGACCCGGACGGGCATATCCGCCAGGGCGTGAAGGACACCACCATCAAGCTCTCCTCCTCGCTGACATCGGCCGGCAAGGTGCGCCTGACATGGAAGAAATCCGCCGGCTACAGGGTCGATTACTACGAGGTCTTCCGCTCCACGAAGAAGAGCAGCGGCTACACCAGCACGCCCTTCTACACGACGCAGGACGGCACCAAGACCACCTACACCAACACCAAGTCCCTCAAGAAAGGAAACACCTACTACTACAAGGTGCGCGGTGTGCGGACGATAGACGGGAAGAAATACTACACGAACTACTCCACGAAGGCATGGCGCACGATCCGGTAGGCGGGCCGGCGCCGCGGCCGTGGTGCGCAGTCCAGCAGGCATCCGGCGCCGCGGGGCGGAATGGCGGGCCTGCCGCGATGAGGCCTGCGCGAAGGCAGAACGAGGATGGACTGGCGGCGGATGCTCGCCAGGAGGCAAGGCGCTGAGAAGGGAGAGGGATCGGATATGCACGAAGTGATCGATGTTTCGAAAGTGAATCGCCTGAAACTCGATTCCGTCAAGCAGATGATCGCCGTTGCGCAGAAATATCCTTTTGTGAAGAGGCTGATCATATTCGGCAGCGCCGTCACGGATCGCTGTACGGACGAGAGCGATATCGATGTCTGCGCAGATGTCGAACTGCAGGAGAAGGGCTTGAATCTGCACAATCTTCATGTGGACCTCTGCAAGACCTGCGACGCGAACTGCGATATTCTGATCTATGAACGGCTAAAGGGGAAAATCAAGGATGTGATCGACACGAAGGGGGTGACCGTCTATGCTGCTGTTGAGGAGGGCTGATGCGGATATTCAGATGGCGCAGTACGCCATCTCGCCGGAATGGAATCCATCCAATGATGAGTGTATGGTGGATATGGCGGCCTTCCACGTGCAACAGGCGATTGAAAAAGCGTTAAAATACCTTCTTCAGACCGAGGCGGGGGTCGATGAGGAGACGAAGGGGTATAAAACCCTTGACATCACTTTTTTGATTAAGTGGACCGAAGAGGTGACCGCCTTTACCGTCCCTGAGAAATTAAAAATCATGGCTGATACCATCACAGAATGGGAATCTGCAAGCCAGTATGGAGGCTCGTACGCCTCCATGGTCGCCGATATTAAAAAAGCCATCACGCTATATCATGAACTGCGTGAGAAAATCGTAGAATACGAGGCAGCCTCTCCAACATCCCCGACCGCGTGACGCGCGATGAGCCCATATGGGGGATAAAGAGGCGGGCGATCTCAGGGGCCGGGGGCCGCGCCATCCGTTTCCCCGTCGGATGCCCTGCCGGCTGCGATGCCGAGGTCGTTGCCGATGAGACCGCCGAAGGTGATGGCCTCCTGCCCAAACCTGGCGCGGATGCTGTCCACGGCCGCGTCCACGTCGGCGCTCTGCCGCGTCTTGGCCTGCGTGGGGGTGAAGAGGCTGAGCTGCTCCTCCTCACCCTCGGTCAGCTGCATGGCGGTGAGGGTGAGCATGCGAATCGGTGCGCCTGGCTGCCATGTCTCCCCGAGGAGGGCGAGCGCGGCCTGCCGCAGCTCGCCCGTCAGATCCGTAGGCCGGAGAAGCGTCTTTTGCCGTGAAATGACCTTGAGCGCCGGGTCCTTGATATCCACCTTGAGGCCGCCCGCCTTGACATGGTGCCTGCGCAGACGGCCGGCCACCGCATCCGCCAGCGCGGTGATCGCCGTATCGATATCCTCCGCGTTTCGCAGATCACGACGAAATGTGATGCTGTGCCCGATGGATTTTGCTGGATCGCGTGTCCCGAAACGGGTGACCGGCGCCTCGTCGAGACCGTTGGCATAGCGCCAGAGAATTTCCCCCTGTTTTCCCAAAAGGGCGGTGAGCAGGGGTTTCGCGGCCTGCGCCAGATCGCCGATGGTCTTGATGCCGTTTTCGTTGAGTTTGACGGCGGTGGCCTTCCCCACGAAGAGCATGCGCGCGACGGGGAGCGGCCAGAGGATGTCGCGAAAATTGTCCCGCGTGATCACGGTGGTGGCGTCCGGTTTCTTGTAATCGCTTCCCAGTTTGGCGAAGATCTTGTTGAAGGAGACGCCGGCGGAGAGGGTCAGGCCCAGTTCCTCCCGTACGGTTTGGCGGATGGTGTCGGCGATGGCCTTCCCGTCGCCGAAGAGCTTGATGCTGGCGGTCACATCCAGCCAGGATTCGTCGATGCTGAAGGGCTCCACCAGGTCCGTAAACCGCAGATAAATCCGGTTGATCGCGCGGGAAAATGCGGCGTATCGCTCGTGGTGGGGCGGTAAAAGGACGAGATTCGGACATTTGCGGCGGGCCTGCCAGATGGTTTCGGCTGTCACGACGCCGGCCGCCTTCGCGGGCTCGTTCTTGGCCAGGATGATGCCGTGGCGGTTCTTCGGGTCGCCGCAGACGGCCATGGGCACGTCCCGCAGGTCGGGCCTGGTGAGCAGTTCGACCGAGGCGAAGAAGGCGTTCATATCGCAGTGTAAAATCGTGCGTTCCATGTGTCCAGTATAGCATGCGGCGGACGCGCGGAGTATGTGTTTTTTGTGAACACGGACCCCGTTTGTTGACTTGCCTCGGAAAGAAAAGTATAATAACGGCAGACAAGGGGGACTGACCGTGAGAATCATCACCATCATGCTCGGTACGCTGTTCTCGGCCGTGGGCATCTATCTCGTCGCGAACGGGGGGCTGACCTTCAGCTCCGTCGCGTTCATCGTCGGGCTGGTCTTTACGGTGGGCGGCATCGTCGAGTGTCTGTCCTACGGCAGTTATCGCGGACAAAAGACGACCAACAGCTGGATTCTGGTGGACGGGACATCCACATTCATGCTGGGCGTATTGATATTGCTGAACAAGCTCTCCGCGGAGGGCGTGGCGCCCATGGTCCTCGGCCTGTGGATTCTGTATTCGGGCATTCGCAATTTCGTACATGCCTGGGAGCAGATCGAGCTGCACGAGAAGGGATTCCTGGATCACCTGCTGATCGGCCTCGTGAACATCGTGCTGGGGCTGTATGCGTTCTTCGACCAGGACCTTTTGAACCTGTCCTCCATCACGCTGGTCGGCATCTACATGCTGGCGGGCGGTCTGAACATCATGCATGTCGGCGCGACCATCGTCATCCGCAAACCGGAGTTCCTGAAGACGAAGGAGGAGAGGCTGGCGGAGGCGGCGGCGAAGCGCGAGGAGGCGCACGAGGCGGCGGTGGAGGCCATTCGCGTGTTCAAGGAGACGCGCGCGGCGTTGAAGCTGATCGAGGAGACGCCGAAGGAGGTCCTGGACCCGACTGAGGCGCCGAGACCGGGCAGCCCCGAGGCGCTGGCGCTGGCTGAGAAGGCGCAAAATGACGCCGCTTCGGAGGCGTAGGGTATGGCGGGGGTGAAGCATACCGGCGGACGCGGCGGCGGGCCGGGCCGGCAGCGCGGCGCAGATGGCGCGTGCGCAGCCGTGGATTCCGCGTGGGATATACTGATCATCGGTGGCGGTGCGTCCGGTCTGGCGGCGGCGGTCACCGCGGGACGCATCGCCGCAGCCGGCACCGCCGACATCCAGGCGGGCGGAACACCCCTTCGCATCGCGATACTTGAAAAGATGGACAGACCGGGCCGCAAGCTGGCGGCCACCGGAAACGGGCGCTGTAATCTCTCCCATACGGGTTGTCCGGAACCGGAGAAGACGGCGTCTTTTTTTCGTGATGCGGGCATCATGATATGGACGGACGAGACGGGGCGGATGTATCCGCACAGCGAGGAAGCCGGCATTGTGGCGGCGCAGCTGGCGGCGCTGGCCCGCTCTTTTCATGTTGCGGTATTCTGCCGGGCGCAGGTGGCGGATGTGCGGGTTACGGGGGAGGCGCCGCTGCATCGCAGGGTGGCCGGCCCGGATGACGAGATGGTAAAGCCGAATGCGGGTGCAGGTGCGCCGCCCGGTGTGCCGGATGCACGGGCTGTGCGGGGCTGTGCGGCGCGGGATGTGAAACCTGCAGCGGACAGTGCGGCGGCGCGGGAGACAGGCAGCAACCCGCCGGCCTGCGATGGGGGACGAGAGGAAGCGCCGTTAGGGCACGAGACGACCGGCTTTCAGGTGCGGCTGGCGGACGGGCGGACGCTTACGAGCCGCCTTCTGCTGCTGGCCACGGGCGGCAAATCCCAGGCGGTGTACGGAAGCAGCGGTGACGGGTACGGCTTTGCGAGGCGCCTGGGGCACACGGTGCACCGCCTGCTGCCTGTCCTCACGCCCATAGAGGTGTCGGCGGATATCTCAGCGGCCGCGGGCGCCCGCTGCCGCGCGGCCGTCTGCCTGTATCGGTACGGCGAGAGGGTGGCGAGCACCCGCGGGGAAGTGCAGTGGAATCGTGCCAACCTGTCGGGCATCTGCATCCTCGATCTGTCCCGGCATATACGCCTGACGGATGATACATCGGACTTCTCGGCCTATGCGATCGGCCTCGATCTGCTGCCGGATCAGACGGCGGAGACCGCCGCGGCCTTTTTCCAAAGCCGATGGGAAAACGGCATCGCGGAGATCTGCGCGAGGGAGGGCCTTTCCTGCGCGCTGCAGCATCTCCTGCAGACGGCCGTCAAGGCAAGGCTTGCCGCCTGGCTGGCCTCCTATCTCGCCCCGCAGTTGAGGGAGATGCTGCCGGCCG
>CAZDUM010000009.1:4365-5469 GCA_964508645.1 uncultured Oscillospiraceae bacterium | reverse complement strand
GCCGCCTGGCTGGCCTCCTATCTCGCCCCGCAGTTGAGGGAGATGCTGCCGGCCGCCGCGGATGTGCGGGAGGCCGGGACACAGGAGCAGAGAGGGTTCTTCTTGCGGCTCGCGGGCGCGCTCAAGGACCTGCGCCTATCCGTGACGGGTACGGCCGGCTGGAAGGCGGCGCAGGTCACCCGCGGCGGCGTGGCGCTGGAGGAAGTGGACATGACCACCATGGCTTCCCTGCGTGTGCCGGGTCTGTATCTGGCCGGCGAGGTGTTAGACTGGGACGGACCGTGCGGCGGTTACAACCTGGATTTTGCGTGGCGGACCGGCATGACGGCCGGGCGCGCCATGGCAGAGGCGGCGCTGCGTGAGAGGACGGATGGAGCGGCGCCTTCGCGGGCGTGAACCTCGGGAGATTGCTCGAGGTAAGGCATGGGTACGCCGCGATAGAGCCAGCATGGCGCGGCGAGGCGGAGAGGGTGCCGCTTTTACGCGCGCGAACCGCAGAAGGCGGGTGCGGCGGGTGAGGTTGCCGGCGTTATGCGATTGCCCGCGTGTGCGACCTGTAGAGAGCGCGAGACGGGGCCCGGGCACCCCGGCATGACCACGACCGCATGGGTGTCAGGACTGCGGGAGATTGCATCGCGTGCGGTATGGGCGTGCCGTGGCCGGAGGAGAAACTGTGGGCCCTGAGGTGGGGAAGAAGTCGATGGATGGGACGGAGCGGGGCGCTGGTGAGGCCGGGCGGTATGAGATGCGGGAACTGAAACTGCATCTCCACGAGCCTCTGTCGATGCTGCCGGCGCTGATAGAAAAGAGACTGCGTCGCTACGGCGGCGCTGTTTGCCGTAGCGGGCACTTTCGCGTGACGCACTGGGAGATCCTGCGAGAGTCCATCGATGCCCGCGACAAGGCGGACATCCTGCGCGTCTACACGGTGGCCTTTACGGCCGTGGCCGCGGTGCCCGGCGCGGGTGAGAGGCCCCTTCTGCTGCCGGCATCTGCGAAGCTGCGCGTGACACCGGCCCGAGACCGGACATATCACCTGCCCGTGCCCGGTGCGGCCTGGCAGGCGGGCACGGAAGAATCGGGGAGGCGTGCGGCGGGCGGGGA
>CAZDUM010000009.1:0-4265 GCA_964508645.1 uncultured Oscillospiraceae bacterium | reverse complement strand
TCGTCGGCACGGGCCCGGCGGGCCTCTTTTGCGCGCTGCTCCTGGCGCAGGCGGGATACAGGCCCCTCGTGCTGGAGCGGGGACAGGATGTGGAGCGCCGGCAGCGGGATGTCGAGCGCTTCTGGTCGGCGGGCGTGTTGGACCCGGAGTCCAATGTGCAGTTCGGCGAGGGCGGCGCGGGTACCTTCAGTGACGGCAAGCTGACCACCGGCATCAGGGACCCGCGCATCCGCAAGGTCCTCACGGAGCTCGTCGCAGCGGGCGGCCCGCCGGAGATTCTCTACCAGCAGCACCCGCATATCGGCACGGACCGCCTGCGCCAGGTGGTCCGCACCATCCGGGAGGAGATCATCGCGGCGGGCGGGGAGGTGCGCTTCGGCATGCGGCTGGAGGGCATCGCATACGGAGCGGGCGGTCGCGGCGGCGACCGTCATGTGACCTCGGCCGCGGTGCGCGATCTGGCGACGGGGCAGCTCTACGCCGTGCCCTGTCAGGTCGTGGTGCTGGCGGTAGGGCACAGCGCCAGGGATACGTTCCGCATGCTGCGGGACGCGGGGTTTGCCATGGAGAAAAAGCCCTTTTCGATCGGGCTTAGAATCGAGCACCCGCAGGCCCTCATCGACATGGCGCAGTACGGCCAGCCCGCGGAGGTTCTGGGACTGCCGCCGGCGGAATACAAGCTGAGCTATCACTGCACGGGGGACGGACCCGCGCAGGGCCGCGGGGTCTACACCTTTTGCATGTGTCCGGGCGGGCGCGTGATCGTCGCCTCCTCGGAGGCGGGCGGCATCGTCGTCAACGGCATGAGCGACCATGCCCGGGACAGCGGCATGGCCAACAGCGCACTGCTCTGCGATGTGCGCGTCAGCGATTTTCCCGGCGGGGCGGACGGAGATGTGCTGGCGGGGATGGAGATGCAGAGGCGGTATGAACAGCTCGCGTACCGGGCCACGCAGGGCATCCCGCCGCATCCCTACGTGCCGCCCCGCGCGACATGGGCCGCATTGAGGGACGGGGCGGCGCCGGCGGTGGAGGCCTGCCTGCCACCCTTTGCCATGGCTGCCTTTCGGGAGGCCATGCCGGTTCTGGGGCGGAAGCTGGCGGGGTTCGACAACCCTGACGCGTTGCTCACCGCCGTGGAGACCCGCAGCAGTTCGCCGGTACGGATTTTGCGAAGTAAAACGGGAGAAGGCAGGCTGTCCGGCATGCGCGATACGGAGGTGCTGACGGGGTTTTACCCGTGCGGGGAGGGCGCGGGCTATGCGGGTGGCATCACATCGGCCGCCGTGGACGGCATTCGCGCGGCGGAGCAGATCATAGAAAGGTGGCTGCCACCGACGCTCTCTACCGGATCAGACTGTGGCCCGTCATCTCCTCCGGCTGTGGCAGTCCCATGAGCGCCAGCATGGTCGGCGCTATATCGCAGAGACGGCCTCCCGACGCCAGTCCGCGCACCGGCCTGTTGGCGATGTGAACCAAAGGCACGGGATTCGTGGTGTGGGCGGTGAGCACCTCGCCCGCCGGGGAAAGCATCTCCTCGGCGTTGCCGTGATCCGCGGTCAGAAGAATCTGCCCGTCCAGCCGCAGGATGGCCTGTTCTATGCGCCCGACCATCGCATCCAGCGTTTCGATCGCCTTGACCGCCGCCGAAAAGACACCCGTGTGTCCCACCATATCGGCGTTGGCGAAATTGAGAATGATGAGGTCGTACAAATCCCTGTCAAGCTCCGCGAGCACGGCATCCGTGACCTTTTCCGCGCTCATCTCCGGCTGCAGGTCGTAGGTCGCCACCTTCGGGGAAGGGACGAGAATGCGCGCCTCGCCCGGCGAAGGCTCCTCCACACCGCCGTTGAAGAAAAAGGTGACATGGGCGTATTTCTCCGTCTCGGCGATGCGCAGCTGCTGCAGACCCAGACCGGACACATAGGCGCCCAGCGTGTTCTCGGGCCGGTGCGGCGGGAATGCCACCTGCACGCCCGGCATGGATGCGTCGTACTGCGTCATGCAGACGAAATGCAGGTTTTGGACCGTCTTTTCGCGGTAAAAGCCGTCGAAGTCGGGGTCTGTGAACGCGCGGGTCAGCTCTCTGGCGCGGTCGGGGCGGAAGTTAAAGAAGATGATGGCATCGCCGTCCCGCACGAAGCCGTCCGATGCGCCGTCGATGCCCGATGCGCCGGCGGCCGTGTGGCCGGAGGCGGCAGCCTCCGGCCGACGGACGATGGTGGGCCGGATGAACTCGTCCGTCTCGCCGCGCGCGTACGCCGCGGCCACGGCCGCCGCGCCGGACTCCGCCTCAAGGCCACGGCCGAGCGTTAAGGCATCGTAGGCCAGTTGCAGACGCTCCCAGCGCTTGTCGCGATCCATGGCATAGTAGCGACCCGATACCACGCCGATCCGGCAGGCCTTTTCCTCCTCCAGCAGCGCCTCCAGCTCTTCCATATAGCCCGCGCCGGAGGTGGGCGGCACATCGCGCCCGTCCGTGAAACAGTGCACATAGACCTCGGGCACACGCTGCGCTGCGGCCAGGCGGATCAAGGCCGAAAGATGTGAAAAATGGCTGTGCACGCCGCCATCCGAGAGCAAACCCATCAGATGAAGCCGGCCCCCCGTCCTTTTCACGTGCGCGCAGGCGTCGAGAAATGCGGGATTCTCGTAAAAATCGCCATCCTCGATGGATTTACTGATGCGGGTCAGTTCCTGATAGACGATGCGGCCTGCCCCGATGTTGAGATGCCCGACCTCGGAGTTTCCCATCTGCCCCTCCGGCAGGCCGACCGCCAAGCCGCTGGCCGAGAGCTTCGTAAAAGGATATGCTGCGAAGATGCGGTCCAGATTGGGTTTTCTGGCCGCCGCGATGGCGTTGCCGTGGGTCGTATCGCTGAGGCCGAAGCCGTCCAGTATCATCAGCATCATGGGTTTCTTCATGGCCAACCTCCGTTCCATCTGTCGTTCCATCCGCGCGTTTCAATGTGCGTCAGTATACCATATTTTTTCACTTTCCGAAAGGGTCAAAATCCGATAAGATGGAAGGATGAGGACGCGATGCCGCCATCCCCGCCGACGCCGGTACTGCATGGATTCCTTAGGATCCGGCTCGTATACGGCGGATGAAGTAGACACTCTGCTTGCAAAGGAAAATAGATAAAAGGCCGACGGAAATCAGGTAATCCTGTAGTAGCAGGTATTTCTCCCGGAGCCCTCGCGCTTGAGTTCTCCGGAGGCGACCAGTTTTCGCAGGGCACTCTCTATGGAACTGATGCTGATAAAAGGGCACTGCCCCCGAATATCCTGTTTTGTGAAGCGGCCGATTTGATTTCCTGCGGCGCGCCTCACCGTTTCCAGCGCGGGGCGTTTTGTCTCTACCAGCGAACAACGGTCCGCGAAGTCCCTGTAGGCGGCGAGAATCGTACCGAGTAGATACTTGATGAACGGCGTCACATCCTCTTTTCCCTCATGCCAGCCGATCTGCGACTGCCCGAGCGCGTGATAGTACGAATCCTTGCTGTCCGATATTTTCGCCTCTAAGGAAATGTATCTACCGACGTAGAATCCGCTCCGGTATAAAAGAAGGGTGGTCAGCAGACGGCTCATTCTGCCGTTTCCGTCGTTAAACGGGTGAATGCAGAGAAAGTCATGGATGAAAACGGGGATGGCGATAAGCGGCTCCACATCCAGATTGCCAATCACACGGTTGTATTCCTCACAAATCCTGTCCAGCGCCTCCGGCGTTTCATAGGGCGGCAGCGGCGTAAATATGGTTTCCGTGTGCCCGTCCGGGTACGTCGAGGTGATATAGTTCTGTACGTTTTTCGTTCTGCCCGCCATCGGGTTGTTCATATGGCCGTACAGAATCCTATGAAGCTGGAGAATATAGTTCCGCGTGATCGGGATCACATCAAAATTCTCATGGATCAGATTAAGGACATCACGGTATCCGGCGATTTCCTGTTCGTCGCGATTCCTCGGTGTCGTTTTTTTCTCCACCAGTTGACGGATGCGCGTATTGGTTGTCACGATGCCTTCGATGGCGTTTGAAGCCCCCGTGCTCTGTACCTTTGCGATCTCGACCAGCTTTTCCAGTTCTTCCGGGCGCTGGCGCAGGTATATTTCCTGCTTTCCAACTTCTCGGTAAATCGCCGCAATCAAGCTGAGGACCTCTGCATCCCATGTGTGCTCTTTGATTTCCGAATAGTGAAATGTTCGCATTGTACGCACCTCTGGCTTTCCCACAAATTACACCATAAATTAAGGGAAATGTCAACGCC
>CAZDUM010000008.1:30388-31478 GCA_964508645.1 uncultured Oscillospiraceae bacterium | reverse complement strand
GAACCTGGGCGGGATCGAATCCGCCATCGAAACCGTTTGGGCGCAGGGGGCATGTCCTCATACGCGATGCGTGGGGGCGCGTCTGGCAGGTGGGTGGCGGCCTCGAAGAAGTGCCTGGCTGCGGCCCCAAGGTGGGGACAAAATGTATTGCCGGCACGCTTTTAGAGCCGAAAGTGGGGGCGCAGGGCGACCACAGGGCACTTCTTGGATACTCGCGGATACTCGCGCGAGGGGGAGGTTTTTGCGATGGAGCTACCGGTGATAGATGGAGACCTGCTCAGGCATCTCCTGCAGAGGCGCCCGTCGACCCTGCACAAGGGGGACTGCGGCAGGGTGCTCCTCGTCGCGGGCAGCGAGGGGATGATGGGGGCCTGCATTCTGGCGGCCCGCGGCGCGCTCAGGAGCGGGGCGGGACTGGTCACGCTGGCCCTGCCGCCGCCGCTCTTTCCGATCGCCCAGGTCGCGGTGCCGGAGGCGACATGCCGGCCCAGGGTGTTCACGGAGGCCTCCCTGGCATCCTATGATGTCGTGGCCATAGGGCCCGGCTTGGGACAGACGGGGGAGAGCCGCAGGGCGCTGGAGGCGATACTGGCCTGCTACCATGGCCCCCTGGTGGTGGATGCCGACGGACTGAACCTCATAGCGGGATCGGAGGGTGACCTGCTGCCGCGGCTTCTCAGCCGGCAGGGGGAGACGATCGTGACCCCGCATGTGGGGGAGGCCAGGCGCCTGCTCGGATGGGGTAGCTCGGAGCTGACCGCCGCGGAGCGCCTCGCCATGGCCGAGGCCCTGACGGTGCGCACCGGCGCCGCGGTCATCCTCAAGGGCGCGGGCAGTCTGGTGGCGGCGTCAGGCCGACCCACCCATATCAACACGACGGGGAATCCCGGCATGGCCACGGGCGGCGCCGGGGATGTGCTGACCGGCATCATAGCTGGCCTTTGGGCGCAGAAGTATATTCGCCCGGCGGCGGGTTGCGAAGGAGCCCGCGCGGGATGCGATGTGAAAGGCGGCCGCCTGTCCGCCTTTGAGGCGGCTCTCTGCGGCGCATACATCCACGGCCTGGCCGGTGATCTGGCGGCCGCCGCCA
>CAZDUM010000008.1:28517-30288 GCA_964508645.1 uncultured Oscillospiraceae bacterium | reverse complement strand
GACAAGATGGAGACGAAACAGTATCAGGAGATCGCGGCCCGCATCCGCATCGATGTCATCCGGGCCGTGTACAGCGCCGGTTCCGGACATCCCGGCGGCTCCCTCTCGGCGGCGGACCTGGTCACCGCCCTGTATTTCGGTGAGATGCACATCGATCCCGAAAACCCCCGCATGCCGGGGCGGGACCGCTTCGTGCTCTCCAAGGGCCACGCCGCGCCCGTTCAGTACGCGGCTCTGGCGGAGCGCGGGTATTTTCCGAGGGAGGAGCTCTGGACCCTGCGCCGGCTGGGCAGCCACCTGCAGGGGCACCCGAACCGCGACAAGGTGCCGGGCATCGAGATGTCCACAGGGTCCCTGGGGCAGGGCTTTTCGGCCAGCATCGGGATGGCCCTGGCCGCGCGAATGGACGGGGATCCGGGCCGCATCTACACGCTGCTTGGGGACGGCGAGCTGCAGGAGGGCATCGTCTGGGAGGCCGCCATGGCGGCGGGGCACTATCGCCTCTCGAACCTCTGCGTCATCGTGGACCACAACGGCCTGCAGATCGACGGCCGTAACGACGATGTGATGCGCGTTGCGCCGATCGCCGACAAGTTTCGGGCCTTCGGCTTTCAGGTGCTGCCCATAGACGGCCACGACTTCTCGGCGATATTTGCCGCCTTTGCGAAGGCCCGCGCCTACGGGGACGGACCGACGGCCATCGTCGCCGAAACGGTCAAGGGAAAGGGTGTCTCGTTCATGGAAAACGATGCCGGCTGGCACGGCAAGGCGCCGAACGAAGCGCAGGCACGCCAGGCTGTCGAGGAACTGGGAGGTGTATGGTGATGGCAGAGCAAATCAAAATGGCGACCCGGCAGGCATATGGTGAGACGCTGGTGGCGCTCGGGGCCGAGCGTCCCGACCTGGTGGTGATGGACGCCGACCTGTCGAAGTCCACCATGACGCACGCGTTCAGCGAGGCCTATCCGGACCGGTTTTTCAACATGGGGATCGCCGAGCAAAATCTTTACGGTACGGCCTGCGGACTGGCCCTCTCCGGCAAGGTGGTGTGCGCCAGCACGTTCGCCATGTTCGCGGCGGGGCGTGCCTTCGAGATCATCCGCAATTCCATCGGCTACACGCACGCCAATGTGAAGATCTGCGCCACGCACGCCGGCATCACGGTCGGTGAGGACGGGGCCAGCCATCAGACCTTCGAGGATTTGGCGCTCATGCGCACCATCCCCGGCATGACGGTTCTCTGCCCTGCGGACGGCGTGTCGACGGCCGCCCTGCTCAGGCAGGCGGTGGCGATGGACGGGCCGGTGTACCTGCGGCTGGGACGGGCGGCCGTGCCGATGTGCTATAAGGAGGAGCGCGATGTCGTTCTGGGCCGGGGCAGCTGCCTCAGGGAGGGGCGCGATGTGAGCATCGTCGCCACCGGCATCATGGTGCATGAGGCGCTGCGGGCGGCGGAGATGCTGGCCGCGGAGGGTACGGACGCCAGGGTCATCGACATGCACACCATCAAGCCGCTCGATGCAGACATCATCGAGCGGGCGGCCCTGGAGACCGGTGCGATCGTCACCGCTGAGGAGCATTCCGTCATCGGCGGGCTCGGCAGCGCGGTGGCGGAGGTGACCGCGCGCCGCTGTCCGGTCCGGATGGCCATGGTGGGGCAGCAGGATGTCTTCGGCGAGTCCGGCAAACCGGAGGAGCTGAAGGAGAAGTACGGCATGACCGCCGCCGCGATCGTGGAGGCGGTCCGGGGCCTGCTCCGCTGAGCGGCGGG
>CAZDUM010000008.1:26830-28417 GCA_964508645.1 uncultured Oscillospiraceae bacterium | reverse complement strand
ACCGGATACCGCAAAAGGCCGACGCGCCGATCTTTTGCGAAGGGCGACCGGTGTGACGATGCCGCGGAAGCGCGGAGATGATACGGATGGACGTGTGAAGGGAGAATGCGAGATGAAGAAGGAACTGGGAAGACTGACAATGGCTGTCGCGCTGGCGCTCACCATGGTGGCGGGCAGTGTGGCTACGGCACCGCCGGCCTATGCGGAGCAGATGCAGAGGGTCAACCTGGAGCTCAAGGTGGACGGGGGCAAGCCGGTGACGGTGAAGGGGTATTATGCCTCGTATCCGAACAACCTGTACCTGTCCATGCGCGATATTTGCAGCGCGCTGTCGGGCACCTCGAAGGAGATGAATCTGAAGCGGGATCGCGGCGGGTTCGCCTTTGACAGGGGACAGGCGTATGTGCCGGTGGGCGGTGAGAATGAGCCGTTTGAGGTCACCTGGGCGCAGGACCCGAAGCACGGGACGGAGACGTTCAGCTATGACGTGCCGATCTTTTACCTGGACGGGCAGCTGCAGGAGTGGCGCGTGTACTTCAAGTCGAGCGGTGCGGGGGAGGTCTACATGCGGCCGCTGGATGTGGGGATGGCGTTCGACCTGAACCTGACCATGCAGGACGCCTCGCATGTGGCGATCGACACGGGGAAATCCTTCACGGTCGATATCGAGGCCATGAAGAAGGAAGGCTATTTCGACATCGTCCGCAGCGTCCTGGTGGGCAACGCCGAGACGGGGGAGATTCTCTTCGCGACGAACCGGGATGTGCCGATACATCTGGCCTCCACCTCCAAGCTGATGACGTTCCTGCTGGTGCAGGAGGCCATCGAGCGCGGGGACCTCGGCCTGGATACCATGGTGACGATTGAAAAGGATGCGGTGGCGGAGGCCAGCGGGGAGGACGGCACCTTCCAGAATGCGTTCACGGAGGGCAAGGAGATGTCGGTGCAGGACCTTCTGGCGGGGCTTTTGCTGCCGTCGGCCAACGAGTGCGGCACGGCGCTGGCGCATGCGGTCGCGGGTTCGGAGCCGGCCTTCGTGGAGAGGATGAACGAGCGGGCCGCGGAGCTGGGGCTTAAGACGGCGAAATTCTTCAACCCGCACGGGCTGCCGCATTACGGGGAGAGCATCAACACGCCGCAGCAGGAAAACATGATGAGCGTGGGGGAGATGTTCAAACTGGTGCGTTACATCGTCAACCATTACGGGGAGGAGGTCACGGCGTTTACCTCTAAGGAGAGCATCACGGTGCCTTCGTTCGGTGCGGCCACCAGCGTGAACAGCACCTACACGACCATGCTCCGCAACATGGGGTGCACGGGGCTGAAGACCGGCTATACCGGGCATGCGGGCTACTGCTTCGTCGGCCTGTTGCCGATCGAGGTCAACGGGGAGACGCAGCATCTCATCTCGCTTGTATACGGGGCGACCAGCAATCTGGAAAAGTTTGAAAAGTCGATGGTGCTGCTGCACTACGGCAGGCAGTACTATGCGAATACGCCGGGTATCTGGGGCGACGTGCTCAGCGGTGCGGGCCTCGGCGTGATCGGCGGCGCGTGCGCGAAGCCGGCGGTTTGAGCGCATCCGGC
>CAZDUM010000008.1:25256-26730 GCA_964508645.1 uncultured Oscillospiraceae bacterium | reverse complement strand
TCCGTGCGCCGCGGGTGCTGGGTCTGCGGGGAGCGCGATGCATGCGTGCCCGCGCGGGGTGGCACGCGGGCGGCGCAAGACTGGATGAAAGCGAATGGGCGGCGCCAGACGGAACCGGGTGGCGCAGGGCCAGGCCGAGCGTGTCGGCCGGCGTGAGGCTGAGCGACACGGCGTAGAGCATAGAGCATAGAGCGTAGGGACTACGATAGAGACGAATCGGAGAAGAAAGGAAGTGGCAGACAGCGATGATAGCGGTATTGAAACAGGAAACGACGGAAAAGCAGTTGAACGATCTCATCGAATGGTTGGAATCCATGGACCTCAAGGTCCACCTCTCCAAGGGCGACTATACGACCATCGTCGGCCTGGTGGGGGACACCTCCAATGTGGACCGCGAGCTGCTGGAGAGTCTGGATATCGTCGAGTCGGTCAAGACCATTTCCGAACCCTTTAAGAAGGCAAACCGCAAGTTCCATCCGAAGGATACGGTGGTGGATGTGGGCGGCGTCGCGGTGGGCGGGGGACATTTCGCCGTGATGGCCGGCCCCTGCTCCGTCGAAACCCCGGCGCAGATCACCGAGGTGGCGAGAGCCGTCAAAGCCGCGGGTGCCCGGATTTTGCGGGGTGGGGCCTTCAAACCCAGGACTTCGCCCTACGCCTTCCAGGGACTGCAGGGAGAGGGGCTGGAGCTGCTGCTGCACGCCAAGGAGGAGACGGGCCTGCCCATCGTCTCGGAGATCATGAACCCCAACCACCTGCCGCTGTTCGAGCACGTGGACCTCATACAGGTGGGGGCGCGCAATATGCAGAATTTCGAGCTTCTGAAGGAACTGGGAAAGATCGACAAGCCCATCCTGCTGAAGCGCGGGCTGGCGAACACCCTGGAGGAGCTTTTGATGAGCGCGGAGTACATCATGGCGGGCGGCAACGAGAACATCATCCTCTGCGAGCGGGGCATCCGGACCTTCGAGACCTATACCCGCAATACGCTGGACCTGTCCGCGATCCCGGTGCTCAAGGAGCTGACGCATCTGCCGGTCATCGTCGATCCAAGCCATGCCACGGGACACGCGCGTTTAGTAAAATCCATGGCGCTGGCGGCGGTGGCGGCCGGGGCGGACGGTCTGATGATCGAGGTGCATAACGATCCGCAGAGGGCGCTGTGCGACGGGGCGCAGTCCCTGACGCCGGAGCAGTTCGCCGATGTCATGGAGGGCGTGACGCGCATCCGGGAGGTGGTGGCGTGATGGCGCAGGAACAGGCGGCCGCAAAGGAGAGCGCCGCAAAGAAGCAGACCGTGGGCGTCGTGGGGCTGGGACTCATCGGCGGCTCCATCGCCAAGGCCTATCAGAAGGCCGGTTATCGCGTGCTGGGCTACGACAAGGACACCCATATTCTCGCCTATGCCAAGCTGGCCGGCGTCATCGACGATGTCCTGACGACCAGCGACGATGTGGGCACTGCTGCCGGTGCG
>CAZDUM010000008.1:19922-25156 GCA_964508645.1 uncultured Oscillospiraceae bacterium | reverse complement strand
CGAAGCTGATGCGCCTGCATGCCCTCCGGCGGAGAAACCCGCCGGCAACCTCGGCACCTGCGACCTCGTCTTCCTGGCGCTGTACCCGTCCGCCACCATCGAGTATGTCCGGCGCCACCGCGCCGACTTCAGCAAGACGGCTCTGGTCATCGACTGCTGCGGCGTCAAGGAGGCGATCTGCGAGGCGTGCTTTCCCATCGCCGCCGAGGAGGGATTCACCTTCGTGGGCGGGCACCCCATGGCGGGCACCGAATACTCCGGCTTCAAGGTATCCCGCGCCGACCTCTTTCAGGGCGCGTCCATGGTGATCGTACCGCCCGTCTTCGACGACATCCGCCTGCTGACCCGCGTCAAGGAAGCCCTCGCCCCGCTCGGATTCGCCCGCTTCCGCGTGACCCGCGCCGCGCACCACGACCGCATGATCGCCTACACATCGCAGCTTTCCCACATCGCCTCCAACGCCTTTGTCAAGAGCCCCGTGGCGCTCGAGGAGGAGGGGTACAGCGGCGGCAGCTTCCGCGACCTGACGCGCGTCGCCTACCTGAACGAGGTCCTCTGGAGCGAGCTGTTCATGTATAACAAGGGACCGCTGCTGGAGGAGCTCGACATCCTCATCGAGAGCCTGACGGACTACCGGGACGCCATCGAGGCGGGCGATACCGAGAGATTGCAGCAGCTGCTCAGGGAGGGCCGTGAGCGCAAGGAGATGCTGGAGGGGACCAAGAGATGATCGTGCATGTGCATACGCAGACCCCCTATGATGTACAGATCGGCGCGGGTCTTACGGACCGTTTGGCGGACCTCCTGCCGGCGGACATCCTGCAAAAGGGCAGGCGCGGCGCGAAGGCGGTGCTGCTGACGGACGAACACGTGCAGGCGCTCTACGGGGAGAGGATTTCGCAAAATCTGATCGCCCTGGGGTTTACGGTGCTGCCGGTGACCGTGCCGGCCGGCGAGACGGCCAAGAGCGGGGCACAGTACCTGACCGTGCTGTCGCAGCTTGCCGATGCGCATGTGAGCCGGACGGATGTGCTCTTCGCGCTGGGCGGCGGCGTGCCCGGCGACCTCGGCGGCTTCGTCGCGGCGACCTACCAGCGCGGCATCGACTTCGTGCAGCTGCCCACCACGCTCCTGGCGGCCGTGGATTCCTCCGTCGGCGGGAAGACCGCCATCAACCTGCCGGAGGGCAAAAACCTGGTCGGCGCCTTCTATCAGCCGAGGGCGGTCATCATGGACGTGGAGACGCTCGACACGCTGCCCGCGGAGATCTTCGCGGACGGCTGCGCCGAGGTCATCAAGTACGGCATGATACGGGACGAGGCGCTGTTCGAGATGCTGGCATCCCGCCCCCTGCCCGCCTGCCGCGACGACAGGGCGTATGTGAGTCGCATCATCTGGCGCTGCGTGACCATCAAGGAGGAGGTCGTCTCCGGCGATGAGCGGGACCGGGGCCTGCGCAACATTCTGAATTTCGGCCATACCGTCGGCCACGCCATCGAAAAGTGCAGCGGTTTCACCGTGGCGCACGGACGCGCCGTGGCGGTCGGCATGGTCATGGCATGTCGCTGCGCCGCGCGGGCGGGCTTTTGCGAAGAAAGCGTTGCGGACAGGCTTCAGGATGTCCTGCGCGCCTACGGGCTGCCGACGGAGACGCGGATTCCGGCATCGTCGCTGGCCTCGTGCCTGCTGTCCGACAAGAAGATAGACGGCGGGTCCATCAACCTGATCCTGCCGCGGCGGATCGGCGCGTGCGAGATCGTCCCGCATCCGGTGGCGGACCTGGCGGCGTTCCTGTTCGGCGCGGAGGACGCGGGCGGCGTGGGCGGTGCGACGGTCTGAGGTGCGCGGGACCTGGCAGGCGCCACAGGTCCGGTGGAATCTCGTGACGGAACCCGTGAGATGTGGCGCCGTGCGTTATAGCACGCGGGTGTTGCGCACGGATAGCGAAGGAGAGAGCTGATGACGAGAACGATAGAGCAGCGTGTGGGAAATGCCCCCTTGCGCGGGCAGGTGGCCTGCATCGCCTCTAAATCCTACGGGCACCGGATTTTGCTGGGTGCGGCGCTGGCCCGCGTGACGGGCGGGCGCGTGCCATCCGTGGGACTGCACAATACCAGCGAGGACCTCGCGGCCACCCGGCGCGTCCTCTCCGCCCTTCTGGCGGACGAGACCGGGGCGCCCCTGGACTGCGGGGAGAGCGGCACGACGCTGCGTCTCATGGTTCCGGTGGCGGCGGCGCTGCAGGGACGCGCGGCCGGCCTTCTGAGCGGCAGGGTGCAGGACATCTCCTTCACCGGGCAGGGCCAGCTGATGAAACGCCCCATGGGACCGCTCATGGAGGCGATGGAGACGCACGGCGTGAAGCTGATGCAGGACGGGGAGATCCTGCACTGCGTGGGGCGCATGACCCCGGGGGATTACAGCATCGCGGCCAATGTATCCTCCCAGTACATCAGCGGCCTGCTGTTCGCGCTGCCCCTCCTCGCGGGGGACAGCACGCTGACCCTGCAGGGGCCGGTGGCCTCGCGCGGCTACATCGAGATGACATTGGACGTCCTCTCCCGCTTCGGCATCGAGATTCGGACGGAGGAGACCGGGGCGGCGGGTGAGCCGGTACGCTTTCGCATCCCAGGCGAGCAGGTATACAGCGGGCCGGCCCATATGGATGTGGAAGGGGACTGGTCCAACGCGGCGTTCTGGCTGGCGGCCGGCGCCATCGGCGGCGGACCTCTGACGGTGACGAACCTGAACCTGCAGTCCCTGCAGGGGGATCGCGCCATCCTGGAGATCCTGCGGGCGTTCGGGGCGCAGGTCCAGACGGATGCGGCGGCCGGCAGCGTGACGGTCAGCCGAGAGCAGCCCCTGCACGGTATCACGGTCGATGTGGAGCAGATACCCGATCTGGCCCCCGTTCTGGCGGTGGTGGCCGCTACGGCCGAGGGGACGAGCCGGCTGCTGGGCGCGGCGCGCCTGCGGCTCAAGGAGAGCGACCGCCTGCGGACGACGGCCGCGCTGGTGCAGGCGCTCGGCGGCCGGGCCGAGGAAGGGGAGGACAGCCTCACCGTCTATGGGCTCCAGCCCGGTCAGCCCGGAGAGGCGGACGGCGCATCCCTGGAGAAGCCCCTAAGCGGCGGCACGGTGGACGGTGCGGGGGATCATCGGATCGTCATGGGGGCGGCGGTGGCGGCGGCGGCGTGCAGGACCCCGGTCCGCATTCTGGGGGCCGAGGCGGTCAACAAGTCCTACCCCGGATTTTTTGAGGAGAGGGAAAAGCTGATATGGCGAGCACCTACGGAAAGCATCTGAAGGTCACGATCTTCGGCGAATCGCACGGATCGGCCATCGGCATGGTGGCCGAGGGCTTCCCGCCCGGCGAGACCATCGACAGGCCGGCGCTCATGGCGTTTCTGGCGCGCCGGTCGGCCGCGGGAAAGGCCTATGCGACCAAGCGCAAGGAGCCGGATATCCCCATCTTTATGAGCGGCGTGCGGGAGGAGGGCGATCTGCTGACCATCCTGCATTCCCCACTCAGCGTGCGCATCGAAAACACGGCCCAGCGCTCCGCCGACTATGCGCCCGTGATGACGGTACCCCGGCCCGGCCACGCGGACCTGACGGCCTGGATGCGCTACGGGGAGGCGGCGGATTACCGCGGCGGCGGACATTTCAGCGGCCGCCTCACGGCGCCCCTGTGCGTGGCCGGCGGCATCGCCAAGCAGATCCTGTCGCGGCGCGGCGTGGAGGTCGAGGCGCAGATGATCGAGGTGGGCGGACAGGGCTGCCGCGCATGCGATCCCGCCACCGGCCTATACCGCGTCAGCGAGGCGGACGCGGCGGCCATGACGGCGGCCATGGCCGCCGCGGCTGCGGACGGAGACTCGGTGGGCGGCCGCATCCAGTGCGTCGTGACGGGACTTGCGGCCGGGAGCTGCGGGGACCACATGTTCGACGGCATGGAGGGCCGCATCGCCCAGGCGGTGTTCGGCGTGCCGGCGGTGAAGGGCATCGAGTTCGGCAGCGGGTTCGCGGGCACGGCCTGGCGCGGAAGTCAGAACAACGACCCCTTCTACATGGCGCCGGACGGCACGGTGCGGACGCGCACCAACCATCACGGCGGCATCCTGGGCGGCATCGCCAGCGGGATGCCCATCGTCTTTCAGGTGGCCGTCAAACCGACGCCCTCCATCTACATCGAGCAGGACAGCGTGGACCTGGCGCGCGGCGTCGACACCAAGCTCAGCATCAAGGGACGGCACGATCCCTGCATCGTGGAGAGGGCGGTCCCCTGCATCGAGGCGGCGGCGGCCCTCGCCGTGCTGGACGCGCTGCTCGGCTAAAGGCGCGGGGTGCAAAGGCGCACAACAGAACAGGAGAGAACAGGAGGCGGACGGCATGAAACACATTCTGGTCATCAACGGCCCCAACCTCAACATGGTGGGCATCCGCGAACCCGCGCTCTACGGGCACCGGACCTACGCGGACCTGGTGGAGGATATCCGGACCTGGGCGGAGGCGCTCGATCTGACGGTCGAGATATACCAGTCCAACCACGAGGGGGACATCGTGACGAAGATCCAGGAGGCCTACGGGACGGCGGACGGCATCGTCATCAACGCCGGCGCCTACACCCACACCAGCATCGCCATCTTGGATGCGCTCAAGGCGGTCTCGATCCCCACGGTGGAGGTACACCTGACGGATATCCACGGCAGGGAGCCGTTTCGGGCGCTGTCCTATGTATCGATGGCGGCGCAAAAGACCATCTGCGGGCAGGGGTTCGACGGCTATCGGCAGGCCCTGGCCTATCTGGCTGCGCTCTCTTAGCGGATGGGCGCCATAGACACATATATCAATCATCCATCACGAGGAGGAAATGTCATGGAAGAGATCAAAAAGAAGGTAGAAGAACTGATCGCAGCACCGTCGTGCTGCGCACCGCTGCGCGCTGCCGCAGAGGCCTATCTCGATGCCATCGGCACGGAGAAGGAGGCGGCGGCCAGGAAGACGCTGCTCGAGCAGATCGATGCGAGCGTCACCACGATCGACGAACTGATCGACTTCGCAGGGTCCCCGGCCGGGGCGTCCGCCTTCGGCAAGGAGCGGGCCGCCGGCGTGCTGGCGCATGCCGAGGAGATCAAGGCGCAGGGCGCCAAATACTGCGACTGCGGCGCCTGCACGGCAGCCGTAGCCCTGTGGGATATGCTGCAGTAAGAGGAGACGGCAGCGCGGTCCGG
>CAZDUM010000008.1:18710-19822 GCA_964508645.1 uncultured Oscillospiraceae bacterium | reverse complement strand
ATGGCGGGCCGTGAAGAGGGCGGCGGGCATCGAAATGCCCGCCGCCGGAGTGGAGAGGGACAGGTGCAGAAGGAAAAGGGCAGGAAACGCCTTTTCGACATCATACAGATCGGCAGGCGGGAGGACCGGGCGAGCCGCGCCTTTGATGTACTCATCGCCATCGCCATTCTGGCCAATATCGCGGTGCTGTTCATCGGCACGTTCGAGGGTGCCGCGCCGTACAGAGGTCTTTTATTCGGCATCGAATCCGTGACGGTCGCGATCTTCATCGTGGAGTACATCCTGCGCATCGTGACGGCGGATTTCCTGTACCCGCAGCTCAGCCGGGGGCGGGCGATCCTGCGTTTCCTCGTCTCCTTCGAGGGCATCGTCGATCTGTGCACCATCCTGCCGTTCTTCTTTCTGTCCGGCTTCGTCGTCTTTCGCATGCTGCGCGTGGTGCGCATCCTCCACCTCTTTCGCATCAACGCCTATTATGATTCGATCAATGTCATCACATCGGTCCTCAAGGAGAAGAAGAACCAGCTGCTGTCCTCCATCTTCATCGTGCTGGTGCTGATGCTGGCCGCCTCCCTGTCCATGTACAGTGCGGAGCACGAGGCCCAGCCGGAGGTCTTTTCCAACGCATTCTCCGGCATCTGGTGGAGCATCTCCACCATCCTGACCATCGGCTACGGGGACATCTACCCGGTGACCATCACGGGCCAGCTCATGGGGGCCATCATCTCGTTTCTCGGCGTGGGCGTGGTGGCCATCCCCACCGGCATCATCTCGGCCGGCTTCGTGGAGCAGTACACGCGGATGCAGAACCGCACCCCGCAGGGGGCCGCCTGCACGGACAGAAGGGCGGGGACGGTCAGCGCGTTTGTGGATGAAAAAAGCCCCTTCCTGGGCCGTTCGGTGGCCGAGGCGGAGGCTCTGCTGCCCGTCGATATCGTGGCGTTCGTGCGCGAGGGTGCCGTCATCGTGCCCTCGGCATCCGTGCGCATGCAGGAGGGAGATATGATCATCTATCGGTCGGTGGCTGAGGCGGCGCAGGATGTGCGCGGCGCCATGGAGCCTGGAAAGCCGGGAAAGGGCAGCGCGTAGGCGACGGCCGGACGGCTGAAGGC
>CAZDUM010000008.1:15144-18610 GCA_964508645.1 uncultured Oscillospiraceae bacterium | reverse complement strand
GCCCGCGCCCTCGGTGATGCCGGGTCAGCTGAGATGCATCGCGTCCGCGAGGGCTGCGAGCAGTTCGTCGTAGGACTCGACGGCCGTCACATCCGGATTGGCCGCCTTGATCGCCGGCGTGGAGCGGAACAGAAATCCCTTCTTGCTGGCGCGGATCATCCCCAGGTCGTTGTAGCTGTCGCCCGCGGCATAGGTTTCGACGCCGCAGGACTGCAGCGCCTTGACGGTGCTGTACTTCGTGTTCTCGATGCGCAGCTTGTAGCCGCTCACCATCCCGTCGGCATCCACCACCAGGTCGTTGCAGAACAGGGTGGGCCAGCCCAGCTTCTCCATGAGCGGCCTGGCGAACTGCGTGAACGTATCGCTGATGATGACGACCTGCGTCCTCGCCCGCAGGGTGTCGAGGAAGGCGCGCGCACCCGGCAGGGGATCGATCGTGGCGATCGTCCGGCTGATCTCCGGCAGCCCCAGACCGTGCGCTCGCAGGATCGCCAGACGCTCCTGCATCAATTTATCGTAATCCGGTTCATCCTTGGTGGTCTTCGTCAGAGCGGGGATGCCGCTCGCCTCGGCGAAGGCGACCCATATTTCGGGCGTCAGGACACCTTCCAAATCCAGGCAAACCATCTGCATAGACTATCACACCTCGCTTTCTCTTTCCATGCGGCTGTCGGCCTCGGGCCACAGGGCGCGAAGCGGGTCTGCCGCCGCTGTTTGCAGGTACCGCGCGCACACGCGCGAGTCCATCATAGCATATTTCGTGCCATAAATCCAGCGAAAATTTGCGAGGGGGAGGCTTTACATTTTGGGCGGGGGAGCTTATGATGGAGGAGGCGCGTGGGTAGTGGGTAGTGGTTAGTGATTAGTGATTAGTGATTAGTGATTAGTGATTAGTGAATAGTGAATAGCAGATAGTGGATAGCAGATAACAGGTAGTGAATTGTGAATAGTGGGCAGTGAGTAGTGAATAGCAGATAGCAGACAAGTGAGTAGCGAATAGTGGGTAGTGGGAAGTGGATAGTGGATAGTGAGTAGTGAGTAGCGGATAGTGGATAGTAGATAAGAGATAAGAGATAAGAGATAAAAAATAAGGGATAAAACCAGAAGATAGTAGATAGAGGATACGCATATGGACAAGAAGCTTTTGCTCATTCTGAACCCGCGTGCGGGCACCATGCGGGCGAACAAGGTGCTGCCGGAGATCTTGGAGGCGTTCGTGCGGGCGGGATGGCTGCCCACCGTGCTGGTGACGACCAAGACGGGCGACGGCACGGACTACGCCAGGACCTATGCCGGCGACTTCGACCGCATCGCCTGCATCGGCGGGGACGGCACGTTTAACGAGGTGCTGTCCGGCCTTCTGGACAGCGGTGCACATGTGCCGATCGGGTACATCCCCGCGGGCAGCACCAACGATCTCGCCGCCAGCCTCGGCCTGCCGCAGGACATGGTGGAGAATGCGACCCGCATCGCGACGGGCAGCCCGAGACCCCTGGATGTAGGCAGCTTCAACGGCCGCACCTTTTCCTACGTGGCTGCCTTCGGCGTGCTTACCAAGGCTGCCTATGCCACAACCCAGAGCGTCAAGAACATGCTGGGGCACCTCTCCTACGTGCTGGAGGGGATCAAGGAGGGGCTACATTCCCTGGTATCCCTGCATCCCATCCACATGTGCATCGAGGTGGATGGCGAGGTCTACGAGGATGACTATGTGTTCGGCGCCATCAGCAACGCCACCTCTCTCGGCGGGATTCTCTCCATCGACGAGGAGATCGTGGACATGGCGGACGGCCTCTTCGAGATCCTGCTCGTCAAGATGCCGAAGGACCCGCTGGAGCTGGCGGACATCATACACACCCTCAACAAGCAGGCCTACGGGACCGGCAAGACGGTCTTCCTGAAGGGGCAGCATTTTCGGATTCATGCCGAGGAGGCGGTCCCGTGGACGCTGGACGGGGAGTATCAGGACGGCGCGCAGGAGATCGCCATCGACAACCTGCATCACGCCATCGACCTGGTGATGAAGGCGTAAAAGGTCTGCACGAAGGAGGAAACGGGATGTCCGAGGCATTATGGGGCGGCAGATTTGAAAAAGAGATGGACGACATCGTGAAGGCGTTCAACGCCTCCATCGGGTTTGAGGCGCGCATGTACCGCGAGGATATCGCGGGGAGCATCGCGCATGTGACGATGCTGGCGGAGCAGGGCATCCTGACGGAGGACGAGGCGCAGCAGATCCGGGACGGCCTGCGATCCATCGAGAAAAAGATCGAGAGCGGCGAGATCACCTTTTCCGTGGAGGATGAGGACATCTACATGGGGGTGGAGTCGCGGCTCATCGACGAGATCGGCGATGTGGCGAAGAAGTTGCACACGGCCCGCAGCCGCAACGACCAATGCCAGGAGGATGCGAGGCTGTATCTGAAGGGGCAGATTGCGGAGATTCGGGACCTGCTGACGGCGCTGGAGACCGTGATCCTGGAAAAGGCCGAGGCCTATGCGGATGTGCTCACGGTGGGCTATACGCACATGCAGCACGCGCAGCCGGTCACCATCGGCTTCCTCTTCATGGCCTATTTCCAGATGTTCAAGCGCGACATGCAGCGCCTGGACGATCTGCTGGAGCGGATGGACTACTGCCCGCTGGGCGCCTGCGCGCTGGCCGGCACGACGATGCCCATCGACCGGCACCGCACGGCCGCGCTCCTGGGATACAAGGGACCGACGGAGAACGCCATGGACACGGTGGCGGATCGCGACTATATCCTCGAATTTCTCAGCACGGCCTCCATCTCCATGATGCACCTGTCGCGCTGGGCGGAGGAGTTCGTCTGGTGGAACACGCAGGAATTCGGGTTCATCGATATCGACGACAGCTATTGTACGGGCAGCAGCATCATGCCGCAAAAGAAAAACCCCGACATGGCCGAACTTTTGCGGGGAAAGGTGGCGCGCGTCTACGGCGATCTCATGCAGGGCCTGACCCTGATGAAGGGGACGCCGCTGTCGTATGACAAGGATTTTCAGGAGGATAAGGAGAGCCTGTTCGACGCCATCGACACGTGGAAGGCCAGCCTGCGCATCTTCGCGAACATGCTGCAGCACACGGAGTTTCGGGTGGAGCAGATCGAAAAACAGCTTTCAAAGGGATTCCTGAACGCGACGGATGTGGCGGAGCATTTCGCGCGGTGCGGCATCCCGTTTCGGGAGGCGCACGGCATCGTCGGGCGCATGGTCAGGGCCTGTGAAAAGCGCGGCTGCGACCTGTCGGACCTGACCGATGCGGAGCTTTCGGCGATAGATCCCCGGGTGAACCGGGAGATGATGGGGGATATCAGCATGCGCGCCTGCGTGGAGGCCAGGGCGTCCTACGGCGGCACGGCGCCGGCGGAGGTGCGCAGGCAGATCGCGGCCGGACGCGCCTGGCTGGAAGAGGCGCAGGGACAGGGCGGACTTTAGACCGTAG
>CAZDUM010000008.1:4452-15044 GCA_964508645.1 uncultured Oscillospiraceae bacterium | reverse complement strand
GCGATCCGGTTTCCGGCCTCCTCGGTGCCCACATAGCGCCCGGCGGCGAGCGCCGCCGCCCCGCAGATGTCCGCCGTGCGGCAGCCCGCATCGAGGAAGGCGCCGACAGCCGCTTCGATGGCATCGGCCTCCGCCGGGAGCCCCAGCGTGTAGCGGAGCATCATGGCGGCCGAGAGGATCATGGCGATGGGATTGGCGAGGTCCTGTCCGGCGATGTCCGGCGCGGAGCCATGCACCGGCTCGTACATGCCGAAGTTGCCCTCCCCGAGGCTGGCGGAGGCCAGCATCCCGATGGAGCCGGTGATCTGGCTGGCTTCGTCGGAGAGGATGTCCCCGAAGATGTTGTTCGTGACGATGACATCGAACTGCCGCGGGTTGCGCACGAGCTGCATGGCCGCGTTGTCCACGTACAGGTGGGAGAGCGTCACCTCCGGGTAGTCGGCGGCGACCTCGGTGACGATGCGCCGCCACAGGCGGGAACTTTCGAGGACATTGGCCTTGTCCACGCTGGTGACCCTGCGGCCGCGCTTCTGCGCCATATCGAAGGCGACGCGGGCGATGCGGCGGATCTCCCGTTCCGAGTAGCGTTCCACATCGTAGGCGGCCGCCCCGTCGGGTGTGTTCGGCTCCGTGCCGTGCGCTCCGAAGTAGATGCCGCCGGTCAGCTCCCGCACGATGAGGATATCCAGGCCCTCCCCTATGATCTCGGGCTTCAGCGGGGAGGCATCGGCCAGCTGCGAAAAGACCATGGCCGGCCGCAGGTTGGCGAAGAGGCCCAGCTCCTTGCGCAGCCCCAGGAGCGCACGCTCCGGACGCTGGTCGCCGGGCACATCGTCCCATTTGGGGCCGCCCACCGCCGCGAGCAGCACGGCATCGCTGGACCTGCACGCATCCAGCGTCTCAGCGGGCAGACAGGCGCCCACGGCGTCGATGGCCGCGCCGCCCGCCAGGACCTGCACATAGTCGAAGTGATGGCCGAATTTGGCGGCGACGGCGTCCAGGACCTTCAGGGCCTGGCGGGTGATCTCCGGGCCGATGCCGTCCCCGGGAATGACAGCGATCTGATAGTTCATAGGGAACCTACTCCTCTCGATTTTTCGTCCTCAGATTCTTACACATGTAAATGAGGCGTTTGGCGCATCCCCGCGCGGCTGACATGTTCTCTGCTGCACATCCTACCGCGCAGTGCCGATACCCGCCCGATGGCCGCCGCCCATTCCGCACATAGCGCACATTTCACGCGGCGCCGCGGGGCTCATGCGAGCGTATCGGCTGGCCAACCATCCGCACCGCAGCCGATGGCCGCGCGGAGGGCCATGGGTTTCATTTGCCGGTACCGGCGCCCCGCTCCTTCTGCGCATTGACGTAGTTGACCAGGCCGCCCAGCTCGATCATGCGCTGCAGGAAGGGCGGGAAGGCCTGCGCCGTATAGGTGGCGCCGGTGGTCACATCGAGGATGTGCCCCGTGTCATAGTCCACCTCCACGGTGTCGCCCTCCGCGATGGCATCCGCCGCCTCCGGACACTCCAGGATGGGGAAGCCTATGTCGATGGAGTTGCGGTAAAAGATGCGCGCGAAGGATTTGGCGATGACGCAGGACACGCCGGCCGTCTTCAACGCCAGCGGCGCATGCTCCCTGGAGGAGCCGCAGCCGAAGTTGCTGCCCGCCACCATGATGTCGCCGGGTTTCAGCCGCTCGATGAACGTGGGGTCGATGTCCACCATGGCGTGACTGGCCAGCTCCTTGGCATCGAACGAGTTGAGATAGCGGGCCGGGATGATCACATCCGTGTCCACATTGTCGCCGTACTTCAAAACGGTTCCACTTGCCTTCATTGTATCATTACCTCCGATATACGGGATATGCGAGATGCATAGCGATGGGATGCGCCGCGGGCGGACTCAGGCGGTCTCGACCGTCACGGTCTCCGGGTTGGCGATGTAACCCATCAGCGCGCTGGCCGCCGCCACCTCCGGCGAGGCCAGGTAGATGCGGGACTCCACATCGCCCATGCGGCCCACGAAGTTGCGGTTGGAGGTGGAGACGCAGGTCTCACCCTTGCACATGACGCCCATGTGCCCGCCCATGCAGGCGCCGCAGCTGGGCGTGTTGAAGGCACAGCCGGCCTCGACGAAGATCTCCGCCAGACCCTCCCGGATGCACTCGAGGAAAATCTTTTGCGTGGCGGGAATGACCATGACCCGCACCTCCGGATGGACCGTCCTGCCCTTCAGGAGGGCGGCGGCGCGGCGCAGGTCGCTCATGCGCCCGTTCGTGCAGGAGCCGATGACGACCTGGTCGATGTAGATCTTGTCCATCGCCTCGATCTCATCGATGGTGTGCGCGTTGCCCGGCAGATGCGGGAAGGCCACCGTCGGCCGCACGGCGGCGAGGTCGATCTCGATGGTCTCCTCATACGAGGCGTCCGCGTCGGCCGTAAAGATGCCGTAGGGTTTGGCGCCGTGCGCCTCCATGTAGGCGACGGTCTGCTCGTCCACCGGGAAGATGCCGTTCTTTGCGCCGGCCTCGATGGCCATGTTGCAGATGGTGAAGCGGTCGTCCATGCTCAGGTTCTGAATCCCGTCCCCCGTGAACTCCATGGAGCGGTACAGCGCGCCGTCCACGCCGATCATGCCGATGATGTGCAGGATGATATCCTTGCCGCTGACGAAGCGCGAGGGCTTGCCGGTCAGCTCGAAGCGCATGGCGGCGGGGACCTTGAACCAGAGCCGGCCGGTGGCCATGCTCGTGGCGATGTCCGTCGTACCGACGCCCGTGCCGAAGGCGCCCAGCGCGCCGTAGGAGCAGGTGTGGGAGTCGGCGCCGACGATGCACTGTCCGGCCGAGACGATGCCGCGCTCCGGCAGGATCGCGTGCTCCACGCCGCATTTTCCCTGCACCATGTGGTGCGTCAGGCCCTGTTCCCGCGAGAAGTCCTGGATGTCGCGGGCGTTCTGGGCGGATTTGATGTCCTTGTTCGGCGTGAAGTGGTCCGGCACCAGCACGACCTTGTCCTTGTCGAACACCCTGTCCGCCATCTGCCGGAAGATCGGCAGCGCCATGGGGCCGGTGATGTCGTTGGCCATCACCACGTCCAGGTCGGCCTCGATCAGCTGTCCGGCCGTGACCGTCTCCAGGCCGGCGTGGGCTGCGAGGATCTTTTGTGTCATTGTCATGCCCATGTTGGGATCTCCTCCTATTTCACGAAGTGGATGTTCTTGTTCATGCGGTTCAGCGCGCTGACCAGCGCGTTGACGGAGGCCAGGATGATGTCGGCGTGGGTGCCGACGCCCCAGTAGCGCTTCCCGCCCTTGCTCTCGATGCACACATAGGCCGCCGCCTTGGAGTTGGAGTCGGCGCTGATGGCGTGCTCCGTGTAGGTGATGAACTTGTAGTCAAAGTGGTAGTCGGTCTTTTTGAGGCCGTTGCTCACCGCGTCGAGCCGTCCATTGCCGTCGGCCTCCAGGTCATACCTGTGCCCGTCGATGACCACCCGCATCTTCACCGTCACGCTGTCCTCCGACTTCGTATCCGAGAAATGGCTGAAGGTGGCGTGCGTGATGTCGATGGGGTCGAACACGTTGACATACTCCTTGCGAAAGGCCTCGTAGATGACCTCGGGCGCGAGCTCCTCGTGCTGCCTGTCGGAGATGTCCTTCATCATGTAGCCCACCTCCGCGCGCATGGCCTGCGGCAGGATGAAGCCGTAGTTCTGCTCGAGGATGTAGGCGACACCGCCCTTGCCGGACTGGCTGTTGATGCGGATCACATCGCCGTCGTACTCGCGGCCGACATCGTGCGGATCGATGAGTAGGTACGGCACCGTCCATTTGTCCGGGTTCTTCTCCTCCACCCACTTCATGCCCTTGGCGATGGCATCCTGGTGCGAGCCGGAGAAGGCCGTGAACACCAAGGCCCCGGCGTAGGGCTGGCGCGGGTTGACGGGGATGTCCGTAAACGTCTCGCAGGCCGAGGCGATGCGGGGCATATCGCTGAAGTCGAGGCCCGGGTCGACGCCGAGCGCGAACAGGTTCATGGCGAGGGTGACGATGTCCACATTGCCGGTGCGTTCGCCGTTGCCGAACAGGGTTCCCTCGATGCGGTCGCCGCCGGCCAGAAGGCCCAGTTCCGCCGCCGCCACGCCGGTGCCCCGGTCGTTATGCGGGTGCAGGGAGATGACGAGATTTTCCCGGTCGTGCAGCGCGCCGCACATGTACTCGATCTGGTTGGCGAAGACATGGGGCATGGACATCTCCACCGTGGCCGGCAGATTGATGATGACCTTCTTCTCGGGGGTCGGCTTCCAGATGTCGATGACCACGTTGCAGATCTCCGCCGCGAAATCCATCTCCGTGCCCGTGAAGCTCTCCGGCGAGTACTCGAAGCGAAAGTCCGTCTCGGGGTATTTGGCGGCGTACTCGTTGAAGAGGAGCGCGCCCTGGCGGGCGATGTCGATGATCTCCTCCCTGGAGGCGCGGAAGACCTGCTCTCGCTGCGCCAGCGAGGTGGAGTTATATAGATGCACGATGACCGGCTGCTTGATGCCCTCCAGCGACTGGAAGGTCTTCTCGATGATGTGCGGGCGCGCCTGCGTCAGCACCTGGATCGTCACATCGTCCGGGATCAGGTCGTCGTCGATGAGCTTGCGCAGGAAGGCGTACTCCGTCTCCGAAGCCGCCGGGAACCCCACCTCGATCTCCTTGAAGCCGATCTCCACCAGCAGCTTGAAGAAGGCCACCTTTTCCTCCAGATTCATGGGGACGATGAGGGCCTGGTTGCCGTCCCTAAGGTCGACGCTGCACCAGATGGGGGCCTTCTCGATGTGATCCTTCTTCGTCCAGGCCATCTCGCCGGGCGGCGGCGGGAAGTAGCCAACCTGATACTTCGTGTAGTTTCGCATGGTCATAGCTTATCCTTTGCATCCTCCTTCTACTTCTCTACCGCTCTGCTGCTCCAGCGCGCCTTTCGCAAGGTTTTCACTTGCAACGCGGGTAAAAATGGCTATAATGAATACAGACGCATTCAGTATAGAGGAAACCGGCGGGGATGTCAAGCATATTTTGTGAGACGGAAATATGTTTTTTGATGATTTTTTGTGTTTTCTAACAAAACGCCTTGACATTTTTGCGCCCGCGCCTATAATAGAGGATACGTAGGAGCAAAGGGCTCACAGACAACGGGAAAACGGGAAGAGGAATGAAAAGGATATGAAACTCACAGGATCACAGATCGTGGCGGAGGTGCTGCTCGATCACGGCGTGGATACCGTCTTCGGCTATCCCGGCGGGACGGCGCTGAACATCTACGATGAGCTGTACAAGTACAGCGGCAAAATCAGGCACATCCTCACGGCGCACGAGCAGGGGGCGGCCCATGCGGCCGACGGCTACGCCCGCTCCACCGGCAAGACCGGCGTGGTCTTCGCGACCAGCGGTCCCGGCGCGACCAACCTGGTGACCGGCATCGCCACCGCCTTCATGGACAGCATCCCGATGGTCGCCATCACGGTCAACGTGCCGGATAACCTGATCGGCCGGGACGCGTTCCAGGAGATCAGCATCACGGGCGTGACCATGCCCATCACCAAGCACAATTTCTTCATCAATCACATCGAGGACCTGGAGCCGTGCCTTCGGGAGGCGTTTCGCATCGCCGGCAGCGGGCGCAAGGGTCCGGTGCTGGTGGACATCACCAAGGATGTGACGGCGGATACCATCGAGTACACCTCGAAGGCGCCTTATCCCCTGCGCAAACCCCCGCAGCCGGACGGCCAGACCGTGCGCCAGATCGCCGAGATGCTCAACCGGGCCGAGCGTCCGTTCATCTACTTCGGCGGCGGCGTGGCGGCTGCCGAGGCGGGCGAGGAGCTGCGCAGGCTCCTAGAGAAGGCGGACATCTATGCCGCCCACACCCTGATGGCCGCCGGCGTGCTGGGCTGCGATGACCCGCACAGTCTGGGGCTGCTCGGCATGCACGGCACCGTTTCCGCCAACCGCGCGGTAGACGGCGCCGACCTCCTCCTGACGCTCGGTGCGCGTTTTTCAGACCGCGTAGCCCAGAACCCTAAATCTTTTGCGAAGAGAGCGACGCGCGTGCAGGTGGACATCGACAAGAGTGAGATCAACAAGAACGTCATGGTCGACCTGTCCGTGGTCTGCGACGTGAAGGATTTTCTCACCATGCTGCTGCCGGCCGTGGAGGAGCGCAAGCACCCGGCCTGGGACGCCGAGATCGAGGCGTGGAAGGAGAGCGAGCGCATCGTCAGCTACGAGGGAGACGGGGCGAAGCTCCACCCCTACGACATCGTCACCACCACGTGCGAGCTGACGGACAAGGACACCATCTATGTCACCGATGTCGGCCAGCACCAGATGTGGGCGGCCCAGTACGTCCGCCATCAGAAGACGAAGCACTTCATCACCTCCGGCGGCCTGGGCACCATGGGCTTCGGCTACGGCGCGGCCATCGGCGCGCAGCTCGGCAACCCGGACAAGCGCGTCATCCACTTTACCGGCGACGGCTCCTTCCACATGAACATGAACGAGGCGTGCACGGCGGTCAGCAACCATCTGCCGATCATCACCATCATCTTCAACAACCAGGTGCTGGGCATGGTCTACCAGTGGCAGACGCTGTTCTACGACAGGCGGTACTCCAATACGACGCCGGAGCGAAAGACCGACTACGTCAAGGTGGCCGAGGGCTTCGGGGCGAAGGGCTACCGGGCCACGACGCCGGCGGAGTTTCGGGTCGCTCTGCAAAAGGCCATGGAGGCGGACGGTCCGGTCTGGATCGAGTGTGTCATCTCCCGCGAGGAGCGCGTGCTGCCGATGATTCCCGGCGGCAAGACCGTCTCGGACATGATCGTAGAGTAGGAGGTCGAAGATGTATAAGCCACTGAAAAAAGAGATCGTCAGCGTGCTGGTCGATAACCAGGCCAACGTCCTGACGCGGGTTGTCAGCATGTTCGGCCGCCGCGGTTTCAACATCGACTCCCTGACGGTGTCCGCGACCAACGATCCGGGCCTGTCGCGCATCACGATCGTCTTCAGCGCCACGGAGCAGTCCATGCAGCAGATCATCACGCAGACGGAGAAGCTGGAGGTCGTCAAGGAGGTCTACCTGCTGAACCGGGAAAACAGCCTGTACCGCGAGCTTCTGCTGATCAAGGTCAAGGCGGAGCCGGCGGACCGGACGGGGATCAAGGAGATCGTGGACATCTTCCGGGCGAAGATCGTGGACCTGTCGCGAGACAGCATGATCATCGAGCTGACCGGTACGCCGGAAAAGCTGGACGGGTTCCTGGATGTGCTGGAATCCTACGAGATCGTCGAGGTCTGCCGGACCGGCATCACGGGGATCGAGACGCGCAGGTGACGCTGCCCGCGGGGGAGCGCCTGGATACCCGGGCGCGCTGCTGGCATGTGGGCGGCGGCCTCGAAGAAGCGGCAGGCTGCGGCCCGAAGGTGGAGATACACAGGTTGCCAGCGCCGCCACATGGAAGTAAAAGTGGGGGCGCAAGACGACCGCAGGGCACTTCCCGGACACTCTCGCGGGAGAGTGTCTGAAACCCCGGGTACGCTGCCTGTACGCTGCCGGCCGCGGCGCCTTCTGCACACCGCCGGCGGGACCGCTGCCGCCTGCCTCGCCCATATGGCCGGGCAAAGATCTTTTGCTCGGTGGAGATAAACCAAAACGAAAACATAAGCTAAGACGAAAACGAGAAGGAGAGAAAGAGGACATGATTAAGAAGTATTACGATCAGGACTGCAACTTGGGACTTCTGGACGGTAAGACCGTCGCCATCATCGGCTTCGGCAGCCAGGGTCACGCCCATGCCATGAATCTGAACGAGAGCGGCGTCAAGGTCGTCGTCGGTCTCAGACCGGGTTCGGCGCACGAAAAGAAGGCGCTGGACGCGGGGCTGACCGTCATGGGCATCGAGGAGGCGGCGGAGGCCGGCGATATCGTCATGATGCTGACCCCCGATGAGCTGCAGGCCAAGATCTATACGGAGCAGATCGAGAAGCACATGAAACCGGGCAACATCCTGGCGTTTGCGCATGGCTTCAACATCCACTTCAATCAGATCGTCCCGGCCAAGGACCTGGATGTCATCATGATCGCACCGAAGGGCCCCGGCCATACCGTCCGCAGCCAGTATGTGGAGGGCAGGGGCGTGCCGTCCCTCATCGCCGTGTATCAGGACGCCTCCGGGAAGGCGAAGGATTATGCGCTGGCCTATGCGAGCGGCATCGGTGCCGGCCGGGCGGGCATCCTGGAGACGACATTTAAGGAAGAAACCGAGACGGACCTGTTCGGCGAGCAGGCCGTGCTGTGCGGCGGCGTGACCGAGCTGATGAAGGCCGGTTTCGATACGCTGGTGGAAGCCGGATACGAGCCGGAAATGGCCTACTTCGAGTGCATCCATGAGATGAAGCTCATCGTCGATCTGATCAACGAGGGCGGCTTCGACAAGATGCGCTACTCCATCTCCAACACCGCCGAGTACGGCGATTACAGGACGGGCCGCCGCATCATCACGGAGGACACCCGCAAGGAGATGAAGCAGATCCTTAGGGAGATCCAGGACGGGACCTTCGCCAGCGAGTTCATCCAGGAGTTCAACGCGGGCGGCAAGGCGCGCTTCTTGGCCAGCAGGAAGAAGGAGGCCGCGCATCCGCTGTGCAAGGTCGGCGCGGAGCTGCGCTCCATGATGAGCTGGCTGAAGAAATAGGGAGTCGTCATGGCGAAACGAAGTGACAATGTAACGAAGGGTGTGGAACGGGCTCCGATGCGGAGCCTGTTCTACGCCCTCGGCTATACGAAGGAGGAGCTGGAGCGGCCTCTGATCGGCATCGTGTCCGCCTACAGCGAGATCGTGCCGGGCCACATGCACCTCGACAAGATCACGGAGGCTGTGAAGGCCGGGGTGCGCATGGCGGGCGGCACGCCCGTCATGGTGCCGTCCATCGGCGTCTGCGACGGCATCGCCATGGGGCACATCGGCATGAAGTACTCGCTGCCGAGCCGGGAGCTGATCGCCGACAGCGTGGAGACCATGGCCCAGGCGCATCAGTTTGACGGCCTGGTGCTCGTGCCGAACTGCGACAAGATCGTGCCGGGCATGGTGATGGGTGCTGTCCGCCTGAACATACCGACGGTGGTCTGCTCGGGCGGCCCCATGATGAGCGGCCTGGTTAGCGGGGAGGAGACCTCTCTCTCCAAGATGTTTGAAGCGGTCGGCGCGCGCAAGGCCGGCCTCATCGACGATGCGGGGCTCGAGGAGTATGAGCTGAACACCTGTCCGGGCTGCGGCTCCTGCTCCGGCATGTACACGGCCAACAGCATGAACTGCCTCTGCGAGGCCATCGGCATAGGCCTGCCCGGCAACGGGACCATTCCGGCGGTTCACAGCGGCCGCATCCAGCTGGCCAAGCATGCGGGCATGGCCATCATGGAGCTGGTGAATCGGGATATCAAGGCCCGCGACATCATCAACGAGACATCCATCCGCAACGCCCTGGCCTGCGACATGGCCCTGGGCTGCTCCTCGAACAGCGTGCTGCACCTTCTGGCCATCGCGCGGGAGGCGGGCGTGAAGCTGGACCTGCACATCTTCAACGAGATGAGCGCGAAGGTGCCGAACCTCTGCCATCTGGCGCCGGCCGGCGGGACGCACATGCACGATCTGAACCGCGCGGGCGGCGTGCAGGCGGTCCTGGCCGAGCTGAACAAGATCGGCCTCATCGATACGTCCTTGATCACGGCCAACGGCCGGACGGTGGGGGAAAACATCGAGGGCAAGCGGATTCTGGACACGAACGCCATCCGGCCTGTGACCGATCCCTACAGTCCCACCGGCGGCCTCGCCATCCTCTGGGGCAACATCGCGCCGGACGGCTGCGTGGTCAAGCGGAGCGCCGTGGCGCCGGAGATGCTGGTCCATACGGGGCCGGCCCGGGTGTTCGACTGCGAGGAGGATGCGATCCAGGCCATCTACGACGGGAATATCAAGGACGGCGATGTGGTGGTCATCCGCTACGAGGGGCCGAAGGGCGGCCCGGGCATGCGGGAGATGCTCAATCCGACCAGCGCGCTGGCCGGCATGGGCCTGGACAAGACCGTAGCGCTCATCACCGACGGGCGCTTCAGCGGCGCGAGCCGGGGCGCCTCCATCGGCCATGTCTGTCCGGAGGCGGCCAGCGGCGGCAACATCGGGCTGATCGAGGAGGGAGACCTGATCGAGATCGACATCCCGGCCTCCCGCATCGATGTGCTGGTCGATGAGGAGACCCTGCAGAAGCGGCGTGCGGCCTATGTGCCGCGGGAGCCGAATGTCACCTCCGGCTGGCTGTACCGCTATGCCAAGCAGGTGGGTCCGAGCTGCGAGGGCGCGGTCATGCGCGAGGAGTAGGCGAAGCGGCGCACGGGCTGGATGACGTGCGCGCCGGAACCGGACGGCTGCCAGGTAGGCGCCTGGCCGGACGGCTGGGCAGCCGCGGGACCTGTGGCGGCGTACGCCTGACCGGGCCGCGTGACGGGTACGAGACCTGACGTCGGGACAGAACGCGCCTTACCGGATGCCGGG
>CAZDUM010000008.1:0-4352 GCA_964508645.1 uncultured Oscillospiraceae bacterium | reverse complement strand
AAGTCTATGTGAGCATATGTGCGGGCACGAATGGCGGCCCGATCTGCACGCTGCGCGGTGGGATGTGAAAATGCAGTTTCCACCGCGCGGTTTTTTTCGTCCATTTTCCACCCTCAGATGGTGCGATGCCGCATTTTTCAACCCTTTTTCCATCTGCAGATGGTGGTTATACCACCGTCCGGCTTGCTATAATGCCTGTGAGGGGAGCTTTTACGAGGAAGTCGCCTCGCATATAGGTACGCCATACAGGGGAAAGGAGAGGAAGGAATGAGGAAGAAAACCATGGGAAAAACTTTTATCGGGCGGGTCGGCGCGCTGCTGCTGATCCTGACCATGCTCCTGTGCTGCATACCCGGCACGGCATTCGCAGACACATTCGACGGCGCGAGCGCCTTGCAGGAGGAACTGGGGGAGAACGCGGAGCTGATAGGGGAGGATACCGTCCGGTTGAAGGGGCCGATCTCCGCCGATGTTAACTACGTCATCCAGGGTACCGTCATCCTCGACCTGCACGGGGAGACCCTGACGCTGGACAATCACTGCATCGCCACCTGTCCTGAGGGCCAGAGCGGCACATTGACCATCATGGACAGCAAGGGAGGCGGCAAGATCACCGGCACGGGGATTGAGGGCAAGCTCGTGCAGGCCCAGTACAAGGGCGTCCTCAATATCGAGGATGTCACCATCGTGAGCACCGCCACCGCGGATGTGACGAGCCTGATTCTGGTCAATCACGGCGGCATTCTGAACATCAAGAGCGGTACCATCGAGAGTACCGAGGGCGAAGCGACGAAGGAGAGCAAGGTATACGGTCTGGTGCAGGTCAATTTAGACAATTCTGAACTGCATATCAGCGGCGGCACCATCCGGGCGACCGGCGCGCGTCCCGCGGTCGCGGCGCTGGAAACCGCCAAGCTGACCATGTCCGGCGGCACGATCATCGGGAAGACCGGCGCCCTTCGGGTAGAGGGGGAGGAGACGCAGGCTACCGTGACGAATGGCACGATCCAGAACGAAGGCACTACGGCCGGCGGGGACGGCACATCCCCCGCGGTCTTCGTAGGGGACGGCGGTGCGCTGACCATGTCCGGCGGCAGGGTCGAGGCGGCGAAGGGACAGGGCATCCAGGTCGGGCAGACGCAGAGCTCCGTGGTGGAGACTGTCGCGACGGCCACCCTGAGCGGCAGCGCAGCCATCATAGCGGAGCATGAACCGTCCGACGCGCCGGAGGACAGGATCGCCAATTCACAGGTCGGCAAGAAGGGAGAGCTGATCCTTCGCGACCAGGCGACCATCACGGGCAGCCTCGGCGTGTTCGGCGACGGCAAGCTGACCATGGAGGGCGGCGCGATCACCAGTGAAACGGGTTTCGCGATCGGGACCAACGGCAGCGCGCACGGAAAACCGAATTACAGCGGCGATGTGGAGATCACCATTTCGAGCGGTACCGTCAGGGGGAATGCCTGCGGCGTCTATCTCCCAGCCGGCACGATGACGGTGCGCGGCGATGCCAGGATCACGGGACAGGCGGGCATCGTGGTGCGCGGCGGCACGCTGACCGTGGAGCCGCAACCCACCATCACGGCCACGGGGACGGGTCCCGTGACGGTCGGCGATGCGACGAACGCGGAGGGGGAGACCTATACCGTACCGCCCGCGGCCGTCGTTCTGGATGAGCACGACAGCTATAACAGCAAGGGCGGCACGGTCAACCTCGGAGGCGGCCTGTATGAGGCCCCGGCGGGCGGCAGGACCGTCAGCTATCTGGAGACGGGCGAGGAACCCAAGCAGGCGGATGCCTACAAGGATAAACTGACCATCACCGACGGCACCTTCACCGCCGGCAGTGCGGGAGACCTGGAGGTGGCGGACTATCTGGATCAGAGCGGTGCGAACGGAAAATCCGTCAATCCGAAGACCGGCGCCCTGGAGGACGAAGCGCTCTATGTGGCCCAGGTGGACGATGGACATAAGTACGCCTCTCTGCAGGATGCCGTGGATGCGATCACGGGCGGCAGCGGCACGATCAAGATTCTGGTCGCGAATCCCGGGACGGCCACCGTCCACAAGCCCTGCACGATCACGCTCACGACCGAGGTCGAGGCGCTGACGCTCGACGAGACGCTGCTTCGGGGCATCCCCGGGTCCATCGAAGGTGGCATCATCGAAGGCTGGGGCACGAAGACGGTCAAGTTCCAGTTCAGCCAGATCCTCAGCGGCTCCTACATCGTGCCGACGCAGCCGCCGACCAGGCAGACGCCGACCGTGACGGGCGACAGCGTGCAGGTCGACTGGACGCTCGGCGCCGACGGCAGCACGCTGACCATCATGCCGAAGCCCGGCTACGAGATCACGGATGTGACCGTGAACGGCGTCTCCAAGGGTGCGGTGAACTTCCTCTCCGGCCTTAGGACCGGCGACCTGGTCATCATCCTGTCGCGGAAGGCTCTGAGCGAGGCGGAGAAGGCCGAGATCGCACGCCTGCGCACGGGCGTCGAGAACACGAAGATCACCCTGCGCTCCAAGGCCGCGAAGAAGGGTATCCGGCTCGACTGGAAGCGGAGCAAGGGCTTCAAGGTCGACTACTACGAGGTCTTTAGGTCCCTGAAGCGCGACACCGAGAGTCTCGGCAAGGCCGCCTACTACAAGACGACGACCGAGAGCAAGACCTACTACATCAACACGAAGGAACTGAAGAAGGGAAAGAGGTACTACTACAGGGTGCGCGGCGTCCGCAGCTTCGCGGACGGCAGCACCGCCTACACGAAGTGGTCCACCTGGGCCTGGCGGAAGTCCCCCGTGACGAGGTAGGGGTCACGGGCGGCGGGGCGCTTCGCGGTGCGGCGGCATGATTGTCAGTCCTACCATGCGGACAAGCACGGCGCCGGCACATGGGCGCCATCCATCCCACAATCTTCGCATATTATCTTACGGACGGGGCGCCTGCAAAGGCGCTTCGTTTGTATGGCGGGCGCCGCGTGCATGAGGCTTTGGTGGGGCTATGGCGGGCGCCGCGACTGCACTCTCGACGTGACCATGGCGAAAACTGCGCGGGAGGCTTCGGCGAAGTCCGGCAGGAACTGCGGCGAAGTATCGGCGATGCGCAACGGGCTGAAGACGGTGAGGGAGGTTTCGGCGGCGCGCTGGAAGACGCGTGATGAGAGCGCGTCGGGGCCGCGAGGTCGCGGCGAGGCGTGATGGGCCGCGCGGGCGGTGTTCACAGCAAAAAAACGGTTGCTCACGGGCGGCCCGTGGACTATACTGTGGGTGTGCGGGGACGGACGGGCGATGTTCGGACTTCGCGCACGGAATGCGCCGGGCGCGGCGGACGGGCGGCTGGCGGGCTTTCCCGCCGCGTATCGCAGCCATGGACCGGTGCCCTGATCGTCTGCAGGTCATCTAATCACAAAGATCCTATCGCAAGAGAGGTGAGCGAAGTGGGGTTTGGAGCGGGAGATCCGACCAGGCAGCTGTTCCTGGGCGACATGCTGCTGGTGGGATGCTGCATATTCTACCTGCTGTGGTGGATTCTGGCGTTTAAGCCGAACGGCGCCGTCAAGGGGCTTCCATCCTCCTGGCTGCTGCTGCCGGCGCTTGTCCTGGGTATCCTCGCCGTGTATCTGCTCGTATGCGGCGCGGCCGGCGCGGATGTGAGCCGTTCCTTCTTCCCGGCGAAGGCCGTCCTGCTGGTCGCCATCATCGTCTATGTCGCCCTGCTCGTCCTGACGCGGTTTATCCTGCATCGGCAGGTGACCACCGAACTTTTGCTGATCATCGGCTGGGCGGCGCTGGTCTTTCTGGAGAGCAATGTCCTCTACGGCCTGGAGATCATCGGTCGAAACGGGGCGCTCGGCTTCTTCGCGGTGGCCGCCATCGCGACGGCGGTGAGCATGCTCTGCTATATCCGCTACTACGATCTCAAAGGCTGGGCCGCCTATGTGGACGGGATGATTCCGCTCCTTCTGGCGGCCGCCTTCATGGCGGTGTTGGCCTGGAAGCTCAAGGCCTGAGGTACATGGGGATGGGAAAGGGTGAAGCATGGGGGATCTGATCCTGTACCTAGGCATCACGGCCGCGGGCTACGCCCTGGGGACCCGGCTGCGGACGCGGCGGGAGAGCCTCGGGTGGACGGAGCGTGTCAAGACGGCGGCGCTGGTCGTCCTCATCCTCGTCATGGGGATGCGTATGGGATCCAACGCGCAGGTCATTGAGAACATCAGCACCATCGGACTGACGGCGCTGTTTATGACGCTGGTCCTGATGGCCGGTTCGGTTTTGGCAAACACCGTGATGCGGCGCCTCGTGGGTATCGACCGGTACGGCAGGCTGGTGCGCGCGAATCCGCCGGAGGA
>CAZDUM010000007.1:27942-33160 GCA_964508645.1 uncultured Oscillospiraceae bacterium | reverse complement strand
CAGTGGTCCACGAAGGCCTGGAGAAAGTCCCCCGTGACGAGGTAGCACCATAAAAAACGGCGCCGGCCACGCCGGCGCCACATACACGACATAGAACCACAGACGGGCAGGGGCGATGCCCGCGCGGCTGAAGGAGAATTGAGGGCTTCGGAAAGCGAGCTCTCACTCATCCGAGCCCTCGCGCGAAATCGCCCACGAAACCACACAAACCGCACACTATCTTACTGACGAGGCGCCTGCACAGACGTCTCGTTCTGTTTACCCCTGAACCTCCGAAGGGAATCCGGCTCCATCCGATTTGCAAGGCCTTTCCCTGTCAAGTGCCATCCTTCATGGGCTGACAAATCCCCGGAAAGCCAGAAAGTTAGAGAAGGTGCAAACCTCTGCTGCAGGGCTTTTGCGCAGGCGTTTTCTCAAAAATTCAGGGGCACCTCCGATACAGCATGAAGCTCCTCGCGATACCTTAATGTTCATCGCCGCTTCTGACTGTCGGCCATGCGTTTCAGCTTTCCCAGGGATTCGTCGTACTGGCATTTCTCAAACTTATACCGGAGATGATACTCCCAATCGCGGTGTTCATGTTCAAAATCATACCAGTACACATATTCCTCATCTTCCGCGACCCTGCAGGTGACAGACCAGCAACCGGGCTCACCACAACTTCTACAACAAAAGAGATACACCTCGGAACCATATATCTCGTCTGTTGCCATGCTAAGCTCCCCGTATAAATCAGCTGCCGGGAGATGCCCATAATCCTCTACATCGAGATCTAACCCCTCTTCCTCCTTATAGGGTCGCTCAATAGCTGCGATCGTATCTGCCATCTCACGCCCGTCGATATAGATTTCTACGACTCTCGGGGGATTATCTAACTCCATAGCCCATTCCTCTCCAGCTTCCACTGGATGGATGGACTTAAATTCCAGCGTGCTGACGGGCAGCTTTTTTAGGTTCTCATCCACAACCATCACCTTCTCCATCATTCTCCATCATCCAGACTTCGCCCGCTGCCTCTCCGGGCCAGTCATACACTCCCGACAGTGTTTTCTCGCATAATTCCCGCAAGGGCGGTTCCGGCTGCAAGCGCCCTGCAAGCGCCGCTCATTCGTCTGCAAAGGACACACGCTCCATAGATACCCGTAGTATAGCATATTTCGTCTGCGTGTGACGAAAATCGAGAAAAGGAAATGTCCAATATGTATTTCTGCAGGTTGGGTGAAGGCACGAGGGCGCGTTTCTTCTGCCAGTAAGGCCACGCGTTCCGCCTCCTTTGCTCAAGCCACCTCCTGGTAGTAGGCGATGGGATCTGGGATTTCATCTGAGATGAGTTCGTCCACATAGCCGAATGCCATGATGCTTCTTGAACGTACAGGCCACTCATATATGAATCCAGAAAACAGGCTGGATCATTCTCGCCGAGGATATACTGTCAACGAGGCGGATAAGAGATATTGTCTGAATCCCCCTGAAGCAGTCAGGAAAATGCTCCTTGAGCTGAGACTCCAGATACTTTTCATCCGCAGCCGGTACCTATACGCACAATCCGCTTTATCGCTTCATCTCACATCAACGAGCACATTGATACTAAGATTCGGAGAAGCTGTCCCGCATGGCCCGAAACGCCGGCAGGCTGCGGCGGATCATCTCGCCGGACACGCAGTAGGACAGGCGCATATAGCCCGGGCAGCCGAACTCCTCTCCCGGCACGACGAGCAGATTGTGCTGTCGTTTCGCCGCCTCCGAGAAGGCATAGCCATCGCCGCCCGGCGCCTGCACGAACAGGTAGAAGGCGCCGTCCGGCTTGGCGCAGACATAGCCCATCTCCGTCAGGGATTCGTAGAGCAGGGTGCGGTTGGCGTCGTAGGCTTCGAGGTCCGGCCGCTCGCCGGCGCAGCGCTCGATGACCTTCTGCATGAGGGTGGGCGCGCAGACATGTCCGCCGCTGCGCGCCGCGCCGGCCACGGCGAAGTACAGGTCTCGCGCCCCGGTGCAGGCGGGCGGCACCAGGACATAGCCGATCCGTTCGCCCGGCAGGGACAGGCTCTTAGACCAGGAATAGCAGATCACCGTGTCCGGATAGATGGCGGGGATGAAGGGCACGGTCACGTCACCGTACACCAGCTCCCGGTACGGCTCGTCGGCGATGATGTAGATGGGATGCCCGAAGGCGGCCGTCTTTTCCCGCAGCAGGTCCGCGAGCCCCTGCAGCGTCTCCCGCGTGTAGACCACGCCGGAGGGGTTGTTGGGGGAGTTGAGGATGAGGGCCTGCGTATGCGGGGACAGGGCTTTTTCCACCGCGGCGATGTCGATCTGAAAGTCCGGAATGTCCGGCGGCACCACCCGAAATACGCCGCCGTTGCTCTCCACGAAGGGCTTGTACTCCGGGAAGTACGGGGCAATCCCCAGAATCTCATCCGACGGATCGCTGACCAGGGCCCGGATCACGGAGATGAGGGCGGGGGCCGCGCCGCAGGTGAGAAACAGATCCTGTTTCCCATAGTCCGTGCCGAAGCGGCGGTTCAGATCGGCTGCGACGGCCTCTCTGGTCGCATCGAACCCGCCCGACATGGAGTAGCCGTGCACGGCGATGGGATCCTCCTGCTGCAGGATGTCGTGGATGGCCTGATTGACCGCCGGGGGTGAAGGAATGCTGGGATTGCCCAGCGTATAGTCGTATACATTCTCAGAACCCACCTCCCGGGCCTTTTCCAGCCCGTAGGCGAACAGCTCCCGGATGACGGAGGGTGAGCTGCCCAGCGCCTGCATGGTCTTGTTCATACGGATGCCTCCCTGTATCTGAAGTGCGGAGAGGATGTCTCGATCCCTTCCACGGATAGTATAGCATAGAAAAGGGCGGCCTGCGCAAAAGAATCGCGTAGCGGGGCGAACTTTTCGGCGCGGCTTTTTTGGCGCGAAGTTTCGGGGGCGGCTCGGCCGATCTGTTCGGACAAACCGGCGACTTGCGCATCGCCGGCGCGGTGCGGTGCGGGCGGATTTTACTGGGAAAGACTTGCCTCGCGGGGTCTTTTCGTGTACAATGAGAGGCACGGCACGGGAGAGGTGCCCTGGCATGCGCGCGGCATCAGGCACAGCGTGCGGAGAAGGGGACAGGTGGAGAGCATGATCAAGAGCATGACCGGCTTTGGACGGGGAACATATTCGGACGGCAGACGCAATGTCATCGTGGAGATTCGCGCCGTCAACCACCGCTACTGCGATATCACGGTGAAGATGCCGCGCCGCTATGCGTTCGCGGAGGAAAAGATCAAGGGGGTCGTGCGGGAACGGCTCAGTCGGGGGAAGATCGATGTCTCGGTTGTGGTGGAGAACACCGAGGACTGCGATGTGGATGTCAGCCTCAACGCCGGGCTTGCGCGCGCGTACTATGAGAGCCTGGAGGCGCTGCAGGCGACGCTTCCCGTGGCAGGTGACATCACGCTGCCGCTTCTCGCCTCCTTTCCGGATGTCCTGCGGACCGTTCCGGCGGCGGGCGATGAGGAGGAGCTGACGCAGGCCGTTTTGAGGCCCACGATGCAGGCCGTGGAGGTGCTCGAAGCCATGCGCGTGGCGGAGGGTGAAAAGCTGGCTGCAGATCTTTTGCGAAAGGCGGATCGGCTGGAAGCCATCCTGGAGGAGATACGAGCGCGGGCGCCGCAGGTCAGGGCGGGCTATGCCGAGAAGCTACGGGAGCGCATTCGCGAGCTGCTCGGCGACAGTGTGGACATCCCGCAGGACCGCATCCTGGTGGAAGCGGCCATCTTCGCGGACAAGTGCGCCATCGACGAAGAGATCACGCGGCTTGCGAGCCATATCGGGCAGTTCAGGACCATCCTCGCGGACGGCAGCCATCCGGAGGGCAAGAAGCTGGATTTCCTGGTGCAGGAGATGAATCGGGAGGCCAATACCATCGGCTCGAAGGCGAACGATCTGACCCTGACCGGCTGCGTGCTGGAGATGAAGAGCGAGATCGAGAAGATTCGCGAGCAGGTGCAGAATGTGGAGTAGCGGGTCTTGTTCTGGCCTTTTGCGGGGTGCGCAAAATGCGTGGGATGCGCAGAAGGCGGGGAATGTGCAGACCGTGCGCGGGCATTCTGCGTGAAATGCGCGCGTGCGACGGGGCAGTAAATTTTTTCCACTTGCCAAATCGGGCACCTGGTGGTAAAATAGATATTCCAAACGTATTGCGGGCCGCGATCTTTGACGGCAGCTGAGGCATGTAGGCATGGGGACAGGCAGAAATCCGGGCAAATTATTCGTCCTATCCGGGCCGTCCGGCGCGGGGAAGGGCACCATCTGTCAGGCGCTTCTGGCCAGGACGGAGAACCTGGCGCTTTCCGTTTCCATGACGACGCGCGCGCCCAGAGCCGGTGAGATGGACGGCGTCAGCTACTACTTCGTCAGCGAGGAGAGGTTCCTCGCGGAGGCGCGAAACGGCGGCCTGCTCGAATACGCGAATGTCTACGGGCACTATTACGGCACGCCGCTGACCCCGGTGCTCGAAAAGCTGCAGCAGGGCCTGGATGTCATCCTGGAGATCGATATTCAGGGGGCGCTGCAGATCAGGGAGAGCTATCCGGCGGGCGTATTCATCTTCATCCTGCCGCCGTCTCTGGCCGAACTTCGCAAAAGATTGACGGGCCGGGGGACGGAGGATGAGGCGACCATCGCGCGCAGGCTGGGGGAGGCGCTCCACGAGCTGAGCTTCATCGACCGGTACGATTACTGCGTCGTGAACGGCACGGTGGAGGAGGCGACGGCCAGGGTGCAGGCGATTCTGGTGGCGGAGCACTCTCGGGTGGCATGCACCCCGGAGGAGCTCATCGCCAGGTATGAGGAGGAAATATAATGTTATACCCGTCGATCAACGAGATCAGAAAAAAGGCAGACAGTCGCTACACGCTCGTCATCCTGGCGGCGAAGAGGGCGAGGGACATCATCGACGGCAAGCCCATCCTGACGGATGCGGAGATCGATAAACCCGTCTCTATCGCGGCGCATGAGATCGCGGAGGACTTGATCACCTACTCCAGGGACGAGGCGTAGGGGACGGGCGCCGCATCGGCTGAGGCGCGGCATCGGATGTGATGCGATGCATACCATGCGCACGGCGGCTCGCGGCCGCAGCACCGGCAGTGGCCCGGCGGCCCCGTGCAGTGTGCCGCACTACGCGGGGCCGCACCGCGTCGGGGCGCAGGCTCATAGGCGCAGGCTCATA
>CAZDUM010000007.1:24552-27842 GCA_964508645.1 uncultured Oscillospiraceae bacterium | reverse complement strand
TCTGCCGTTTTTCAGGATTTTTCCGCGCGAGGGGTGGCGGGGACGGCAGGGGGTGTGGTATACTGAGACCGAGGCAGGGATAGAGCGAGGGTATGGCTCTATCGCACTACAAGGGGGGATAGAAGAATGAAGAAACGAAACGAGAAGGGCGGGGATCGGAAGAAACGGCGTCTGCGGACGGGCCTGCTACTGGCCGTTCCGGCGGCCATCATCGTAGCCGCCTATGCCACCGTGCATCTTCTAAATGCGCGGGAGGCGCGGGAGGCGCAGCCGGAGCCGCCGGAGGAGGGCCCGAAGCCCTACTACGATGCGGATCACTTCTCCATGGGGGAGGACGGCTGGCTCCGCTACGAGGACGAGACCTACACCTCGCAAAGCGGCATCGACGTGTCCGACTTTCAGAAGGACATAGACTGGAGCCGGGTGCGGGCGGCCGGCGTCTCCTTTGCCATGATCCGCGCGGGGTATCGCGGCTATGAGACGGGCAGGCTGAACGAGGACGCGTATTTTCGCCAGAACCTGGACGGCGCGCTGGCGGCGGGGGTCGAGCCGGGCGTGTATTTCTTCTCGCAGGCCGTCACGGCGGAGGAGGCGCGCGAGGAGGCGACCTTCGTCCTGGATAGGCTGCGGGGCTACGACAGCGCCATCCCCGTCGTCTTCGACATGGAGCACATCGAGGGTGCCCAGCGCATCGAATCCCTGAGCCGGGAGGAGAAGACGGCCATAGCGGAGACCTTTTGCGAGACGGTGCAGGCGGCTGGCCGGCAGCCGATCATCTACGGCAATCCGGACTGGCTGGAGCAGGATATGGATATGAACAGCTTGCAGGCGTTCCCGCTGTGGCTGGCACACTATACCGACCAGGCTTCGTATCCGGGTCCCCACATCATGTGGCAGTACAGCGACAGCGGGCAGGTGGACGGCATATCGACGATGGTGGATCTGGACATCCTCTTTGAGAGAAAAGGGGACGCATAGATACGAAGCGGTGTAAGGAGGGGGAGAGATGGGCATGACGGAGAATGGCATGTGCCTGGCGGAGGGCTTCTGCGGCAGACGGGTGGCCGCGGCCGTGCGCACGGCGGATGATTTCGAGGCGGCGCTGGCGTCCATGGTCAGAGCGATCTTCATGCAAAATTCCAGCATCCTGACGGCGGCGGAGCAAATCAAGCAGGCGCATGCGGCCGGCAAGAGGATATTCATTCACATGGATTTCGTGGAGGGGATCGGCAAGGATCGCGCCGGACTGGCCTATCTGAAGGCCCTGGGAGCCGACGGCATTCTCTCCACGAAGAGCCACATGATCCGGCTGGCCAGGGAGACGGAACTGGCCACGGTGCAGCGCTTCTTCATCGTGGATTCCCACTCCGTGGATACGGCGGTGGAGACGGTGCGCATCGCCAAGCCGGATATCGCGGAGCTGATGCCGGGCGTCGTCGTCAAGAAGATTCGCGAATTCGCCGAGCAGGTCAACCTGCCCATCCTGGTAGGGGGCCTGCTCGAATATGAAGCGGAGGTGGATGCGGCCATAGAGGCCGGCGCCAGCGCCATCTCCACCGCACGCCGCAGCCTTTGGAACTACAGGTAAGGGAAAGGGAGAAACAGATGAAGATACATTTTTGCGGGGCTTCCTCGGGCGTGACGGGGTCCTGCCACCTCATCGAGACGGAGACGCATAAGATCCTGCTGGACTGTGGGCAGTTTCAGGGCGGCAAGGAGATGGACCGCATGAATGCGGAGCCGTTCCCGTTCGATCCGAAGGAAATCGAGTGCGTGCTACTGAGCCACGCCCATATCGACCACTGCGGCCGTCTGCCGCTGCTGGTCAAGCGCGGGTTTTCGGGTTCGATCATCTGCACGGATGCCACGGCCGATCTCCTCGGCGTCATGCTGCGGGACAGCGCCTACATCCACGAAAAGGATGCCGAGTGGCAGAGCAAGCGGAACGCGCGCACGAACAAACCGCCCGTATCGCCGCTGTACACCATAGAGGATGCCGAGAAGGCCCTGAAGCTGGTGAAGCCCGTCCTCTACGATCAGCTCATCGAGATCAACGAGCAGATGCGCATCGTCTTCAACGATGCGGGACACATCCTGGGGTCCGCCATCACGGAACTTTGGGTGGAGGAGGGGAACACCACGTCGAAGATCGTCTTCTCCGGGGACCTGGGCGTCACGAACCGCCCGATCCTGCGCGATCCGGTCAAGATCAAGAAGGCTGACTATGTCATCATGGAGACGACCTACGGCAATCGCCTGCATCCGGAGAATGCCACGAGCATAGACGCGCTGATTGACATAACAGTGAAGACGGTAAAGCGAGGCGGCAGCGTCATCATCCCCTCCTTTGCGGTGGGCCGCACGCAGGAGCTCATCTATCAGTTCAACCTGTTCTATGAGCAGCATCCGGAGTACCAGCCCGTGCTGGAGAATGTCAACGTCTATATCGACAGTCCCATGGCCACCACGGCCACGGAGGTGTTTCAGCGCAACGCGCAGGTGTTCGACGAGGAAACGAAGAACTACATCCTCAAGGGGGACAATCCGCTCGACTTCAAGAATCTGAAGTTCACCCGCAATACGGCGGACTCCCAGATGCTGAATACGGACCCGAGGCCGAAGATCATCATCTCCGCCAGCGGTATGTGCGAGGCGGGCCGCATCCGGCATCACCTGAAGCACAACCTGTGGGACCCCCGCAACAGCATCGTCTTCGTGGGATACCAGGCGGAGGGTACGCTGGGCCGGCGTCTGGTGGAGGGCGCCAAGGAGGTGCGCCTGTTCGGCGAGACCATCAACGTGGGCGCCGAGATATATAACCTGGAGGGATTCTCGGGGCATGCCGACCAGAAGGGGCTGCTGGACTGGCTGAGCGGGTTCCAAACTCCGCCGAAGCAGATTTTCCTCGTGCACGGGGAGACCGACTCGAAGAGAGATTTTGCGGAGAAAGTGCGGGCGGACTTCGGCTATGACCCCGTGGTCGTCATGGGCAATTCGACATTTGAGCTGGAGACCGGTGAGCTCCTCACGAAGGAGGATATCATTCGGGAGGCCATCGACGAGGAGACGCAGGAGCGCATTCTCGGGCGCATCGACGAGATTCAGGATACCCTGCAGGATGTGCTCGGCAGCGCGCGGGAGGCGGTGGAGGGAGATATTTCGCCGCAGCGTCTCAGCCGCCTGAACAATGTGCTTCTGGAGCTGGAGAAGGCGTCGGTGAACCTGGGGGCCTCGGCCACGGCGGAGGACCGCAGCGACAAGCCGCTGAGCGAGCAGTGACGCGCGGGATG